>JANLPT010000045.1:0-7360 GCA_031367405.1 Bryobacteraceae bacterium
TTAGCAACTGTAAAACAATAAGTGTCGCAATTAAAACATTTGTGGCATAGAATGTTCTTGTGGCGAGTGAATCTGAGATCAGGCAGCGTTTCTCACAGTTGGGGGTGTGGTTGGATGAGCGCTCGCGGCGGTTGTGGGCGGCTGCGGAGAGCGTCGCCCATGGGCGGGGCGGCATATCTTTGGTCGCGCGCGCCAGTGGCGTTTCCCGGCGAGCGATCGCTGTGGGTTTGACGGAATTACAAAAGAAGCCGGATCGCTCACAGGGGACGCGGCTGCCGATCCGTCAGAAGGGCGGCGGGCGGAAGAAGACGTTGTTCAAAGAGCCGACTCTCTTATCAGACTTGGAAAAGCTATTGGAGCCGGTAACCCGAGGAGACCCTCAGTCTCCGCTTCGTTGGACCTGCAAGAGCGTGCGGAATCTGGCTGAGGAACTGCAGGCACAGGGACACAAGGTGAGCCATATGTTGGTGGCGGAGTTGCTGCACCAACAGAAATACAGCCTGCAGGCGAACCGCAAAACGAAAGAGGGTTCTTCACATCCGGACCGCAATGCTCAGTTTGAACACATCAATGCGCGGGCCACGGCGTTCCTGAAGAGCGGCCAGCCGACGATTTCGGTAGACGCGAAAAAGAAGGAACAGGTGGGGGAATACAAGAATGGAGGCCGCGAATGGCATCCGAAGGGCCAGCCCGAACCTGTCAAAGTGCACGATTTCGAAAAGCAGAAAGACACTCCCTATGGAGTTTACGATCTGGGGCGGAACGAAGGCTGGGTTAGCGTCGGCACTGATCATGACACGTCGGCATTCGCTGTCGAAAGTATCAGGCGATGGTGGAGCATGATGGGACGAGAGGCTTATCCCGATGCCCGGCAACTCCTGATTACAGCGGACGGAGGAGGCAGCAACGGGTCGCGAGTGCGGTTATGGAAACTGGAGTTACAGAAACTGGCCGATGAAACCAGGCTGGAGATCTCCGTCTGCCACTTCCCGCCCGGAACCAGCAAATGGAACAAAATCGAACATCGTCTGTTTTCCTTCATCACGAAAAACTGGCGCGGCAAACCGCTTGTAAGTCATGAAGTCATCGTCAATCTGATCGCCGCCACCACCACGAGAACGGGCCTTCAGGTTCAAAGCCAACTGGACACGGGCAAGTACCCGAAAGGCGTCAAGGTCGGCAAACAGGACTTTGCCGCCATCCAACTGCTCCCAGACCCATTCCACGGCGAATGGAACTACACCATCTCGCCTCGCTCATAATGCTACACTTATTTTATTACAGTGACTAAGGCTCTATTTCGCTACTAAAAGCATCACAAACGACCCGGGCTTCACCGTGCGCCGAGGCTGCTTGCCCGCTTCCGTACCCGGCACCATCTCATACTCGGCCGCCGGCAGGCAGATCTTCTTCATCTTGTGGGAGATAAGGGACAGTCTGCTATGACACGACCACACCCACAAAACGGTCGCTCAACTACCCGCCGATGCAGTCAGTCAAGACCCGCTTTGCCTCCTCCCGTGAGGGTGGCTTCGGCGTTGTGGATCCGGACCGCGATGAGGGACGGACCGCGATGAGGGACAGTCTGCTATGACACGACGCCACCCACGAAATGCACACGAAATGCCCACCGATGCGATCACTCACGATCACCCGAGAGTGTCCCCCATCAGCATAGACCGCCGAGTGGAGGTCGCTTTCCGACTTGACGGTCAGTTAGGTCTGGGGGCGGAAGGTATTCAACTCGCGTCCCGGCGACGCTATGGTTTACCAGCCAGCAAGGCCTCCAACTGCGCAACCAGGACCGGGAGATCCATCGAAACGGTCTTCCACACCAATTCAATATTCACATCGGCATATGCGTGGATCAGCCGATTGCGCATCCCGATGATCTTGGCCCATGGGATTTCGGGAGCGCAACCTTGCTCGGTCCCTGAAATTTGGTTGGAAGCCTCACCGATAATCTCAATTTCTTTCACCAAACCGAGCAGCAGCACGCGGTCCTTGGCGAGATCCGATAGCCGCCGGTCACCCATAAAGTCCATTGCCTCACGGGCGGCGTCGAGCATGTGCTGCACGCGAATGCGATCAAAGCGATCCGCTCGCGGCGCCTTCCGCGAACACGACCGCCGAAGCGACCACTTCGTCACGAAAGTATCGGCTCAAGTCCTCCGCGGTTCGCAGATCGACCTTCTGGCCCAACAGATCCGCGAGTTCGATTTCCATCCCCGCGATCCCGAGCAGGCTGGGAACGTGTCCCGGTTCAAATTCCACCAGGACGTCGATATCGCTATCCGGCCGGAACCGCTCCGTCAGCACCGAACCGAACAGCGACAATTTCCGCATGTGATGCCGCGCGCGGAAGTCATCTATCGCTTGCTGTGGAATGGCGATCGGCAGGATAGTCATTCGTCGGGACCCCTGTCCTTAGGATCGCACGGAGCAGCGGAATGATGAGGTTCCTGTCAAATGGTGCCAAACGTAGGTCGGCTTTCAGCGGAGCTAAAGCCCCGCGCGGGCGGAAGTCCGCCCTACGTGGGACGAACTGCCCTCATTCGCCCAGCGCGGCTTCCAGCAGTGGCGCCAGATTGGGAAGATCCTCCATTACGGTCTGCCAGACCATGTCGAGATCGACGTCGAAATATGCGTGGATCAGACGATGGCGCATGCCGATCATGTCTTCCCAGGGAATCTCCGGATGGGCCGACCGGAATTCTTTGGACACCTTATTTGCCGCTTCGCCCACGATTTCGAGTTCTCGCTCGATTGACCTTAAGAGCATACGATCTCTCGCCAGATTCTCCCGGCTTCTGCCGCTCGCGAAACTCATCGCAGCTCGGGCCGAGGCCAGCATGTGCTCCAGGCGGAGCCGGTCAGCGGGATTCATACTGCGTAAGTGCGGATGCGACCACCTGGTCGCGGAAGCCGAGGCTGAGATCGTGCAATGTGCGCAGATCCACCTTCCTGCCGAAAAGCGCGGACAGCTCCCGCTCCATCCGAGCCGCGCCGAAGAGGCCGGGCGTGCGGCCGGGCGCGAATTCCACCAGCACATCCACGTCGCTGCGATCGCCGAATCGGGGCGTGAGCACCGATCCGAACAGGGACAGCTTCTGGATGTGATTGCGCTGGCAGAAGTCGTCAATCGCTGGATGGGGAATGGCGATGGGCAGGGGGGGCATGAGCGAAGCTCCGACCCTCAGTATCCCACGCGGGGAGGAGCATGTTGATGCGGCCCACGAATCGCGGCTTCGACGTCGGGACAGGCCGGGAGGCCTGTCCCACTTATTGTTCCTGGTCGCGCTCCCTCTGATTGCCCAGAGCATTGGGCAAGAGCGGTCCGTGCCGGAACACCTCAAGGATGGGGTGGACCTGGCCGCGATGCTCTCCCACGGCAAGCTGCTCTTTACGGCCAACTGGACGGAGCAAGAGGGTGGCGGGCGCCCGCTCACCAAAGGTACCGGCCGACCGCTGTCCGACCCCACTCAGCCCCTTACAGGCGCGCGAGCCTTCAACCGGATTTCCGCCCCCGACGCGAACTCCTGCGCGGGTTGCCACAACGCTCCTTACGGCATTGCCGGTGGTGGCGGCGACTTCGTCACCAACGTCTTCGTGCTCGGCCAGCGCTTCGACGCCGTCACCTTCGACCCCGCTGACAAACTCCCAACCAAAGGCACCGTCGACGAGTCGGGCCAGCCCGTTTCGGTTCAAGCGATCTCGAACCTGCGCTCCTCCACGGGCATGTTCGGTGCCGGCTACCTCGAAATGCTTGCCCGCCAGATCACCAACGACCTACAGTGCATCCGCGATGCCATGCAACGTGGCCAAACCAAGGAGTTAGTGGCCAAGGGCATCTCGTTCGGTAAGCTCACGTTAACCAAAGGTGGACTCTGGGATACAACCGCCGTGACCGGACTCCCCCGCCAGAGCCTGATCACCACCAGTTCGAATGATCCGCCAAAGCTCATCATCCGACCCTGGCACCAGGCCGGCAACGTCGTCTCGATTCGTGAGTTCACCAACAACGCCTACAACCATCACCACGGCATTCAGTCCACCGAGCGCTTCGGCACGGACACCGATCCCGATGGTGACGGCTTTACGAACGAACTCACTCGCGGCGACGTCACCGCCGTCAGCATCTGGCAAGCCGCGCTGCAAGTCCCCGGCCGCGTGATCTCTCGCAACCCCGTCATCGAGCGAGCCGTGCTGAACGGGGAGCATGTCTTCGAGCGCATCGGCTGCGCCACCTGCCACATTCCCCGGCTGCCGCTCGACAAGCAGGGCTGGATCTACTCCGAGCCCAATCCGTACAACCCGCCTGGCAATCTGCGCAGCGGCGAGGTGCCGAACGTAAATGTGGATCTTTCGAGCGACATCCTGCCAGCGCCTCGGCTGAGCCCGAACAAGCAAGGCATCGTCTGGGTGGAGGCCTATACCGACTTTAAGTTCCACGACATCGGCGGCGTGGACGACGCCGAGCCGCTCGACATGAACCAGAACCCGTGGTCGCCCAAGTTCCGCGAGGGCAATCGCCGCTTTATCACCAAGCGCCTCTGGGGCGCGGCCAACGAACCGCCGTTCTTCCACCACGGTTTATTCACTACCTTGCGGCGGTCCGTGCTGGCGCACTCGGGAGAGGCCCTCGCGTCGCGCAAGTCCTTCGAGGCGCTGCCGGAGTATGACAAGGATTCGCTGATCGAGTTCCTCAAGTCCTTGCAGGTGCTGCCGCCCGGCACCAAAGACCGGATCGTGGACGAGAAGTTCCAGGCCCGCGAGTGGCCGCCATTTTCAAAGGTGACCCGATGAACCCGCTACTGTTGTTATCGCTCCTGGCCATCGACCCCGCGCCGGTCACCATTGAGGTCTTCTCCGACTTCCAATGCCCGTTCTGCGCTCGCTTCGCCCAACCCGTCCATGAGCTCTCTACCAAGGGCGTACCCGGAGTAAAGGCGCAAGTGAAGTTCCGGCACTTCCCGCTCAGCTTCCACGCCGACGCCCAACTCGCTTCCCAAGCTGCGGCCGCTGCCGGGAAGCAGAACAAGTTCTGGGAGATGCACGATCTGCTCTTTGCCAACCAAGGGGCACTGAAGCGCGCCGACTTACTCACTTACGCCGGCAAACTCGGCCTGGACCCGCAGCGCTTCGCCCAAGACCTCGACAGCGACGACGTGAAGACGCAAGTCGCCGCCGACCAAGCCGAAGGCGCGCGCCTGAAGGTGAACGGCACCCCCACCTTCTTCATCGACGGCAAGGAATACAGTGGTGCCCGCACGTATGACCAGTTGAAGGAACTCATCGGCGGCGAGCAATTGCGAGCCAAGGCGCTGGCCGAGATTCCCGAGAGCAAGATGAGCCAGGGTCCGGCGAATGCGCCGGTGACGGTGGAGTTCTTTGCCGACTTGCAGAGTCCGGTGAGCCAACCGGCGTTAGCGGTGGTGCGGACGTTCATGAGCCAGCACGAGGGCAGAGTCCGGCTGCAGTTCCGCAACTTCCCGCTCACCTTCCACCCCCAAGCGGCGCTCGCCCACGACGCGGCCATGATCGCCGCAAGGCAAGACCGTTTCTGGGAATTCGCCGCCTACATCCTCGCTCACCAGGACGGCTTGCGCGAGCAAGATCTGATCGCCCACGCCGGCACCTTGGGCCTCAACGAAGCCGACTTCGCCAAAGCCCTTAGCGACCGCCTCTATACGCCGCGAGTCGAGGCCGACATTGCCGAAGCCCTGAAGCGTGGCCTCCGTGGCAGTCCGGTGATCTTCGTCAATGGCCAGCGCATCGACGGCGTCCCGAGCTTACAGGCGCTCGAAGAGCTGCTGAAGGGAGTCCAGTGACGTTACCAGACCGTCTCAATCCCCGAAGCCCGAATTTTGCCGTCCCGCGTGACGAGCGGAAGACCGAACGCGAGAGCGGTCGCGGCGATGACGCGGTCTGGCAAGTCCGGGACTTGGTCGCGCGGCACTTGGGCCAAAAAGCGGGCAATCGAGAAGTCGAGCGGCGCGACGACGAGGTTGCTATGGGGATCCTCCATGGCGTCAATCAACCGCTGAAACAGGGATTGCTCAATCCGTCGCTTTTCCACCAAGTAAGTAGCCTCCGCCAAACTGATGGCCGAGACCAGACACTTATCTCCGTTGGCCGCCGCCTCTTCGATCAAGGCAAAGGCCCGGCGCGACAGACGCTGATCCAGTTTGATATACCAAAGGACGGCGTGAGTATCGAGGACCAATCGCGCCATCAGAAATCGTCGCGAGGGAAATTGCCCCACATTTCCTTACGCAACTCCGCGATATCTTCCTCGGTGATATCGCCCTTGTGGTCCGCCCACAAACCCGCCAGACTCTTCAGCGGGCGCTTGGGCGCTGATTCCAGGCCGTTAACGAAGTTGAGAACTTCCTGCTGTTTTTCGGACGGCAGCTCCCGGATTTTTGCAATCACCGTTTGTTCGATCACGTTGGTGCCCATACAAGTCCATTATGGCTTAGGCCGTCGCAATTTCAAGCTGCTTCTCCGGGTGTACGGTGGGCGAGATGGATTCCAGCGCACAGGAACTCATTTAAAGAAGTCTTCGCGCGGGAAGTTGCCCCCCATTTCCCGGCGAATCTCAGCAAGGTCCTCGTCGGTGATGTTCACCCCTTCGCCGGCCCACAAGCCTTCAAGACTTCGGAGCGGAAGTTTACGGGCCGGACTGAGGCGCTTGGCAAAGTTCAGCACTTCCTGCTGGCTCTCGGCAGGCAGTTGCCTAAACCTGACAATTAAGGCTTGCTCCGTTACGTTGGTGCCCATACAGCTTTATTATCCACGAAACAGCCGGGCCTGTGCCGGGACGAGTTTCGCAAAGTTGGGGCCTCAGTCGAAGAAATGCGCATTGGGGAAGTTGGCATTCGCTAACGGAAACGTCCACGCATGACTCGCCGCGTCACCCTCATTGCGATGCTGGCCGCGTTGCCCCTCTGGGCGCAGCTCAACCAGAACTGCACGGTCTCCGTGCTCAATCGCAATGTCCAGGTGAACGCCGACGGCTCCTGGGTATTGCCCAACATCCCGGCCAATTCGGGCCAAGTGAAGGCCCGCGCTACCTGCGTCCAGAACGGTCTCACGACCTCCGGCGAGTCGGCCTTCTTCACGGTCCCGGTGAACGGTGCCGTCAACCTGCCCGACATCGTCATCGGCTCCGCCTCCCAGATTCCCGTCTCCCTTACGCTCCTTCCCGCTCCCGTCACCCTCGCCTCCATCGGCCAGACCGCACAGCTCACCGTCACCGCCATCTATCCCAATAACACGACGAAGAACGTCACCAACGCCAGCACCGGAACCAACTACACCACCAGCAACCCCGCGATTGTGAGCATCAGCCCCAACG
>JANLPT010000046.1:0-26261 GCA_031367405.1 Bryobacteraceae bacterium
TTTAGCCGCTTGGTAGGATATTTAGGACGGAAGAGGTCGAGGGTGAATTACACATCTCAGGCAGGTCGCGAGGCTGCACCATGTAGCACCATGTATTCCGAAAGCGTCATTGACTAACTTCATACGATCAATGATTTCCCCGGTCAATCTTGCGCCCATTTTCAAACGAGAACCGATCAACTAAGCGGTTTCGCGCCGGCGGACCGTCTTCGCGATCTGCCCGCCTGCGACCCTGCGGGCCACGCGCAAATCGTACTCCAACTGAAGACTCAACCACGTCTCCGGCGTCACGCCGAAATAGGTTCCCAAACGCAACGCCGAATCCGCAGTGATGGCGCGCGTACCGTGAACGATGGCATGGATCCGGTTGGGCGGAACATGCAGATCGCGCGATAGACGATTGATGCTGATGCTCAGCGGCTTCATAAAGTCCTCCATCAGAATCTCGCCCGGATGGATTGGATCGAGTTGTTTCGTTTTTTGGGCCATAGAAACGATCGGATCAAGCACCAGTGTATGACGTAACAGGTATTCCGTCACAATGGACTTTCACTTCACCGCCAGCCAAGCCACAAATAGTCCATCCGGCGGCACATCTTCCCAGTACGAAATAAATCGGCTCTCTACCTGCCCGCAATGCCGCCGCAGTAACTTCTCTAACTCGGCGCGATGGAACCACCGCTCCCAAGCCGGAGTCTTCAACTTACCCCAATGCTCTGCATTCTTGTCGATAATGATGAGCCGCCCGCCCGGTGCGAGGACCCGGCACATTTCGGTCACCGCCGCTTCGATGTCCACCGCATGCTCCAGACTCTCGGTCGCGTAGACACCGTCGAAAGAATCCGAAGCGAATGGTAAAGCGGTCATGCTGCCCGCGCAGGTGTGTAAGTCCATATCCACGCGCCGCAGCATCTCTAAAGCTAAGTCGAAACAAACGACAGTAGCCGCAGGATTGTGTTCTTTAAGCACGCGGGCAAAGCGGCCTTTACCAGCCCCCACATCCAGCGCACATTGAACCACGCCCAGATGCGAAACGACCAGTTTGACGTGGTAAATACGCGGGTCAATTCTAGACGGGAAATGCTTTTCGTCGTGCGCACCGGTCTCGAAGGACTGCCGGATTTCTTCGATGTTGGCGGGACAGGCCGGGAGGCCTGTCCTACGGAAGAAGCGGCGCCAGGACATTTAGGCCTTCGTTAAAAAAATCGGCATGCCGATCTTATTCGCATAGTTCGGCCGGAAGCGCTCCACGTTATACATGGTCTCGACATCCACCTTACGCGGACCCAGCTTCGGATCAGGAATCGGCACCATGTCATAACAGCCGTGGAAAATGGCACTCATCAAACCGCTCTTGCCGGTCAGAATCGTATCGAACGCCATGTTACCGAACGTGGTGGCGACCATCTTATCGACAAAGTCCGGGTCGCCGGAACGTAAGTCGTAAGTAAGGTCGCTGACGATGGTTTCTTCTTTGAGGACCCGCTTCACTTCCTCCGCGATATCCTCACCTACATTGCCCTTCTTGCGATGGCCGTAGGCATCGGGTTCACCATAGTGCCGGACCTGATAGCCCTTCCATTCCGCGCCTTCGCTTAAAACCACCAAGGCGTAATTGCTGGGGTTTTTCGCCTTGTCACGCTTCAAAACCTCGAGTAAGTGCGGCAGGTCGAAGCGATGCTCCGGAATGCAGCAACGCACGGACGTCACGTAAGAGGTGTAGAGTGCGGTGTAGCCCGCGTCGCGGCCGAAGATGCGAAAGATGCCGATGCGTTCATGCGAGCCGACGGTGGTCCGCTGGCGCTCGATGGCATCGGTGGCGCGGCTAACCGCCGTCGAAAAACCGATGCAGTATTCCGTGTTGCGGACATCGTTGTCCATCGTTTTCGGAATCGCCACCACTTTGAAACCGAGCGAGTCGAGCCGCGCGGCGTAGCTGAGCGTGTCATCGCCGCCGATGGCCACCAGATAGTCGAGCTTCAGCGTCTGCAGGTTCTCCATCACGCGCTTCGACATGTCATAAGTGGTGTACTTCTGGCCGTCCTTCTCGCGCTCGGTAGCGGGAAAGTCATAACCCTCCAGGAAAGCCGGGACGGCCTTCATCTTGGACGGATTGGTGCGGCTGGAATGCAGAAATGTGCCGCCGGTGCGGTCAATGCTGCGGGTGTTATCGCGAGTCAACGGGAGAATATAGCGCGACTTGCTGGCCGGATCCTCGAAGTTGACATGGGTCAAACCTTCCCAGCCGCGGCGCAGGCCGACCACTTCATAGTCCAGGTCACTGGCGCGATACGTCACGCCTTTAATGACGGAGTTCAGGCCGGGGACATCGCCCCCGCCGGTCAGGATCCCAATTCTCATTGTTTTTGACATCGGTAGCTTATAGTTTAGCCATTCGCGGCCCCGGACGGCGCGAAAAACAACCGCCGTTCGAGGCCAAAAGCGGTCATTTCGCCGAGGCGCACCGTTGACCGGTACACGATCCTGAGGAACGACCAATCGCAGGTGAATACCTCAGCCCGGCTTTGATCCGCAGGTTTTTACCGCTTTTCGCTCAGACCCGATTGCAATCCCGTGGGGAGACACGATGGGCCAGCGCAGCCAGGCGAAAGCGCCTAACCAGACCAAGCCGCTCAAGGCCGCCATTAGGTATGGCTCCACCGTACTGCGGTAGCTCATGACGATTTTCGCATTCCGCGCGGGACTCGCCCGCAGCATCATGAAACCCAGATTGTCCTTAAGGATTTCAATTTCGCGGTCGCCCTGCACGGCGTGCCAGCCGTCATCGTGGCTCATCGCGACGGCGACCAAAGTATGGGGTTCGATGGGTCCGGTGATACGGAACTGCCCTCCGGTCCAAGCGGTAGAAAGTTTGGGAAAGGCATCCATGGCCGCCACGTAGCGGGCGAGCAGCGGCAACTTCGATTCGCGGGGCCATTCCAATCGATCCTCCCAAAGCACCAGGTGAGCGAGTGAGTGGAAGGGAACGCGATAAATGGAGTCGTCCTCTTCCCGATGCACCAACTCCAGGATGCCCTCGAATTTCAGCGGGTTCGTAAAGTCGCGGTAATGCTCGCGCGACTCCGCGCCGTGCACCACGATGTACTCAACGCCCATGGTGCGAAGCGCGAGTATTGCGTCGGCAGCTTCCTGGCCCGGCAGGCTATTGAGGCCGGTGCGGACCTGATACGCGAGGGCGATCGGCATGCGGTTGCGGAGCCCGGATTCAAAGGCACCACCCACCTGTGGAATATCGAACCAGGCATTCAAGCGGAATCGCAAGCCCCCAGAAGCGTAAACACGCCCTTGGGGATTGAGGCTGGCGAGCTTCGCGGCCAGCCGGTATTCAATGGTCCGCTCACGCGGTATCGGATCGCGCCGCCCAAAGCCTTGAGTAAGATAACGGCCCGTGTCCGGCCGAACCGCTTGAATCAGGAAGAATAACGGAATCACCGTGCAAAACACGGCTACGGGGCGAGGCCGCCGCAACGCCAAACGAAAGTACTCGAAGATCAGAATCAGGAAGAAAAGTTCGAACTCCAGGGCATAGCGGCGCGATTCAGGCAAAGTGTTGATTCCGCGTTGATAAAACCACAGCACCACCCAACCGAAGCCAAATGTGTTGAGTGCCACAAAGCAGGTGAAGAGCTCGTCACGCCAAAAGTACTGGAAAGCGACGCGGACGACGAGCAACCCAACAGCCAGTCCGCACAGCAGTAATTGCTGCTGACCTTGTAAGTGGTAGTTAAAAGCATCGGCCGGCCAGTTGAAGGCAATGGTGCGAATGAACGTGGGACTCAACCAGAAACAGGCGAGCCCGTAGGCGAGCAGACCAGCGAGCGCCAGGCGCTCGAGGCGAAAGCCAGGCAACTGGAGTACCGTAAGTGCCAGGGTGACCGCGCAGAAAGCAAGGGCGAGAGCGGCGATCCAGTTTGTCAGAGCGATGACCGCCAATAGCGAGGCGGCCAAGAGTAACCGCCCGTACTTCGGATTGGTGCCCGTCTCCCAGAGGGCGATGAGGGCCAGCGGTAGTAACGTCAGCCCGGCGTTGTGCGGACCCTCACCGTATTTAACCAACACTAACAACCGCCAGGGTAGTTGGATGTTACCGCGATCACGATCAATCGCCGACACCATACCGTAAAGCGGCGAGAAAAGCGTGTAACCCAACGCCGCGGCGAAGGCCCACCAGCGTTGACGAGTGAAATAGACGATGAACAGGAACGCGGTGGACGGCCCGAGACAGGCGAACGCCGCAGCGAGCAACCGGTAAAGGTAAGTTGGCTCAATTGGCAGTAAGTGCGCGGCCGTAGCCGCCAAATACTGCAAACCAGGCAAGTAGATGAACTGCGAAGGCAGGCCACAATACTGCAGTGAGTTCCAGCCCCACGGGTTAGGATGCAGATAAAAGAAACGGGACATCGACGCGTAGCCTAACTCGATGGAGTCGCGATAGGGCATGGCACCGGCCCGAAAGAGCGGTAGGTTGAGGGCGGCGTTCAACACGAAGATGGCACAGGCGATGAAGAGATTTACCCGCGAGAACGCTTGTTTCATCCCCGCTTCCGATTGCCTAGATAGAAAAGACCAGCCACGGCGAAGAGGGAAAGCCCGGTGAGCGCCCGCCCGGCGATGTTTTGCTTGGGTAATTCAAAAACGACGCGCACGTCAACGTCGCCCGGGGGTACCAGTAAGTGCATCTGGCCGAGGGCATCGGAGCGAATGAGAACCGGCTGGCCATTCCGATAAGCGTGAAAGGCCGGGTCATAAGTGACCATGGCGGCCAGCGATTGCCCAGCAGCCACGCGAGCGCGCAGCCGGAAGGCATCGGTGCCTTCCCACGTGACGGAGGCCGGTACATCGGGGCCTTTCTCCATCGCGTCGGCATAGGCCGCGACGATATCCTGATTCTCATCGCCGCCGAGCGCCGGAATGCTAGCAAGTTGCTTTGTATCGACCACCCGAGCCAACGAAGAAAATCGACGGGGAACCTGATAAATCAAGTTCCCTTCCCCGTCGTCATAAATCTGGGTGAGGACCTTCGCGTACTTACGCGGATGGGGAATATCTTTATAGATCTCCTGCGACTTAGCTTCGTGCGCGACGAGAAAATCAGTACCGAAGGCCTGCATCCATTGCAGCGAATTGGCGACGTTGTCTTCGGTCATCACGCGGACGAAGCCCAGGTTAATGCGTTGATTGATCAGCCCCTGCTCAGACCCTCCGCCCATGTGCGGCAAGTCAAACCAGGCGTTGTACCAGAATCGCAGCGAGCCGGTCACCACGGAACGCGATTGCGGATGATTCAGCCACATCCATTCGGAGAGTTTATATTCGATCCGGTCCTGGTAGTTGGCGTAAGTGCGGATCGGCGCGTAGGCCCGGGCCAGATACTGTTTGGCGGGGAAGAAGCAGGCGAGTACCAACCCGGCGGCTAAGACTCGCGCGTAGACGGTACCGCGGAATCTTGAGGGCCCGGTGGTGGAGCGCGTGCAAAGCAATCGGGCTCCTTCGGCACCCAGCAGGATAAAGGCCATGTCAAACTCCGGTACCATCCGGGCCGGTTCGCCAATCACACGGAAGTTATAGAAGAAATGGCCGAGAACACTCAGTGAGAAGAAGAGGAAGGTTCCCCAGATCAGCGTCGCGTAGACGCGGTCTCGACGGCCCCGGGCAAACCGGTCGCTGGCAAGGAGGTAAGCCATCCAAACGACCAGTGTAGCCCATACGGAGCGAGCGTTGCCGGGCTCGGCAACCAGTTTCAAGTTGTTCAGTGTTACCTGGATGTAAGAGGGTGTGAGCCAGAAAGCAGTGAGCCCATAGGCCAGGGCAACAATGGCCACGGCCCGCGGCAGCATCCAGCGGTCTAGGTGGGTAATCCACACGCTCCACATCAGAATCGGGAACCAGATGGCTAGCGAAGTGGCACCGTAGAAGTTGTTCGATACCACGAAGGCGCAGAGCAATCCGGCCGTGGCTAAAGCGATGGGGCGCCAGGCAGTAAGTGCGCGAAAGCACGCCGCCATAGCGAAGGGCAAAATGGCCAAAGCCGTCATATGCGGACCTTCGCCGTAGCGCAACAGTACGCCGAGCCGCTGGGGGGTGAGATTGTAAGAGTCAATTCGCAGATCGGGAAGAAAGAGGAAACACGGACTAATTACGGCGCACGCGATCGCCGCCAGCCAACCGGAGCGCCGGCGTCCGCCAATCACCGCCGCAAAAATGTAAACACCCACGATACCGAGACAATAGAAAAATGCGGTGTAGATATGATAAGCCCGCGCCTCGCTCATACGCGGATAGTACTTAGCTATCGCTGCGGTGCCATAGCGAAGGGCGGGGGGATAAACAAAGTCGAAGCGCGTTCCCCCGTACCACAGCGGTTGCCACTGCGGATGCGGCCAATGCTGCTTGAGGAAACGCGCATCCGCAATAAAAGTACTCTCGATGGAGGCCCAATTGTCGACGTACTTCACTTTGAAGAGCGGCCAGATCAAAATGGCTGCCACGACGAAGATGAGTAAGGAATCGAGGAGAAGAGTTTTTCTATTCAAGGCTAATTCGCATTAACTCTTACCGGCGGCCGTAGCCGTGCTGCGGTACCGGCGCTCCAGGCTCTCAAACTGTAAGTGCCGCCGTAACCCGGTACGATGCAGCATGTAACGCGCCAGCAAAGTGAGGATCGATAAACCGTAGATTGACGATTGGATAAATGACGCCGACGAGGCCTGCGCGAAGTAGCGCGTTGGCACCGGCACCTCAGTAATGCGCATCCGGATCTCCACAATCTGCGCCATGATTTCCTGATCGAAGATAAAGGCGTCGGAATTCATCTCGACATTCACCTGCTCCAGAACTTCGCGGCGAAAGGCGCGATAGCCGGTATGATACTCGCTCAGATGCAGGCCAAAGACTTTATTCTCCAGCTCCGTCAGAAAACGGTTCGCGATATATTTCCACCACGGCATGCCCTGCGCCATGGGGCTCAGACCCATGAGTCTGGAGCCGAGCACGACGTCGGCTTGGCCATCGACGATCGGTTGAATGATTTGCGGCAACAACGTCGGGTCATATTGGTAGTCCGGGTGGACCATCACGATAATGTCCGCCCCGGCCTTCAAGGCCTCCCGGTAACATGTCTTTTGATTGGCTCCGTAGCCGTAGTTACGATGGTGGACGAAGACTTCCAGTCCTAAATCATGCGCAATGCGAGCGGTTTCATCCTTACTTCCATCGTCGACCAGAATGACGAGATCGACGCTATCATGCGGCAGGTCGGCGTAAGTCATGTGCAACGTTTTGGCGGCATTGTAGGCCGGCATCACCACGACGACTTTGGGTTTCGCCAGACTCACGACAGAGCCTCCGGCCGGGCAACCACAATAAATTGATACGCAAATAGCGTCTTCCACACGCGGGCCAAACTATACGAGATCCGCTCCAGCAAATTGACAATCCAACTGCCGTCGAGCGCAGGCAGAGCCAGCCCCACGGGCGTGCCCGCCGGCTCTACGCTTTCGACGCGAAAGCCACCGGACCGCAACAGATCCACCCAGCCCTGCCACATGTAGAAATGCACGTGGGTGCGATCGAACAGCCCTTTGTCGTCCTGCGGAAAGCGCCCCAGCAGCACATTCAGCCGAAAGTACAAATGGCCGCTGTTGGGCAGCGAAGCAACGAGGCGGCCATCGGGCTCAAGCACGGCCCAAGCTTCGCGAAGCAGTTGGGCGGGGTCGCGCAAATGCTCAAGAATGTCGGCGCAGACGACATAGTGAAAGCACTCTTCGAATCGAGGTAAGCCTTGTTCGAGGTCAGCTTCGACCAATTTAACCGCCACGGGAAAATGGCCGCCGGCACCGCCCGGTCGCTCCAGCCCCACTACCCGGTATCCGCGGGCGGCGAAGATGGCCGACAAGTAACCACCCGCGCAGCCAACATCAAGAATTCGGCGGCCTGCACCCTGCGGTGGCAAGGCGTTCACCAAGAGGGAATGGCTGCTGAAAGCGCTCGCCTTAAAGGCGTACGCAGCCTTTCCCGCGGACGGTCCTGATGACTCGCTTCTTTCAGACAGCATTGACGCGATTATGGCAGATTCTTACTAAGTGCCACAACCGGTTAAGGGCGCACCAGCGCGGCAAAGGCGGCGGCGATCATCGGGGCCGCCTCCGGGCCAATCGAATTCACCTCGCCGTACCAGCGCTTTGGCGCGTCTTGCAGCCAAGGCGCGTGATCATCCCATTCAGACTTCGGGATGATGTAACCGATTTCATCGTTTGCCAAGCCGAACAGCATCCGGAATGGCGCGTGCATTTGCGGCTTGATGGCCGCCTCCACTGCCGCCGTGGGAAAGTCCGCGCCCGCATATTTCTCGACCCCGCCCACGCTCAGCTCCGGGTACAGTTCGCCGGGAATCATGGCCGCTTCAAGCTTCACCTTTTTGCCGCGGGCCAGGCGCAGATAGCCCACCACCGTCTCACTGGTACCGTCCGGCCGGAAGGCCTTGCGCCCACCGTAAAGATTGGCCTGCGCTGCCTGGCGAAAGCCTTCATTGGCCACCGGAATCAGCACGCGTTTTTCGCGATATTCAATGCGATTCACCTTCGTGGGCTGGGCGTTATTGAGGGCGTCGTGGGCCAGGTCGGCGATGCGCTCGCCGATGGTCTCGGCAAAACGAAAGCTATCTTTGGGGGCCAAGGCGCGGGTGGTGGGGTCCATGATCTGGGCTCCCAGCGGCGATTGCATCCCGCCCACCGCCCCATTCATAAAGACGGCCACGCCGCCGCGCAACGTCTCCGTCACGCGGTAATACGCCGCCACATAGTCGGCGGAAATCTGGGTATTCGCTGACCCCAGAGCCTCCGGATGATTGGCCCAGTTAATCAACGTCGCGATGGTGCGATTGCGGCCGTCCTTCACGGTCAGCGCGATCACCTCCTGGTCGTTCACCACGGGCGGGCGCGAGTCGTTGATGAAGCTTTTCAAGTCAGGGAATCCGGTGCGCGCCATGTACAGTTGCGCGCGCTTCATGCCGCGCACGGCGGCCACCACGGCTTCGATGCTACGCTGCACCACGAATTGGTTGTACGCCTCGTTGATGCCGGTGACACCCACCGTGGGCCCCCAAAGGCCCATCGTGTCCGGGCCTTCATGCGCATGCGTGGCCGCGATGATCACGTCCAGATCGCGCCCCACTTGCTGGCGGGCACCCTCCCGAATCTTTTCGACATCGTCGAGAAAGAGCCCGATCAGGTCGACGCCGCACAGCACGACGGGCTTTTGGCCTGTCGCCATCGCGAGGCAGCGGACGAACAGTTGATCGTGTACGCCGGTGGCGATCCGGTTATGGCCGAAGCCCGCCATATATACCGGCGCGGCCGAAGGACCGACGTCGGGCGTGATCCTCCGGTAGGCGGCACCCGCGCGAAAGGCCCCCGCTAGCGGGGTGACCAGAGCCAACATCAGCACCAAATAGTTGAGCTTCATCCATCGGCCAGCATAGCAAGTGAATTGACGTACAATGAACCCACAGCCATGGCACAAATCAAAGGACCCGCGATTTTCCTCGCGCAATTCATGGGCGATCAAGCGCCCTTCAACAGCTTGTCGAACATTACCAAGTGGGCCAAGGACCTCGGCTACCTCGCCGTGCAACTGCCCAGTTGGGACTCCCGCGTCATCGATCTGA
This sequence comes from Bryobacteraceae bacterium, assembly GCA_031367405.1. Classification (GTDB taxonomy): domain Bacteria; phylum Acidobacteriota; class Terriglobia; order Bryobacterales; family Bryobacteraceae; genus JALHNI01. Next base: position 9,686 of record JANLPT010000046.1, read on the forward strand.
AGAAGGCCGCCGACAGCAAGAGTTACTGCGACGACTTACGCGCGCAGTTGAACGGCTTGGAGATTACCGAGCTCGCTTGCCACCTGCAGGGGCAGCTGGTGGCCGTGCATCCGGCCTATGACGAAATGTTCGATGGCTTTGCCGACCCCAAGGTTCGCGGCGACTCGAAGGCTCGAACGCAATGGGCCGTCGAGCAACTGAAGCTGGTCTTCAAGGCTTCCAAAAACCTGGGCCTCACCGTGTGCCCCAGCTTCACGGGCGCGCTCGTCTGGCCGTTCCTTTATCCTTGGCCGCAACGCCCGGCTGGGCTGGTGGAAGAGGCATTTAAGGAGCTCGGCAAGCGCTGGAAGCCCCTGCTTGACTATGCCGACAAGATGGGCCAGGACGTGGCTTACGAGATTCATCCGGGCGAAGACACGCACGACGGCGTCACCTTCGAAATGTTCCGCGAGGCGACCGGGAATCATCCCCGCGTGGCGATCAACTATGACCCGTCGCACTTCATTTTGCAATGCCTGGATTATGTTCGATTCATCGACACCTACGCGCCGTTCATCAAGGCCTTCCATGTGAAAGACGCCGAGTTCCGGCCCAATGAACGCTCGGGAGTCTATGGCGGGTTCCAAGGCTGGGCGCAGCGGCCGGGCCGCTTTCGTTCGCTCGGCGATGGGCAGGTGGATTTCAAACAAGTCTTCAGCCGCATGACGGCCATTGGCTATAAAAGCTGGGCGGTGCTGGAGTGGGAGTGCTGTTACAAAGACGCTTCGCAGGGCGCGGCGGAAGGTGCCCCCTTCATCGCCTCGCATCTGATCGAGCCGCCGTCGAAGGCCTTTGACGATTTTGCCGGCGTGGCGACCGACGTAAAGCGCAACCGGCGCACGCTGGGGTTGAAGTAAATGCGTTACTTACTCTTCGTCCTCGCTCTGACGCTGCCCGCCGCCGACTTGACCACGAAAAAGTCACTCAATCTGGCCGTCATCAAAGAGATGGTGGTGGCCGCAGAAGCCGAAGCGGCCAAGCTCGGCGTGGAGGTCTCACTGGCCATCGTCGACGAAGCCGGTAATTTGCTCTACTTCCAAAAGCACGATAAGCCCGGACTGAATACCGTGACATTTGCCCAAAAGAAGGCGCGTTCCGCCGCGATTTACCGGCGCACGTCGAAGGTGCAGAACGAAGCGTTGACTAAGGGTAACCTCGCGATGCTCAGCATGCCGGACGCTTTTCCGGTGCAAGGCGGCGTGCCAATTATGATCGACGGCCAATGCCTGGGCGCGGTGGGCGCGAGCGGTGCCACCAGTGAGCAGGACGAGCAGATATCGCAGGCCGCCATTAACGCGATCAAAAAGTAGGGAACCTTCATTCCTGCGGCGGAGTCAGATGAGTGAGGCAATGAATCTGGCTCTGCGCATTTTCGTTTATGTCATCGTCATTTGGGGCGCTGTGGCTCTGTTGGGCCGCAAGTTCAGATTCTTTCCGGACCCTGTGATCGCGGGCGAATTGCCCGCCGGCGCGGAAGCGGTAACCATCCAAACGCCGGATGGCGAACATCTGAGTGCCTGGTGGTTCAACGCACCCGGCGCGCCGCTAGCTACTCTTTACTTACACGGCAACGGCGGGTATCTCGCGGTTTACAGTGAGCACTTACTCGCCATCCGTCAGGCCGGCCATTCTTTGCTGATCATTGACTACCGGGGCTATGGCCAAAGTACCGGTTCGCCCAGCGAACAAGGGCTCTATACGGACGGCCAGGCCGGCTACCAGTGGTTGCGGCAGAAGGGCTATCCGGGCGAACGAATCATCTTACAAGGCCTTTCGCTCGGCACGGCGGTGGCGGTGGAGATCGCCAGCCGGAACAAGATCGGGGGCATGGTGCTCGAGGCACCGCTGTCGAGTGCGCGCGCGGTGGCGGCCAGCGTCCTCCCGATCATCGGTTGGACGTTGCCCCTCGGGTTCGACTCGATCGCCAAGATCCCCCGGCTGCAAGCGCCGTTATTAGTGATTCATGGCGGCCGCGACCGCGTCATCAATCTCGCGCTGGGCCGCGATCTTTTTGCGGCGGCACCCGAGCCGAAGGAGTTCCTGCTGGTGCCGGGGGCGGGTCACGAAGATATTCCGATGGTAGCCGGCTTGAAGTATCAAGCGGCACTGCAACGGCTCTATCAGCGCTGTTGCCGGTAGTCCTGATAGCATGGCAACGTGACTCGACTTGCCTTGCTGCTGCTCACCACGATTGCTTTCGCGCAGAAACCGCTGCCGCCGCCGGGCATCGTCATTCCGGCGGAAGAGCGGCTTCAGCTGGAAGCGGAACTGGCCCGTTTGCGTTCCGCGATGGGGCCCATCCAGGCTTCGCCGCAATACAACGACGTCGCCGTGATTGAGCGCGCTGTCGCATCGGCACTGCGCTACAACGAATTCTACTTGCCTGCCGAATTCGCCCGCGCCCACGACTTACTCGCTTACGCGATGGAGCGGGCCGAACACCTGGCGGCCGGTAGCGCGCCCTGGACTCGCGCTCAGGGCTTAATCCCCCTGGGCTATCAATCGAAGCTGGATGACAGCATCCAACCCTATGGCTTAGTGGTGCCGCCGAGTTACTCGGCCGACGCGCCGCGTAAGTGGCGGCTGGACATTTGGCTGCACGGCCGCGGCGATACTCTGAGCGAGCTCGCCTTTCTCTGGCAACGTTTGAATAACGCGGGCGAGTTCACGCCGCGCGACACCATTGTGCTGCACTTATACGGCCGCTACTGTAACGCGAGTAAGTTCGCCGGGGAAGTGGACCTGCTGGAAGCGCTCGCCGACGTCAAGCGCCGCTACGCGATCGACGAGAATCGCATTCTGGTGCGCGGCTTCTCCATGGGCGGCGCGTCAGTTTGGCATTTGGGTGCCCATTTCGCCAGCCAATTCGCCGTCGCCGCCCCGGGCGCAGGCTTTGCGGAGACGGCGCAATATCAGAAGATGACTCCGGAGGCCGTGAAGGCGCTGCCGCTTTGGGAGCGGCAACTCTTCCATTGGTACGATGCCACTGACTACGCCGCTAACTTCTATCAATTGCCCTTAGTAGCTTACTCGGGCGAGATCGATAAACAGATGCAAGCCGCACTCATGATGGGCAAGGCTCTGGAGGGCGAGGGGCTCTCACTGACTCACGTGATTGGGCCCAACACCGAGCACAAGTATCATCCCGATTCAAAAGTGGAAATCAGCCAACGTGTGGATGCCTTAGCCGCTCGAGGCCGCTCACCTGTGCCGCGTAAGTTGCGTTTCGTCACTTACACGCTGCGCTATCACGAAATGCGCTGGCTCTCCGTCGAAGCACTCGAGACACATTGGGACCGCGCGCGGGTCGAGGCCGAGATCCGCGAGCCGGGCTTTTTCACGCTCCGTACGGAAAACGTAAAAGCCTTCCGGTTGCACTTTGGCCCCGGTGAATATCCTTTTGAGCCCGAGGTGAAACCGACGGTGACCATCAACGGTGCCGCTGTCCGTTGGCCCCATGGCGCATCGACTGATTTGAGTTGGTCGGCCGAGTTTCATCGCGAAGGCATTCAGTGGGTAGCTGGACCGGGGAAAGCGCCGCTTGCCAAGCGCCCCGGCTTGCAGGGCCCCATCGACGACGCTTTTCTGAGCCGCTTCTTGTTTGTGCGGCCTACCGGAACAGCGCGCGACCCGCAGTTGGGCGCTTGGGCGGCCAGCGAAATGGAGCGCGCTATGAAGCGTTGGCGCGGCATCTTTCGCGGCGAAGTCCGCGTGAAGGACGATATCCAAGTTACGGAGGCTGATTTGGCCGAAAGTAACCTGATTCTGTGGGGCGACGCGGGCAGCAATCAGTTGATTGCGCGCATCGCCGGCCAGCTGCCCCTGAAGGCTGAGGCGGGCCAAGCCGTCGTGATGGTGTATCCGAATCCGTTGGCTCCGGCGCGCTATGTGGTGCTGAATAGCGGCTTCACTTTTCGCGAAGACTCTGACGCCACCAACTCGCGCCAGATTCCGATTTTGCCGGACTGGGCGATTATTGACCTATCGACGCCACCGGACAAGCATTGGCCCGGTAAGGTGTTGAAGGCTGGCTTCTTTGACGAAGAATGGAAATTGAAGCCGTAGCGCCTACTCAGATTTAGCCGCCTGTGCTTTCGCCACCTCAACCGCAAACACATAGGTGGGCCCAAACATATTCGACCGGAAGACGACCCACTTCTGGTCGGGCGTAAAGCTGACATTGGGTTCCAGCCGGTATTGATGCTTCGCCATATTCACGAGCTTCTCGGACCGCAACACTCCCGGCTGAACGAATTCCTTATTATCGAGGCCCTTATTGGGGAGTAACTCGGGACGGAACAAGTAGATCCATTGCCCATCGGCCGCTCTGGCCACCTGGCCCGGATCGCCACCGTCGCCAGTGAGCAAGCTGCCATCTTTCGTCACGTTGAAATGAATCGACCATTCATTCCGCGCCAAATGGTACTGCCGCCGGCTTCCGTTGGCCACGTCGTAAGTCGCGAGCCAAAAGTCTTCGCCCCGCGGAGTTTGTAAGTCATACCAGATCGTCTTGCCATCCGGTGCCCAAAATTCGTGGCCAAAAATTTCCATGGCCATCGTTCGCGTATGCAATTTCTTGATCTGCGAACCGTCCGTGCGCATGGACCAGATGCGGTCCACTTTGTGCCAAGGCCCTTCATGGCAGAACATAAGGAGCGTCGGGTCCGTCGGTGAGAATAGTAAGTGATTCAACCAGTCGGTGGACCGATGGATCGTCTTCACTTCGCCCGTTTGAATGTTCAAAGTATAGAGGCCCAACGGCAGCCGGGCCGCCAACCGGTCCTCCATCATCTGGCCCTTGTTACGCGGCTGATCCAGCGGGTGACCCTGAGCCGCAGCTGCCGCAGTCGCTGCGCCTGCCGCCGGGCGCTGATTGTTATAGTCCTGGCCAGCGCCCTCCACGTAAGTACCCGCTAACAGCGTTTCATCGGCATTCACTGTCGAAATCCCGCCCCGCGGAGGCAACGCGGCAATCTTCTTCGTCTCCCCCGAATCGACATCGGTAAAGTAAGCGGCATTCTCCCGGATGTAATAAACCCTCTGACTTTTGCGTCCTGCATCGATCAGCCGCACACGGCCCTTTACTACTTGGCGAGCCTGCTTCGTCGCCAAATCCAAAACTGAGATTCCATCCGGCGTCGTGTAAACCAGCCGCTTACCGTCCGCCGTGTAGCCGTTTTGATTGAAATACAAAGACGCACTACCCGGCTCATCCGTCAACCGGACCACGCGATGCCCCGTGTCTGGATCCACCCACGACTTAGGCGGCGTTGCGGCCGGCGATTCCTGTGCGGCCAGTACCAATAAAATGAGAGACGTCATTCCCAATTACTCCCGTCTAGAACTGCAATTTTAACGCTAACTGAAACGAGCGAGCCGAATTCTGCTGGCCAGTGATCCGTCCGAAGTTCGCATTGTTAATATCAAGCGATGCCGGACCGTTGAAGAACACCGAGTTCGTGATATTAAAGCCTTCCACGGAGAAGTTCAAGCGGACTCGCTCCCAAATCTTGAACTCGCGCGTCACACTGACATCCTCGTTCCAGAATCCTGGTCCCACCAAGCCATATGAGCCAGCGCCCGGCGTATTGCCATAAGCGTAAGCGGCGGGATTCTGAAAGGCGGTTTTGTCGAGGAAGATCGGCCGCGCGCCAAGTAAGTCGCCTGAGCCCCAGTCGCCGTTAATGCGCACGGAGCCGGTAAAGGCCGGATGGTACGACGCGCGGCAACCGCCCGCGTTCGGCAAGGTGCAAGACGCGCCGATAATGCCATAGGGCAGGCCCGACCGGATACGAGTAATACTAGAGAGACGCCAGCCATTCGCCGCCGCCTTGGCCCAACTACTCTGCAAACCAAACTTAGTCTGGTAAACCACCATCGCGTTAAAAACATGGCGACGGTCACTCTCCCCGTGCGTCTTTTCGTTCTGCCACGCATAACCTGAGCGGCCGGCGTTCGCATCTGAAAGAGTCTTACTCCAAGTGTGGTTAACGTTAAAAGTGAGTCCGCTGGAGAAGCGCTTGGAGAGTGTCAATTGCAACGAGTTATAGTTCGAACTCGCCAAATTGACAAAGTCCGCCGTCACTCCGGAATACTGCGGAAAGGGTCGCAACATTTGCGCGAAGGTGCCACGGAAGTTCGCGTATGGTAAGTTAATTCCCGGGACAATCGCCCGCGCCGACTGCAGGGAGGCTGGCGTTACCTGAGCCGTTAGTATGTTGCCCAAAGCCAGATACTCCGGGCGAATCTGCCCGGACCAAATGCCCAATCCACCGCCGCGCAGTAACTTTCCGTTGCCGCCCACATAGCCCGCCGTCAACGTCATCGACGAAGAGATCGCGCGTTGAAGGGAAAAATTCCAATTCTGATAGCGCGGAGGCCGGGCACCTTCTTCCGGGTTATCCCACCCGACCGATCCGCCGGTCGGGCGATCGGTGGTAAATCCCGTATTCAAAGTCGCATCGAAGAAAGGGGGCCGCTGGTAAGCCGGAACGCCGTCGTTCCAATTGAAGGCCGGGCTGAAAGAATCTACCGACACAAAGCCCGGCGACGCCGTAAAGCCAAGCTTGCCGGTGCCCTCGCGCGCCCCGCCACGCCCGCCCACCGCGCCGTGCCGGCTGTACATGACGCCATAAGCGGCCCGCACCACCGTCTTATCGTTTAAACGATACGCAAAGCCCAGGCGAGGCCCGAAATTACCTAATTGCGTCTTGATTCGGGTGCTGCAGTTACAGTAGAGCGGGTCACCGCCCTTGCCGCCAAATTGCAACCCGCCCTTAAACCCTTGTAGTAAATTATTTGGCACATCGGGGTTAAACCACGACACCCGATCCGCTACCTCGACATAGGGCTGCATGATGTCATGCCGCAGGCCAATGTTGAGGGTTAACTTATTAGTTATCTTCCAGTCGTCGCCCACCCACCAGGAGTAAGTGCGGTAACGGGCACCGGAGGTGACTACGGAATCCTCGCTCACCGATGCTGAGGCCAGATTGCCCATCAGATAGCTGGCATAAGAATTGCCCGACGCGTTATTCAGCGCGCCATTATTGAAGCCCGCAGTCTGCGCGTTGCCAAAGGAGCTGACAAAAAGTGTGCCGTCGAAACGCGCACGATAGTTATCCTGCAAGCGCTGATGCTGGAAACCGGCTTTGATCGAGTGCGAACCCCGGATCCACTGAAAGCTATCCTGCAAAGTAAAGTTGTTCAGCGCATCCAGAAAGGGGCGGGCATCGGTGCCGCGCCAACCAGCCGGCGCATTTGGCCCACCGAATGCCACCTCGGGAAACGACTGCGCCGCGTCGCCCGGCGGCAAGCCTTTAATGCCCGCCTTTTCCACCCAGTTACCGCCAATGGTCGGATTCGTGATGGGCACATTCAACCGGGACGCGCCAAAGTTAATTTGATTCAGCATCGTCGAGTTGATCACCCAGGTGTGCTTCAGCTGGCCCACCGTCGGCAGCTCCCGCACCACGCGAGTTACTACGTAGGGCAGCGGCAATGGCACCGGGTTACCGCGCACTGGACCACTCTGATCGTGCGCCCCCCGCGTCACTAACAACGTAAACCGGTGCGCCTGCGTCAGATTCCAATCCACCTTCGCCGTCAGATTTTCGTTATCGAAACCAATGCCTGTGTTATTCGCCAGATAGTTACTCGCGATGCCCGGCAGATTCGGCTGCGGCAGCCCTTCCTGGAAGAACTTCGAGGCGGGGCTCAGCCGGCTGGCCGGTATCACATTGCCAGGAAATTGCGTGCGGGTGCAGTTCACGCCCGCCGGACAATTTGTGCTCAACGGATCGAAGATGCCACCCGGCAATTCGCCAAAATCTCCCGTCCGCATGCGGGTGGTCGGCAGCGTCACGAATTGCGAATCGGTGGCCACGCGGTACTTATAGCCGTCGTAGGCGCCGAAAAAGAAAATCTTATTGCGCTGGATGGGGCCGCCGAAAGTAAATCCGTATTGATTCTGATTCTGCTGCGGCCGCACCGGCGAAAAGAAACTACGTGCATCGAGTTTTGTATTCCGCAGATACTCATACAACGACCCGTGGAACTGATTGGTCCCCGACTTTACCGTGTAATTCTCCGATCCCTGCCCATTGAACTCCACTGACTGGCCACTGGTTTCCACCTGAAACTGCTCCACCGATTCCACCGACACCGCAAACTGCATCGCCCGGCTCTCGCCCTGCCGTACCGCGTCCGTTACGGGTAGGCCCTCAATGTAGACGTCTTTAGAAAAACTCTGCCCGCCGTTAATAAAACCAAAGGTCCCGCCTTCTTGCACGCCGGGCATCAGATAAATAAACGCCGCAGGATTGCGCGGATTGCCACCGCCCATCGACAAAGGCAGCGCCGTATACATTTCATTACGCACGGTCTGCCCCATCCGCGGATCCGACGTATTCAACTCGGGCTGCACACCGGTGATCGTGACACTCTCGGTTGCCGCGCCTACTTCTAACTTCACGTTCAACTCGAGCGTCGATAAGGCGTCGACCACGATATTCTCTTGGATGAAGCGGCGGAAGCCATTGGCCGTCGCCGTCAGTTGGTAAGTGCCGGGGGCCAGCGGCGCGATGACGAACAATCCCGAGGCTGTTGTTTCCCGGCGGTTCTCGACGCCCGTTAAGGTATGGGTGGCCACCACCATCGCACCCGGAACGATCGCTCCGGATGAGTCGGTCACCGTGCCTTTTAATGTTCCGCTACTGCCAATTTGCCCCCAAACGGACACGGACATTAAGAAAAGGAACAACCAGGTTCGCATCGTGAAAGCTTCCTAAAAAGACTGCGTTAGGTATATCACAATTCCTATTCGGGAAGCAGCGCTAGACCCGTTTCGCCGCCAAGGCTTCCAGCGCCGCCTTCTCCATCGCCGAGCGCGGTGCCGTTTCACCGGTCCAGATCTCGAATTGACCGGCGGCTTGTTCCATAAACATTTCCAAGCCCGGAATCACGACTTTCTTCTGGCCCCTGGCGCGTTCAATCAACATCGTCTCCAGCGGGTTGTAGACCATGTCGAACACCACCTCCGCCGGAATTAGATCATCGAAGAAACACTCTTCCACTTTGGGAAACATGCCCAGGGGCGTTGAATGCACCACCGCGTCGAATTTCGTGGCCTTGGAAAGTTGCTCCCGCGCCATGCTCTCCCCGCCACACGCTTTGGCCAGCGCCCGCGCCCGGTCCGGATTGCGCCCTACGATCGTCACTTTGGCCCCGGCATCCACCAGCGTAAACGCCGCGCTACGAGCCGCCCCGCCATTGCCGGCTACCAACACCGAGCTCTTCGCCAGCCGCAAATGCTTTGACAGCGGCTTTACTACCGCCGCCGCATCCGTATTGGTGCCCCGCCACTTGCCGCCCTTGCGCCAAACCGTATTCACCGCGCCGATGCGGCGGGCCAGCGGATCCACCACGTCGAGGTACCGGATGATCTTCTGCTTATGCGGCAGCGTCACGCTGAAGCCGGCCACGGGCATCGCCACCGCGAACTGAAAGAAATCTTTCAGCTGGGTGGGCGACACCAGAAACGGCAGATAAATCGCATCCAACCGCCGGGCCTGAAACGCCCGGTTATGCACCTGCGGCGAAATTGATTGCCGCACCGGATCGGCCACCACGCCAAATACCTTCGCCGCTTTGGTGAACTTATCGAAGCGATAAAGATTTCGTAAAGTGTGGGCGTTGATCTGTCCGGCGGCCGTGCCTTCGGCCGCCAGCGGCGAGGCGTAAGTGAAAAGGCAACCCAAGGCCGGCGTCAGCACCCGGGTGGGGAAACCGATCTCGCTCATCGCCAAAAGAATGAGGGGCGCTTTGGAACTCTTGGCCAACTCCAGCACCTTGGTGTTGTCGCTCGGTTTGCGGGCCGTCGTCACCAGCTTATAGCCGTCGGCGGGAACCTTCATCATGCGCCGCAAAACGGGCTCCACGGCGGGCGTGCCGTCGTAATTATGGTAACTGACGATCACGGTCGCCTTGCTCCGCAAAGCCGCCACCTTCGCTTTCGCATTCTCGGCCGTCTCGATCTCGATATCGATCGCGATCGCCCCCGCGTCCACCGCACCGTCCAGCATGGCTAACTGCTCGTCGACGCTGCCATTGAATCGCCCATGATTCTGATGCCGGCGGCAGGTGACCAGCAAGGTGACATCCGGGTGGGCTTCGAGAAAATCTCTGATGACGGCAATCCCGTGTTGAGGCACTTCCAGATAGTCGAGCCGAAACTCAAGAAACATCTCGCCGGCTTCAACCTCCCGCTTAGCGTGACTCAACAATTTTCGCGGATCGGCGAAACCTAGGGCGATGCAAACACGGGGCAGGGCGGTGCGAGACGGCATAGAACAGAGGCCAAGCATAACATAGACATAATGGATACGAAGCTAGCTCGGCGTCTCGACGGGTGCCGCGGCTGCGAGACGGCTGGTTAGTTCCTTCAGGATCGTCGCCGTGCGTGTCGTCCCCACCCGCCCCACGCCCATCGCCCGGACTTCCAGTAATTGATCGAGATTCTGGATGCCTTGCCCTACTTTCACCTGCACATAGGGTTGGCACTTACGCACCAGCAACCGGACATCGTCCATCGTGGAGCCTAAGATCGCGCTGCCGGTGGAAGCCGTAATCCAATCCACGCTTGACCGCTTGGCAATCTTGCACGCCACCAGCTTCTGCTCCTCGCTCAACAACGAAGCCTCCAACATGACGCGTAACTTCCCGCCGCTTTCATGGCAAGCTTCGGCCATTTGCAACAATTCGTTCTCGATGTATTGAAACTGGCGTGAGGCTAAGCGTCCAATGTGAATCACCGCTTCGATCTCGCGGCACCCGCGCCGCAATAAGTCGCGCGTCTCATACAGCTTCGAGGCCGTCGTCGTTGCGCCGTGGGGATACGCCACCACACTCACTACGTCGACCCCACTGCCCGACAACTGACGCACCGCCACCTCGACATCGGTGGGACGCACCATCAACGCGCCCACCCGGTATTCGAGGGCGACCTCAATGGCTTCTAAAAGCTGATCGTCGGTCGCCTCTGGCTTCAGAAAAGTATGGTCGATCGTCGTGGCGATCTCTGCGTAGGTAAAAGGCACGTCCATTTTCAGTCGCCCGCCTTCGCCGCCCGTGGACGGGCGCGCGCAAATTCCAGCACCTCTTGCTTCGGCATCCCCGCTTCGAAGCAGCGCCGGCAGCGCGCCTCGTACATCCCCGCCGCCCCCACCACAATCAGGTCCGCCGTCTCTACCAGCCGCTGCGTATGCTTCGCCGGATTGCCGCAGCGCATGCAGATGGCCAGCATTTTGGTGATGCTCTCCGCCACACACAGCAGATCTGGAATCGGGGCAAATGGACGCCCCATGTAGTCAGTGTCGAGGCCGGCAATGATCACCTGCTTACCGGAGTCAGCCAACTGCTGCGCCACGCTCACCAGACCGTCGGCCAGAAAATTTGGTTCGTCGATCCCCACCACCTGGGTCCGCCAATCGAGCTTCTGAAGGATCTCGGAGGCATCGGTGACGATCTCCGCGTCCAACCGCAGATCGCTGTGGGAGACGATCTCTTCCTTCGAGTAGCGGTCATCGATGGCCGGCTTGAATACCTGCACCCGCTTGCGGGCAATCTGGGCGCGGCGCAAGCGCCGGATGAGCTCCTCGCTCTTGCCCGAGAACATCGGCCCACAAATTACTTCAATCCAACCGACACCCGCACTCATAACATCCATCGCGTCTATTCTGGCATGCCTTGCCCAAGCCAAGTAGCCGGCGATCCGCGACGCCGCCTTCACTCCTGGGTTCGTTTCGTCAACCGCACCGCGAATCTGGTACGTTCGAAAAAGCAAAATGCACGGCTCTCACTCTCCCCACGCTCGCGTCGTTCGCACCAAACGCGTTGACGAAACAAATTCGTTGCACGAACTTTTCATGCACTGCCTGCCCGCTTTCGGTGGTGCCTTCCTGCGGCGGATCTACACCATCCTCGATACCGCCATCGGCCATGGCTGCCCCCTCACGCTCTCCATCGCCGGGCCGATCACGGTGTCCGGCCAGCACCAAACCTGGCTCCTGCCGCTGCTCGAAACCGGATGGGTGGCCTACCTCAGCACCACCGACGCCGTCTGCTATCACGATGGCCATCGCAGCCTGCGCGGCTACGAGCGCGGACCCGTCCATGAAGTGCCCATCTTCGGTGACGACGCCTCGCTGCGTGACCAAGGCACCATCCGCGTCACCGACATGGCCTTCCCCGAACAGGTCCTGCTCGACCAGGACCGTTTCCTCTCCGCCCTGCTCCAGGAAGACGAATTCCAGCACAAAATGACCGGTACCGAGTTCCGATACCGTCTTGGAGCCCGTTACGCCAGAGAAGAGGCTCGCTCCGGCGTCGACGCGGGCTTGCTCTCCACCTGCCATCGTCTGGCGATCCCCATTTTCGTCGGCGCACCCGCCGATGGCAGTGTTTTCCTCAACTCCATGAAGCTGTGGGCGATGCGGGAAGCCGGGCTCATCGCGAAACACGCCTTCGATCTTGACCTGCACGCCGAAGTTTTTGAAGCCTGTGCCTACCATCGCTGGGGATTGTTCGAGAGCGACGCCAAGTCCCTGGCGACGTTAATTCTGGGCGGCGGCGTCCCCAAGAATTACAACCTCCAGCCTGAGCCGGCACTGGGGCAGATCCTCGGCCTCCCCGACGTGCGCGGCTACGCCTTTGACGTGCAAATTGTCACCGCCCCCGTCACTGACGGCTCGCTCTCATCCTGCTTCCCGGCCGAAGCTGTCACATGGGGCAAGGTGGACAAAGACACTTACATGACGTCCACTGAGAGCATTCAAGCCGATTACTCCACCGTGCTGCCGTTTATCGTCAAAGCCCTACTCGACAACCGGGCGCGCTATGCCGCGCTCGTCGAGGAGATTGGCTTCGAAGCCTTAGTCGCCCGGGAGCCAAAGGCGCGCGGCTACCTCCGTTCCACCGGCGGCTACCGTCTGTACGAACACCGCGAACCGCTCGTCGACCGCCTCAAATCCGCCGTCCGCGACAACGAAGCGTGGCTCAACGAAAGCCTGCACTATCCGCTCGCCTAGCCAATCCCCAGAAACCATCTTAACTCCCGAAAACTCACAAAAACTGCCTCTTAACTCCCGAAAACTGTCATTTCACCCCCTCTCCGCCCCTCTTAACTCCCGAAAACTCACAATTCTTAACTCCCAAAAAGTCTCCACCACACTTCTTAACTCCCGAAAAGTTGCTATCCTAATACAGTCATGCTCGATCTTGCCAACCTACCGGAAGTGTTCGTCTCCGACGGCAATGTGGCCCCCGCGATCTCCCGCCAAGTGCGGAACGGCAAGCTGCGCAAGCTCGCCTCGCGGCTGTACACTCGCAACTTCAAGCAGTCGCCGGAGCACCTGGTGGAACGCCATCTGTGGCTGCTGGTAGACGCCTACCTGCCGGGCGCCCTGATCGCCGACCGGACGGCGCTCGAAAACCGTCCCGCCTCCGATGGTTCTATTTTCCTGATCTCCGATCACAAACGCGACATCGCACTGCCGGGCGTCACGCTCCGTCCGCGCCCCGGTCCGCCGGCGCTCGAAAGCGACCGGCCCTTTATCGGCACCCTGCGCATCGCCTCAAGGGCGCGGGCGTTCCTCGAAAACATGCAGCACTCCCGTGCCCGCCACAGCATCGCGCGCACGCTATCGAAGCTGGAGGTGGAAGAGCGGCTGGAAGAAATCCTGCGCCAAAGCGGCGAGCGAGCCCTGCTGCGCCTGCGCGACGAGGCCCGGGCGCTCAGCGAACCACTGGATCTGCGCACCGAATTCACGCGCCTCGATGCGCTCGTAGGCACCTTGCTGGGGACGCGCAAAGCCCCGCTGCAATCGCCGGTGGCCATCGCCCGCGCGGCGGGCCTTCCCTATGACCCGCAGCGCCTCGACTTGTTCCAGCGCCTGTTCGCCGAACTCGCCGGCACCGCTCCCGTCACCCGCTTGGCACCTGCCGAAGAGGGAACGGCGCTGCCCTTCTTCGAAGCCTATTTCTCGAACTTCATCGAAGGCACCGAGTTCGCCGTGGACGAAGCGGCGGACATCGTCTTCAAAGGTCATATCCCCCAAGCGCGTCCCGCCGACGCGCACGACGTATTAGGCACCTGGAAGGTGGTCTCGGACCGCCGTGAGATGTCGCGCCTGCCGCAAAACTTCGCCCAACTTCTGACGCTGCTCAAAAGCCGTCACGCGAGCATCATGGAAGGCCGGCCGGACCAATCGCCCGGCCGCTTCAAAGCCGACCCCAACCGCGCCGGCTCCACCTTGTTTGTGACGCCGGAATTAGTGGAGGGCACGCTCGCCAAAGGCTATGAAATCTACCGCGGACTCTCAAGCCCCTTGCAACGGGCCATCTTCATGATGTTTCTGATCGCCGAGGTGCATCCGTTCTCCGACGGCAACGGCCGCGCCGCGCGCGTGATGATGAATGCCGAGTTGGTGGCGGCCGGCGAAAGCCGGATCATCATCCCGACTATTTATCGCAACAACTATCTGATGGCGCTAAAGGCGCTTTCGCAAAACGGCATCACCGGTGCCCTCGCCCGGACGATGGACTTTGCCCAGCGCTACACCACCGCCATCGACTTCTCGGACCTCGAGCAGGCTCGCCGGATGCTCGACCAGACGTACGCCTTCGCCGACTCCACTGAGGCCGACCAAATCGGCATGCGGTTGATTCTGCCCTCCCCCGAGTTACTGGCCGCCGGCTAAAGCGATCACTTCTTCCCAGAAGTTGGCCATCGTCCCTTCCTGCTGCCCCTCGATTTCGACTATCATCGCTAACGGCCAGGGAGTAACGTTTCTCCCCGTCCGGCAGTCAGTACTGGGAACCCTCTCCCCGAGAGTCTCCCCGAGACCCCTGCCGTTCGTTATAGAATTCGAAGGTCCCCCTGGAGAGTGAAAGGAAGGTCCACGTGAGCGATCACCAAGATCTAAACAACGCAAAGTTCGTTTCCCGCCGAGGCTTTGTCCAAGGCGCTGGTGCCGTGACGGGCGCGGCGGCCCTGCTGGAACAAGAAGCTCAGGCGCAATCTGCCGATAAATTGCTCGTTCGCGGAGCCACCACCATCACGCTCAACGTCAACGGCAAAGCCTTGAAGGCCACCGTCGAACCACGTGAGACGCTGCTCGACACGCTGCGCCACAAGCTGCAGCACACCGGTGCCAAACGTGTCTGCGACCGCGGCACTTGCGGCGCTTGCACCATGATCGTGAATAGCAAGGTGGTTTACTCTTGCACCATGCTCGCCGTCGACGCCGTGGGCAAAAAGATTCAGACCATCGAAAGCCTTACCGCCAACGGCAAGACGCATCCCATCGTTCCGGCCTTCGTCAACAACGACGCGCAACAATGCGGCTACTGCACCCCAGGCTTCGTGATGGCCTCCAAAGGCTTTCTGGACCGTAACCCCAACCCCACTTACGAACAAGTGAAAGACGGCCTCGGTGGCAATCTCTGCCGCTGCGGCACCTACGTCGGCATTCGCCAAGCGGTGCTTGAAGCCGCGAAGAAGTTGAAGGCATAAGGAGGAAACCATGGCAACCTACACTTGGCCCGATATGAAAAATCGCAAGGTGATTGGCCAACGGCTATCACGCTTGGATGGAACTGACAAGGCGAGCGGCAAGGCGAAATACTCGTCTGACCTGATGCCCGACGGCCTGCTGCACGCCGTGTTACTGAGTTCACCCCATGCGCACGCCATTGTGCGCACGATTGACACGGCCGCCGCCGAGAAAATGCCAGGCGTCAAAAGCGTCCGCATTGTGGCCAAGGCTGGCACGGAAATCCAGTGGGCGGGCGCGGAAATCGCCTACGTCGCCGCCACCAGTGAGCCCGCCGCTCGCGATGCCGCCCGCGCCATTCAAGTGACGTACGACGTGATGCCCCACTTCGTGCGGGAAGACAAAATCACGCGCGCCGGCAATCGTGCCAAAGCCGCCGGCGAACAAATCACCGGCGACGTTGACCAAGGCTTCAAAGACGCCGCCGCTACTCACGAAGGCGAATACGCCATCCCCGTCATCACCCACTGCTGCCTCGAGCCGCACGGACAGATGATCGAGTGGAAGGGCGAGCAACTCAACTACTTCCCCTCCACGCAGAACGTCTCCGGCATCGGTGGCGATTTGGCCCGCAGCCTCGGCGTGCCCGCCTCGCAAATCAAGGTCCACATGGACCATGTGGGCGGCGGTTTCGGCGGCAAGTTCCCCTCGGACAACTGGGGCAAAGAATGCGCCAACATGTCGAAAGACGCCGGCGGCGCGCCCGTTCGCATGTATCTGGATCGCGCTCAGGAGCTCACCATCGCCGGCGTGCGACCGTCGCACTACGCGAAAATTAAGTTAGCCGCGAAGGCCGATGGCACCCTAACGGCTTGGGAATCGAACTCCTGGTCCACCGGTGGTTTCACCGGCGGCGGCATGGCGCCCCTGCCTTACGTCTTCATCAATCTGCCCAACAAGCGCATGAACCACACTGCCGTTTCGAT
>JANLPT010000058.1:0-4617 GCA_031367405.1 Bryobacteraceae bacterium
AAACTCTCGAACAGATTCAGCCCGGCTCCACGACGCCAAAATCCAGCAACCGTAAGACCAGCTAATTCTTGGACACTACACTAGCTAGGCCTAGCTACGGCGCGATCCAAACCGCGAGCGAGCCATAGCGCAAGCGAGCACCCTCAATCAGCGGCGTAATCGCGCCGGAACTCGCACTCGCTGCCAATTGCACGCGCATCCGCCACACTCCCGCGGGCGAGTCCGGATCGGGTTCCACGGCTACGACGCTGCCCGGCTGCGGGCTCTCGAGAGTGGCCACCGGCGCATTGTTCCCCAGTCCGTTCAGATAGAAAGTAATCACTGACCCCTTCAGCGCCGGATTGTCACACGAGTTCAGCGTGCCGTCTTCATTACGAGTCACCGCCGGATAGCCCGGGCTGAACGAACGGCCCCGGCAAGTCGCGATGCCACCCGGCGCCCGGTTTAGGTCCAGAAAAACGCTCGGGGCCCGATCCACCGCGCCCACCGGGCGTCCGTTCAACTTGCCGCCCTCGTTCGCGGTCCAAAGGATCCCACTCATCGCGAATTCCGCAGGCACCCGCAAGTTGATCTGCTCTGCGGACTCATAAAGCAACGTCCCGGCCACGCCACTGAAAGTCACCCGGCTCGCCTCGCCAAGGCCCTCGCTAAAGAGCGTCACCAACTGGCCCGGTGCCACACGGGTCAAGCGGCTGTTGTCAGCGGAATCTACCAGGCAAAGGTACGGCGCCGGCGACATGGTTAAATGCGGCTCCACACCTTCGATGACCTCCGCCCAGCCTTCCGGCGTTACGCCCACTCGCACCGGCGCGTAAGCGTCCACATACACATACTCGCTCGCCACCAACGCCGACCCATCGGCCTTCACTTGTGCCACATAAGGAATCTCCGGCGACAGCGCCACCGGGCAGCCGCGTGGCAGACCCTGCGACAACGGCAGATCGCGCGAGGCCGAAGCTCCTGTGAGGAATAAGTCCCCATTGGCCCCGTATTGCAGGCTTTGAATCGTGTCGGCACCGGTGCCGCTAAAGTAGGTGGACCAAAGCAGGCCCGTGCCCGTCGCATTCAACTTGGTCAAATAGCCCGAAACGGGCGGCGGGTTGTTGGAAGACCGCAACGACGAAGGCGGTGGCGGGGGATTCGCGGCACGGTATTCGGTCTGCAGGCTGCCGGCTGTCACCGGATAGTCCGGCGAATTCGTACTGCCTGCGAGCAGCGCGTTCCCCGCCGCGTCAATCAATAACGCCGACGCCTGCGCACCATAGCTGCCGGTCACGAACGTCGAGTAGAGCAACTTCGTGCCATCGGGGCTGATCTTCGAAACGTATTGGTAAAAGCAAGCAAACCCCAGGAAACCGGTGCCCGCGCAGGGCCGATTTTCGTGCGCGGCCTGAAACGCACCCGGCGTCGGCCGAATCCCCGCGTCGCCATAGGCCATTCCCGCGACGTAAATATTGTCCTCAGCATCGTAGGCCACCGGACCCTGCCCGTACCCTCGAATGCCGACCAGAATCTTCGCGCCCGTCGCATCCAGCTTCACGATGAAGCCCGTATTCAGGCCGCCATCGCCCACACTGCCCGGGGTCAGCGGAAACTGCACCGTGCCTATCGTGCCCAACTCGACACTCTGACCGCTGATCACTACCTCGCCGTTCCCGTTCACCGCCATCCAACGTGCCGAGGCGGTAGGAGCGGCAATCAACGTCGAATAGACCACCTCGCCCTTCGCATTCAGTTTGAGCACAAACGGCCGGTAGCTGTCCGCCGAGGGCCGCGAAGTGGGTTCGGTCGTCGTGGGAAAGTCGGGTGAGTTCGTGACACCAGTGGCGTACACAAATCCATCCGCCCCGCGCACCGAGGCGGTGATCTGGTCTTGGCCGCTGCCGGTAATCCGCGTCTGCGCATGGACGGCCAGAACCAAAACCGACGCACTCAGTAAGATTCTCAACATACCTTCATTCTAGACACGCCATCTGGCTGCGGCCTGTTCACTCCGCCTCGTAAAGCGCGATCGAGATGGCCTGACTTCCTTCTTCACGCTTGGGCCGCGTTCGAGCGCGCCCTCCGTAAAATCTCCTGGTCGCGATCTCCAGCGAGAGGCCAAAAAGCTCTGTCACAATAGGTCCCAACGTGAAACGAAGTATCCTTGCCATCCTCGCCGGCTTTGCCGCCGTCGTCGTCACCCATCTGGGCACCGACGCTCTTATGCACTTCACCGGAATCTTCCCACCTTGGGGCGAACCCATGAGCGACGCGCTCTTCGGAGTCGCTACGATCTACCGCACGCTTTGGGGCATCGCCGGCAGTGCCCTCACCGCGTACCTTGCACCCAATCGACCGTTGGGGCATGCCCTGGTGGGTTGTGCGATCGGCATGGCGCTCGCCACCGCCGGGGCCATCGCCACCTGGAACGCGGGACCCGCCTTCGGCCCGCACTGGTATCCCCTGGCCCTGATCGCCCTCGCGCTGCCCCAAACCTGGCTCGGCGCCAAGCTTGCCTCGCGCATCGACTAGACCTGTTAAAAGTCCACGGCGCAGCCCGTTTTCGCGTCATAGTGAGTTAGGACAAGCCATGCGAAGTTTTCTGTTAGCCATCACGCTGCTCCCGTTCGGCACCGCCCAAATCACCGTGCCCGAGAAGACCGTCACCTACGGCCGCTCCTTCGCCAACCTCCCGGTGCCCACTTTCGACAAAGGCTATCTGATCGCCATCAATCGACCAAACGGCTTGGAAGTGTGGGGTCCCGATGGGCAACTGGTCTTCCGCACCGCTCTTGCCGATCCCCCGTCGGCCCTGGTCACCAGCGTGGCCATCGACACCGGCGGCACTGGCGGCACTGGCGGCACCGTCGCCGTCGGCTTCAGTTACTCCATTCCCCAAGGCTACGCGGGCGGCATCGCGTTCCTCGATCGCTCCGGCAAGCAAATCCGTAAGATTGACACCGCCCGGTACCTTCCCTCCCACCTCTGTTTCGACAAGAACCATCGCCTTTGGACCTTCGGATTTCAGCGTGACGCGGTCCGTAACGAAACCGAAGATCGCGAAGACTACCTGCTCTTCCGTCAATACTCTTCCGATGGCCGGCCACTGGGTGCTTTTATTTCTCGCTCCCTTTTCCCCAAGCCAGGGCTCAGCCCAGGTGGTTCGTCCGGTGGCCTATGGCGAATCCGCGCCATGGATGACCGGATCGGAGCTCTGGCCAACGCGGGCAGTTCGGGTGTGGAACGTGAATGGATTGAGATCACGCTGGAAGGCCAACTCATCGGCCACTGGAAGATGGGTCCCAATCCCATGTTCGGCACCGCCGCGCTAGCTAAACTGGGTGTTTGTGAGCAGGTCGTCGAAAACAGAGTTCCACGGGTCGATTGCCTGGATCGAGAGACCGGTACGTGGAAGGCCCTATCCAACCGGCTCGCCGGCACCGACGGCCGCCCGCTCGGCAACCTACTCGGCGCTGACGGCGACTCGCTCGTTTTCAGCCAGGACCACGGCAACACCCGGCTCATCTACGTAAAGATACCGGCGAAAACGGAATTCAGCCACGCCGAACGGCCATAGCCGCAGTCCTCGTGCGGCTTGACCATAACTATCCCATTTTCAAATGCTTACAGCAAAATTTTCGTTTTCAACTTCGCTCCGTCGCGACTAACTACCTTATCATCAATACTTTTTGTGCAATTACTGATCGTTTACATCCACTCTGGACTTCGATCACGGCACCTCCAGAGTCTAGTCTAATGATCACAATCTATGACACTTATGAAACCAAAGCCCCCCCCATCCGCCGTCCGGGTTCACCCTTCATGTCATTCTTGAAACGGAGGTCCGCATTCATCCGAAGAAGCCGCAAAACTAAAGCCCAATAAAATATCACTCGCCGTTTCGATTCGTCATGAGTCCGAGTGGTACAGGCCTCCGGCTTAATGGCCTCCGGCCCGCCCCCGGTCAAGAGAAAGCATAACATCAATTAAATCAACGACTCCCCGGTTCGTTTCGTCACCTCGCCGCCCATTTCTGCTAGCGTGGAGTATCCGATGATCTCTTTCTCCAACATCAACAAGCGTTACGGCAAACAGCTCATCTTCGTCGAAGCCTCCTTCCAGCTCAACCCGGGTGAGAAGGTCGGCTTGGTCGGCCCCAACGGTGCCGGCAAGACCACCCTCTTCCGCATGGTGGTCGGCGAAGAAGAGGCCGATGAGGGTAATGTCTCGCTGCCCAAAAAGCTCACCATCGGCTACTTTCGCCAGGACGTCGAAGAGATGACCGGCCGCTCCGTGCTCGACGAAGCCATCGCCGGCAGCGGCCGGCTGGGCGACCTCCACCACGAACTCGAAGCCCTCCAGCACGCCATGGAAGATCCCGCCCGCGCCAGCGAACTCGACAAAATCCTCAACCGCTTTGGCGAGGTCCAGGAAGAATATCAGCACTTGGACGGCTACACGCTCGAAGCTCAAGCCCGCGAAGTCCTCCACGGGCTCGGCTTCCAGGACGACCAAATCGATGGCGACGTCGGCGCACTCTCCGGCGGGTGGAAGATGCGCGTCGCCCTCGCGCGGGTGCTGCTGGGACGCCCCGACGTCCTCCTGATGGACGAACCCACCAACCACCTCGATCTC
>JANLPT010000078.1:0-3018 GCA_031367405.1 Bryobacteraceae bacterium
GGCGCCCCTTCCCAGGCCGCAACCATGCAGGCAGTGTCCATGAATTTGCAGATTCGCTTCGTGTTCGCGAGCGCATCCTCGCGCTTTTCCATCTGAAAGGTTCGCGGCGAAAGGCCGACCACAGCATATGGTTCGATCACCACAGTCTCCTTAGTTTGTTTCCCACGACCGGCTGTTGCTTTTGGTCTCATCATGTGCGCGCTAACATTAGATGTTGTCAAGTAAAATATTTTGCAACTTTCCACCGTCAGATCGCGAGGTGCAATTCGCATCAAAAGGGGTAATGGACCATCAGGAATTAAACACGACCCTTGGCAAGCGAGAACAAGGGCAAACGGCTTAATTTGGAGGCCAAACTCGGTTCGGCTATTTTCCTTCCGAGCGCTAACCAGTGCCTGGCAATGGCTTTGCAAAGCTAGCAAACCGTTTCGGGGTTGGTCACTGCTATCCGGTGACAATCGGTACTCGTCCCTTGATGTTAGCGCAAGCAAGCGGCGTTGTGGCGCAGAGCTTACGAAGGGCACATCGGCGCTGGCGCGGGCTCATTTACGCAACACGGGAGCAAATGGCTTGCGCGAGATAGCGCGATATTCGGGGCTCGCCGGCGCGGACGACGAGCGCTTGCGCGGCTGCGTGCGCTGCGCAGCTATCTGTTCGATCCGGCGATCGCCGTCCACGACGGGCGGGTGGTCAAGCGCACCGGAGACGGTGCCTTGGTCGAGTTCCGCAGCGTGATCGACGCGGTGCGCTCTCCGAGGCGCAAAACGTCAACTCGGGGCGGTGAGGGGGGTTAGCGTGCAGCTTGAGACCGGCCGCTTTCCACCATATCGAGACAGCCAGATCGACCGCGAGCGGTTGATCATCGCAACCGTCGCCGCTCAACGCGTCCAAAAGAACGCCCCGGGCAGACTCGCTTCCATAGTCGAGGCCGACCAGGAATTCGGTTTCCACTTGTTACGCCACTTTTACCCCGCAGTACGACGAAACGCGAAATGGAACGGCGCCATGTGGCGGCAGCGCGGATTCGAGCGACAAAAAAAGGTGTTCGGTTGGACGAGGTGCTCAATGTAGCATTCAACAGGGAGCGCTCAAACCCGCGACGCGACAACAGGCGCTACCAGAGCGTATAGCCGCCGTCGACGACGAAGACCGAGCCTGTGATGAAAGAGCCAGCGTCGCTGGCGAGCAAGAGCGCGGTGGGCGCGATCTCATCCGGGGTCGCATAGCGCCGCATGGGAACCTCGTCGCGCCAATAGTGACAATAATCTTCGTATTCCGCGTTGGCGATTTCCGTCTTTACATAACCCGGCGCGATAGCGTTTACGCGCGCCCCTTGGTCGCCTGGGCGACAGCGAGAGATTTTGTCAGGTGATGCACGGCCTTTGAAATGCCATAAGGCGAGTGCCATTGCGGGCGATTGACGATGAAGCCGGAGATCGAACCGCTATTGGATTCCCTGCATTCGACCTCGGGCGCGTGCAGGGAATAGATTTTCTTGCCGCGCTGTTTCTGCCGCTGATCGCGCACTGTGGCGCGACAATCTGGATGAGAATTTTGCGGCCTTCCTAAGAAACACTCATCCGGGTGAGGGCGCCTCCTGGAGGACATAACCGAGCGACTTCGCCCTTCGCTCGAGGTTGGCGAGGACGCGCTGACGGTAACGTTCTGAAGTGGACCCCGGATTTGGGACCAGCTTTTAAGGTGTGACGCGTCTTGCTCTGTCGGAACGATGGAGCACAGGCATGACGAAGACACCCAAGAAGTTCGACGCGGTGGTGAAGGCGAAGATCGCGTTCGAAGCGATGCGCGAGGATGCGACGATCGCGGAGCTGGCCAAGCGGCACGGGTCCATCCCAACCAGATCTACGCTTGGAAGAAGCTGGTTCTCGACAACGTGGCGAGCCTTTTCGCGCGCGGGGCGGCGGTGGCCGACGAGAGCGACGGGGCGCGCGAGCGCGAACAGGCCAAGCTTTACGCCAAGATCGGCCAGCTGACGGTGGAACGGGATTTCTTGGCCAAGAGGCCAGGGCGATGAGCCTGCCCGACCGTCGCGCCCAGGTCGATCCGGGGAAGGACGACCTGTCCGTGCGCCGCCAGTGTGAGCTGCTGGCGGTGGTGCGCTCGGGGGTCTACCGGCCCAAATCCGAGGCGGCGGCGAGCGATCACTTCGAAGGTCGTTGCCGTTGTGATGCGCCGTCTCGACGAGTTGCATCTCGCGCTGCCGTTCTACGGCTCGCGCAGTTCGAACTCGCCAAGGAAGGCCACGCGATCCACCGCAAGCACGCGCAAAGGCTTATGCGCACGATGGGAATCGTCGCGCTGGTTCCGCGCCCAAGCACGAGCAAGCCCGCGCCGGGGCACAAGATATACCCGTATCTGCTGCGCAACGTGGCGATCACCCAGCCCAACCACGTATGGGCGACCGACATCACGTATATCCCGATGCAGCACGGCTTTCTCTATCTCGTCGCGGTGATCCCGGCGAATGCTTTGCATTCGCTCGGACTGGGCCAACCGCGCGGTTCTGGCGTGGCGTCTGTCGAACACGATGGAGACGCGCTTCTGCATCGAGGCGCTCGACGAGGCGCTGGCGCGCCACGGCAAGCTGAAGATATTCAACTCCGATCAGGGCAGCCTCCCCGGGCTTGACCCGGGGATCACCAGCGAGGCCTTCACCGGCAAGCTCGTCGCGGCGAGCGTCGCGATTTCGATGGACGGGCGCGGCCGCTTCCTCGACAATATTTTCTGAGGCGCGACAATCTGGATGAGAGGTTTGCGGCGAGCGGGATGGCCATATTTGCGGTCGCGGCGGAATGATGATTGTCGCGGCGCGACAGGATTGCAAGCGATATTTCGACGTCGCCGGATCTAATTGTCGCGGCGCGACATATGTGGACGGCCTCATGGCAAGCACTTTTTTTGCGCTTTGAACGATTTGGTCAGCTGCGGTCATATGTCCGGCCTACTTTCGCGGGATAAATGTCCGCTGGCCTTGATGAAGTCCGACGATCGGGTTCC
>JANLPT010000099.1:0-34422 GCA_031367405.1 Bryobacteraceae bacterium
GCCACAGGGTTGTCCATCACCGCCGCCGCACAACCGGGCGGAGTCCACCGCAGCACCGTCCACCGCTGGACCCGCGACCATCCCACTTTCGCTTGCGCTCTTCTTTCGGCCCGTCAGCACCGTGCCGAAAAGTTGCTCGACAAACTCGCCGATCTCCACCAACTCGCCCTCGACACTTTTCGACAGATTCTCAGCGACCAGAAAATCCCCGCCTCCGTTCGTCTTAAGGCAGCTATGGAGATCGTCAAACTCGTTCAGTCCCAACGCCCCACCCAACTCGCCCAGATCAAGTCCCAGCTGCGCGTCGACGGTTTCTTCAACGATCTCGCCCTCGTCGAGGTGGCCAATGCGGCGGCGGAACTACCGGCGCCCTCAAAATCGACGCGCACGCCCGTCCGCAACGCCCCGTGCCCATGCGGTAGCCGCCTGAAGTACAAACGTTGCTGCGGCAATCCCGTCGCTCGCGCTGCTTGAAGCGGAATTCAAAAACATTTTTTCCGAAAACAAACCCGGCGAACTTATAGAAACATCACGGAAAGTGCCTCGGCCAACGCTGACCAGAATCACGCCTTACCGCCGGAAAATCATGCCCGCTCCTCGCCGCCCGCAGAACGGTTTAAACTTGACACTGATGCTCCTCGCCGCGCTATTGCTCACTCCCGTGCTACTGGCCGCCGCGCCCGCGAAGCTCGACTTCAATCGCGACATCCGGCCCATCCTCTCCGACCGCTGTTTCTCCTGTCACGGCCCTGACGAAAAAGCCCGCCAAGCCGGCCTCCGCCTCGACAACAAAGAGGGAGCCTTCGCTCGCCAAGGCGTCATCGTCGCCGGCGACCCTTCCGCCAGCCGGCTTTTGAAAAGGGTGAGCGGCGGCGGTATGCCGCCTACCGGGCCCGCTCTCACCCCCGCGCAAATCGACTTACTCAAGCAATGGGTAAATTCCGGTGCTAACTGGGATGTCCATTGGTCCTACGTGGCGCCCACACATCCGGCCGAACCAGCCGTCAACGCGCCTACCGCCATCGACAAATTCATCGTCCACCGCCTCAACAAAGAAGGTCTAAAACCAGCGCCCGAAGCCAACAAAGCCACCCTGCTGCGCCGCCTCTCTTACGATGTTACCGGCCTGCCGCCGACGCCCGAAGAGTTACAAGCGTTTATCACCGATAAGTCACCCCAGGCTTACGCGAAACAAGTGGATCGCCTGCTCGCCTCGCCCCGCTTCGGCGAACGCCAAGCCATGCAATGGCTTGACCTTGCCCGCTACGCCGATACCCACGGCTACCACATCGACTCTCATCGCGATATGTGGAAATGGCGTGATTGGGTAATTGACTCCTTCAATCAGAATCAGCCCTTCGACCAATTCATCGTCGAGCAACTGGCCGGCGACTTACTCCCCAATCCCACCAAGAAACAAGTCCTCGCCACTGGCTTCCAGCGCAACCACATGATTAACTTCGAAGGCGGCGCGATCCCCGAAGAGTATCAAAATGAGTATGTCGTCGATCGTGTCGAGACCGCCGCCACCGTCTTCATGGGGATGACCATGGGCTGCGCGCGCTGCCACGATCATAAGTACGATCCCATTAGTCAGAAAGACTTTTACCGCTTCGGTGCCTTCTTCAATACCATCCCGGAAAAAGGTCTTGACGGTACGCGCGGCAATGCCGAACCCGTGCTCGAGTTACCTACCGGTACCCAAGCCGAGCGCGCTAAGTTCATTAAGGTCAGGATGCCGGAGCTCGAGAAAGCCCTGGAGTCAAGCGCCATCAAGGAGGCCTATGCTAACTGGCAAAAGTCGGCCCGCTTCGCGCCCGATCCCCGCCCCGGCCTGCTCGCCCATTACCAACTGGATGGCTCCCTCGCCGATTCGAGCGGCAACTACCGCCATGGAGTTTCGCTGAAGGACGAATTCGCCTATGTCGCCTCCCCATCCGGTGACCGCGCCGCCGAACTCAGCGGCCGCAGCGAGGTGGAACTCGCCTCCCTGCCCTTCCCCAGCGTCCAGGGTCCCGTCAAGACCATCGCTTTCTGGTTCCAAACGCGCGCCCGGACTTTCAAAAACGGCATTCTCTTCCGCACCGACGCCGAACGCCGCGGCTGGTCCATTGAGCTCGACGATCCCTTTGCCGTGCCGCGCCTCTCGCAGAAGGCCCGCATTGTCCTGCGCAAAGTGGAGCGCTGGCCCGATCATGTGTGGGAAGCCCGCTTCAAGGAGGCCGTTTTTGTCCGTTCGCGGGGCGACGTCGGCATGCACCTGGCCTTCACCGCCGGCAAAGTATATTTGAACGGCGAACCGGTTGAAATGGAAGTGGTTCGCAATACCCTGTCGCAGCCCTTCGCTGAGGTCGACCTGCCCGTCACCATCGGCGGCCGCGCCGAGGCCGACCGGCTCCGTGGCCGCATCGACGACATTCGCTTTTATGGCCGCGAACTTACTCCCGCCGAATTGAAGGTCCTCGGCGAAGATACGCCGCTCCGCGAGAACCTGAACCTCGCCACGCGGGCCAAGGAACAGGAAACCATGCTGCGGGACTGGTACCTTAGCCACGCCGCGCCGCCCGGACATCAGCAACTTCAAAACGAGTTACTCGCCCTCAAGCGCGAGCGCGAGGACCTCGACTGGAGTATTGAAACGGTGATGGTGATGAAAGAAAGCGACCAGCCGCGCGAGAGTTACTTACTCGCTCGCGGCGACTATCGCAATCACGCCGAAACAGTAACCCCCGGCGTGCCCAGCAGCATGCCCCCCCTGCCGGCGGGCGCTCCGGCCAACCGTTTGAGTCTGGCGAAATGGCTCACCAGCTCGGACCATCCTCTTACCGCCCGCGTCGCCGTCAATCGCTTCTGGCAAATGTATTTTGGCTACGGGCTCGTAAAGACCAGCGAAGACTTCGGCTCCCAAGGCGAGCCACCCTCGCACCCTGAGTTACTCGATTGGCTGGCGACCGGGTATGTTAACTCCGGCTGGAACACGAAGGCGCTGCAGAAACAAATCCTGATGTCGGCAACTTACCGGCAGTCCTCGCAAACCACGTCCGCTTTGCGCGAACGCGACCCCGAAAATCGCCTCCTCGCCCGCGGACCTCGCTTTCGCCTCCCCGCCGAAATGGTGCGCGATACCATGCTCGCCGCCAGTGGCCTGCTGAATACCAAGGTCGGTGGCCCCAGCGTGTTGCCTTATCAGCCCCCAGGCCTGTGGGAAGAGCTTGCCTTTGGTGCCGAATTTACGGCTCAGACTTATCAGCAATCGCACGGCGACGACTTATATCGCCGCTCCATGTATACCTTCTGGAAGCGCACCATGCCGCCGTCGACGCTCTCCACATTCGATGCACCTGACCGCGAAAAATGCACCGTCCGCCGCGCCATCACCAATACGCCTCTGCAAGCGCTCGCCTTACTCAACGACACCACTTACGTCGAGGCCGCGCGGTCCCTGGCGCAACGGGTAATCCGCGAAGCCGGCCCGCACCCGGCCAAGCGTGTCGAACGGGCCTTTATCCTGGCTCTCGCCCGGCCACCCGCCCCGAACGAAGCCAAGATCATCACGAACCTTGCTCAACAGAAGCTCGCTGACTACCGCCGTTCGCCAGACGAGGCTCGTAAATTAATAGCCGTCGGCGAGAGTAAGTCAGTCAGCGCCGACCCCGCCGAACTCGCCGCCTGGACCATGGCGATGAGCGTCATTCTGAATCTCGATGAAGCGATCACCAAGGAATAGCCGTATGCAAGATCCCCTACAGTTAGCCCAAACTCGCCGTCACTTTTTCTCACTCTCTGCCAAAGGCATCGGTACTGCGGCTCTTGCTTCTCTACTTGAGCGCGACGCCCAGGGCAGTGCGGGATTGCCCGGCATGCCGCACCATACGGCCAAGGCCAAGCGCGTCTTATTCCTGCACCAATCCGGCGGCCCTTCGCAGCTTGACCTTTTCGACTATAAGCCGCAGATGAGTAAACACCAGGGCGTCGACTTACCCGCCTCCATTCGCATGGGCCAACGCATCACCGGCATGACGTCCGGCCAGAGTACCTTTCCCGTCGCCTCCACCATCTTCAAGTTTGCGCAGCACGGCCAGCAAGGTGCCTGGGTAAGTGAGTTACTGCCGCACACCGCGAAGGTGATCGATGATCTGTGTGTCATTAAGTCAATGAACACTGACGCCATCAATCATGATCCGGCCATCACCTTCATTCAGTCGGGTTCGCAGCAACCCGGCCGGCCCTCGATGGGTGCCTGGGTAAGTTATGGCCTGGGCTCAGAGAACGACAACCTGCCGGCCTACGTGGTGCTGATCTCGCAAGCCAACGCCATCAATAATGACCAACCACTATTCTCGCGACTGTGGGGCAACGGCTTCCTGCCCTCCTCGCACCAGGGCGTAAAATTCCGTTCCGGCGGCGACCCGGTCCTTTATCTCAGCGACCCTCCCGGCGTGGACCAGAACACCCGCCGCCAGATGCTTGACGCCGTGGCCAAGATCAACCAAATTAAGCATGAGTCTTACGCCGACCCCGAAATCGAAACCCGCATCGCGCAATACGAGATGGCGTACCGCATGCAGACCTCCGTGCCGGACCTGATGGATCTTTCGAAAGAACCCGAAAGCACCTTTGACTTATACGGGCCCCAAGCCCGCAAGCCTGGCACTTACGCCGCTAATTGCTTACTCGCGCGCCGCTTGCTCGAACGCAATGTCAGATTCGTCCAGCTTTACCATCGCGGTTGGGATCAACACGGAGACCTGCCCCGCGACCTCGCACTGCAATGCCGCGGCACTGACCAGCCGAGCGCCGCGCTGGTAACTGACCTCAAACAACGTGGACTCTTAGATGACACCTTGATCGTCTGGGGCGGCGAATTCGGCCGCACCGTCTATTGCCAGGGCAAACTCACCGGCACCAATTATGGCCGCGACCATCATCCGCGTAACTTCGCCATGTGGCTCTCTGGCGGCGGCATCAAAGGCGGCCAAGTGATCGGCGAAACCGATGACTTCTCCTATAACATCACCAAAGATCCGGTTCACGTCCACGACTTACAAGCCACGATTCTGCATTGCCTGGGCGTCGATCACAAGCGGCTCACTTACAAATATCAAGGCCGCCATTTTCGGCTTACCGATGTCCATGGTGAGGTGCTGAATCGTATCCTGGCCTGATTCCTCGCGAGCCGGACATTAACCTGGTTGATACCCAAAGGCCACGACCGTCACATCGTCCGCTTGCGGCGCGGAACCAGCGAACAGAATCGCCGCGTCGCGCAGGCGGACGTGCAGCTGATTCGGCGTGCCGCCCAGTGACAATACTTCGCGCACCCGCGACTTGCCAAAATTCTCGCCCGAGCTGTTCGTAGAGTCCTCAACGCCATCGCTAAAGGCAACGATCACGTCGCCTTGCTCCATCCGCAATTCGCCCAACTCGTAAGTAGCTTCTTCGAACAAACCAAGCGGCATGCCATTCGATTCCAGCCGCTCAATCTGGCCGTTTTTGCGCACCAGGGCGGGCGGGCAGATGCCGGTGTTGGCATAGTGCAGCACGCCGTCCGGTTGCAGAATGGCATAAAAGACGGTGGCATATTTTTCGCCCTCCATGCGCTCAATCAGAAAGCGGTTGACGCGCTCAAGATGGTCCACCATCAGTTCCGGCCGGTGATGCGCCGCCACAAATGCGCCTTGGAGCAGAGAGGCCATCAAGGCGGAACTGACTCCCTTGCCTGATACGTCGGCCACGACAATTGACCAGCCCCCGTGGTCAGCCGGCCGCACATCGAAATAATCGCCGCCCACCTGCGCCGCCGGCAAGCTGGAACCGCAAACCGAGAACCAGGAACCGGAGGGCAGAATGCGGGGCAGCAGACTTTGCTGAATGCCGCGAGCAATGCCCATCTCTTCGTCGAGCTTGACGCGGTGACGCTCATCGTCCAGCAGGCGGGCGTTCTCAAGAATCGTCGATGCCTCAAGGGCCAAGGTCTGCAACAACTCGCGATTGCCGGCCGATAAATCGGCGGGCGCGGCGCGGCTGTCAAGGTAAAGGACGCCCACGGTATCCTGCGCCGAGTCGAGCACTTGGGTCGCGTCCGCCGCTGCGCCGGGAGCCGCCGAACGCAGACGCACCAGCGGCACGCAGACCACGCTGCGCAGCTCAAGTTGCGCGACAGTCATGCTCGGGTCAGCGCCCGAGTAAGGGTCGAAGTTCATCGTGAGCATGTCGCGACGGCTCGCGAGTGCGCGATGGATCAGCTTGGTAGGAACCCGCAGGTCCCCCGCCGAAAGGGCCTGCCGGCTACAGTCCCGGGCCACGCGAATCGTCAGATCCTCGCCCTGGCGTAACAGCAGAAAGCCGCGTTCCGTCGAGGTGATCGTGAGGGCGGCATCGACGACCGCCGCCAGCACGTCGTCGGTAGAAAGCGAGGTCTGCAGCGCGCGGGCCACCTCCACCAGACTGCGAAGTTTGGCGAGGTTTTGCGCGCCAGGAGCCACCGGGCCCTGCTCGCCAAAGCTGCCCATGAGGCGCGCTATCCCCTCACTTTCGAGCGCGAAGGTTAGCCGGTAGCCGTCTTCGACACCGAAATCGATCTGATCGCCGGAGTTGAGCGGGGTGGGTCCGGTCAGCCGGTGCCCGTTCAGAAAAAGGCCGGATCGCGAGTCAAGATCCTCCACCGTGTACTGCCCTTCGGCCAGCGTCACCCGGGCATGGCGTCGCGAGATGCGATTGTCGCGCACGACCAGTTGGTTGCCGGGCTGGCGGCCGATCTCGAACGGAACCTGTTCGATGGCATGACGGCTGCGCCCGCCCGCAGGATGCTCAACCAGCAGATAGGGCTCTGCTGGCAAACCTAAGTCCCCGAGAGGCCTTCCGGCACCGCCATCTGAACGTCTCTCGCGCGCAAGGCTCGGCAAAGAGCGCAATAGCCGCCGACTTCGGTGCGCGCAATCAGAATCTCAAAGCCGAAATCCTGTTCCACTTGCTGGCGTAGCTTCTGCAACGGTTCGCCGAAAAACTCCTCCACCTTGCCACAGCGCATGCAAATAATATGCGCGTGTTCCGGCTTCATTTTCGACTCGTAATAATGCTGGTCGCCGCCGTAGTGCATCAGGTCCAACTCGTCCACCAAGCCACCCTTTTTCAGCATTTTGAGGGTGCGGTAAACCGTCACGCGGTTCAGCTTGGGGTCCTTCGCACGCGCCAATAAATACAGGTTTTCCGCATCCAGGTGTGTCGCCGACGAGTTCAGGATGTCCAGCAGAATTTGGCGTTGGCGGGTGAGGCGAACTCCCTGTTCCTTAAGGGCGTCCTTAGCCGAGGGATTGCTCTTGGGGACAGTTTGGCTGACGGGCATAGCGGCTTCTTCTGCCATGGTCTCATAAACGGCACCGGCCACGAGCGAATGCTAAAATTCGGTATCCATGTTCCGAAAAGTGTTGGTGGCGAATCGCGGGGAAATCGCTGTGCGGATCATGCGCGGCCTGCGGGAGATGGGCATCGGCAGTGTGGCCGTTTATTCAGACGCCGACCGCGCCGCGCTCCATGTCCGCCACGCCGACGAGGCAGCATACTTGGGCGCTTCGCCGTCGACGGAGAGCTATCTGCGGATCGACAAGATCATCGCCGCCGCGCGTCAACATGGGGCCGAAGCGATTCATCCGGGTTACGGATTCTTGTCGGAGAATGCCGATTTCGCCCAAGCCTGCGGCGATGCCGGCCTGAAGTTTATCGGCCCCAGCCCGGAGGCCATCCGCGCGATGGGCTCGAAGACGGCGGCGCGCCGGTTGGCCGGCGAGGCTGGCGTCCCGCTCTCCCCCGGCACCAAGCACGCCATCGCGGACCCTGAAGAAGCGCAACGCGCCGCCGCGCAGATTGGCTATCCGGTGCTGCTGAAAGCCGCCGCCGGCGGCGGTGGCAAGGGCATGCGCCGGGTTGACCGGCATGAAGATCTGCCCGCCGCTCTGCGCGACGCAGCGAGCGAGGCCGAACGCGCCTTCAAGTCGAGCGAAGTCTACATCGAGAAACTGGTGATCAATCCCCGGCATATCGAAATTCAGGTGCTCGGCGACGAACATGGTCATCTCATTCATCTGGGCGAGCGCGAGTGTTCCATTCAGCGCCGCCATCAGAAGGTGATTGAGGAGTGCCCGTCGCCTTTGGTCAGCGCGACGCCGGGCATGCGCGAAGCCATGGGCGCGGCGGCGGTGAAGGCGGCCCAAGCCGCCGGTTATACGAATGCCGGAACTGTGGAATTTTTGGTGGATGAGTCGGGTGCCTTTTACTTTTTGGAGATGAATACGCGGCTACAGGTGGAGCATCCTGTTACCGAGTTAGTCACGGGGCTTGACTTAGTGCATTGGCAGTTACGCATTGCCGCCGGCGAACCGCTCACGTTACAACAGGAAGATATCTCCTGGCGAGGATGGTCAATCGAATGCCGCGTCTATGCCGAAGATCCGGACGCTGGTTTCTTGCCTTCTCCGGGCCGGATGCGGGAGCTTTCGCGGCCCTCCGGACCCGGCATACGGCTTGATTCCGGCGTTTACTCAGGCTGGACGGTCCCGATGGACTATGACCCATTGCTGGCCAAACTTGCCGTTTGGGCGGAAACTCGTCACCTCGCCACCAACCGTCTGTTGAGGGCGTTGCGAGAGTACACTATCGCTGGGATCACCACGAATATTGGCTTTTTTATTGACTTACTCGCCGACCCGGATTTCCGCGCCGGCCATCTCCATACGGGCTTTCTCGATAGCTTCATGCAACGGCGTCTGCCGCCCACACCGGACCGGGAGTTGGCGACGGTGGCCGCCATCGCTGCCGCACTCAGCCAAAGGCATACGGAAACCCCCGCAGCCCCGCCGGCGTCCCGATGGAAGCAACAGCCGAACGAGGGGCTCTATCGATGAAATACGAATTCTCCGGGAACATACTGGAGTTACTGCCGGGTGCTGAAGATACCTGGTGGACTTACTCGCTCGGCGGCCGGACCGGTGTTTTGAGCGCTATCGAAGTGGAGCCAGGCACTTACAGTATCTTGATGAATGGCCATAGTTATGAAATTAGAACCGGACCGCTGCCAGAGGGCCATACGTGGGCCGAAGTGGCAGGACGCCGGCAGCAGTTTGACCTGCGGGACCCTCGTAACGGACGCCCCGGAAACGGAGCCGCCCAACGCAACGGACCGGCGACACTCAAAGCACCCATGCCGGGCAAAGTGGTGCGCATCCTGGTGGCGGAAGGTGACATAGTGGAAGCCGGGCAAGGCTTGGCCGTGGTGGAAGCGATGAAAATGCAGAACGAAATAAAAGCGCCCCGCGCGGGTGCCGTCAAGGCGATTAAGACTTATGAAGGCGCGACAGTCGCCGCTGGCGAAGCGCTGCTGGTGATTGCATAAATGGCCGCCGACCCCAAGTGTCCTCATTGCCATGGCACCGGCTGGATGTACCAGGAACGTGACGGCGTCACCAGCGCTTCTAAGTGCGAGTGTCTCAAGGAGGGCCGCGCTGCCGAAGTCGAGTCGACCGCAGGCATTCCGCCCCTCTATCGCCAAAGCAGTTTTGAGAATTTCAAGCTTCCCGAAAATAACCCCATCGCCAACCGGGCACTGGCCAGCGTGTTACTCGTCGTCCGCTCCTACGCGCGCGACTATCCGTCAACCGACAAACGCGGATTGCTGTTAGTTGGCGACCCTGGCACCGGGAAGACACACCTCGCCGTCGCCGCGCTACGCATCCTGATTGGCAAGGGCTTTGAAGGGCTATTCTTTGACTATAAGACCCTGCTCGACCGCATTCGCACCAGTTACGATCCTAACTCCGGCCAATCCGACAAAGAGGTCTATCGCTCGGTTCTCGACACCGAAATACTCTTACTCGACGACCTTGGTGCGCATCGGATCAACGACTGGGTGGAAGATACTGTCACCTCGATCATCACGCAGCGCTGCAACCAGCAGAAGCCCCTCATTGCCACCACGAATCTGCCCGATGCCGACTTCGGGAGTAACATGATGGAGAAGTCGCCCATCGGCGTACAGACTAAACGAGGACTGAGTGAAGCGATCGGTAGCCGCGCTCACTCCCGTCTCTTCGAAATGTGCCGCGTGGTGAGAATGCCGCAGGTGGAAGACTACCGCAAACGGATCCGCTAACATGCGCGAATTGATCTCGCTAGCTAATCTCGATGTCAGTGAGCTGGAGTGGCGTCAACCCGCCATCGCCCAAACCTTCGAGCTTCGAGGCCCGGCCGGTATCTATGCCCGGCTTGAGCTCAAGAAACTGGCCAGCTCGCGAGCGTCCGGCATCTCCTCGCGTGCCACCTTCGCCTTCGAGCGGCAGGGCATGCTGAAAAGTCACATCGGCATTCGCTTCGGCGGCAGCCCGCAGCCACTCGCCATTTACCAGCCGAACTTCACCGGACAGAAAGGCGTCCTCAATTACTCCGGCGGCCAGCCGGTCGAATTCCAGGCCACGAATTTCTTCAAAACCGAATGGCAGTGGCTAACGCCTGAAGGCGCTGGCCTGCTTGGTTTCCGCCTTAAAGGAGCCGGCAAACCGCGCGCCACGGTATTCATCGGCGACGACGGCCTCCAGCGGGTCGACCTCGACCTTTTGTTACTCCTCGGCTTTTATGTACTGTTGTTGCTCCGCGAAGAATCCGTCGAGGGAACTAACTCGCGTAACGAGCCTCGTCTCTAGGCCGGCTTGGAAAATCTTGGGACCGGCCTGGAGGCCAGCCCTACCTCTCTGCCGCCACGTATCCGCTGCGCGCATTCACCCGCGCGTTACGGAAGCGGCGTTTAGCGTCGTCAGATAGTTCCACGCGAATCTGGTGTAACTCCCCCGGCTTACTCGCGGGGGCCGGATAGAGTAAGTAATACCGCTGGCGCAATCGCTGAAAAAGCTCCGCCAACGCCACGCCTTGCGGCCGGAACGGCAGCACTTCACCGCCGGTAGCCTTGGCGAACTCGCGTACATCGGCCTTGCCCCGGGAGGAATTTGCGGGAAATAGAAGCGCATTAAAAACGACATTTGCCGTCCACAACTCATTCCGCACTTCCTGATTATTCACGCCCTGATAGCCCTTGTTATCCGTCATCATCACGATGGCTCGACGCGCCCCCAGCCTCGCTTTTTGTTGCAGATATTTGGCTGTCAGTTGGGTGGACGCATTCAGTTCCGTGCCTCCCCGTCCGGCTGGCAAATTGACGATGGCGGCCTCCACCGCCGCGCGATCAGCCGTTAGAGGCACGGCAATGAAGGGCTCATCGGCGAAGACGACCACGCCCACCCGGTCGCGCGGCAGCAAATACGCCATCGCCGCCGACGCCGAACTCTTGATCGCCTGTTGAATCACGTTGGTGCTCTGGCTGGTGTCGAGCATCAGCAGCACATCGAGTTCCTGATCGTCCGCGCCGAAGCTCGCAATGTTCTGCGGCTGACCGTTATCCCAAATCCGGAAATCCTCACGCTTCAGCCCGATGATGGCCTGTCCCCCGGCTAACGCTTGCACGTCGACCGCGATAAAGTTAGAACTCGCGCGAAAGACCACCTCATCCTGCCCGATCAGGATCAGAGAAAATAATAGGAATTTGGCCAAGCCCTAATATATCAGCGGCCACCTGCTAGATTGGGAGATTGTAATGGAGCTACGTACCGACCGCCATCTGGAAGCCGCCAAGCTCGAGTCGCTGCTCGAGTCGGCGCGGCTACTGAATTCGTTGGAACTGGACGGCCTGCTGAAGCACCTTCTGCGCACGGTGATGGGCCGGCTGCTGGTGACCAAAGCCGTGATCGCCATTGAGCGCCATGGCCAGATGGAAGCGGCATTCTGGCGCGGCGTCAACGGGCTGGATAAGCAGCAAACATTTGGCCCGCCCGAGGCGCTCGCCGCCGGACTCGAACATCACTATCCCTTTGGCGACGGCCTGGGACATTTGTTTACCGGCGCTTCTCTCAAAGGCGCGCTCGCCCCGGGGGAGCGTGAATTTCTCGACGCGCTGCTCGGCCTGGCCACGTCAAGCATTGAGAATGCGCGCGCGCACGAACAGACGGTAATCAGTAACCGGTCGCTGGACCAAAAGATCCAGGAGTTGCGGGCGCTGCTCGACCTGGTGCGAGGCTTGGCCGCGACCACCGATCCCGATGCCATCGCCCAGTTGCTCACGCTGACCCTGGCCGGCCGCTGGGCGGTGCTGAAACACGCGGTACTCACCTGGAAGCCCGGGCAACCACCGCTGGAGCGCGAAAAAGGGCTTGCCCTGCAGCCGGGTGCGCCCTTGCTGGAAGCCGTCAGCGCGCTGACGGAGCCCGCGTTCCTCGAAAGCCAACTACCGGAGGAATTGCGGGCGCAGTTGAATTTACCGGCGGGCAGTTTGCTGTTTCCCATCCGCTCGAACGATCAGTGCAATGGGGTGGTCGTGCTGGGTCCGCGGCTGGGGGGCAAAGGTTATACCGAAGCCGACCGTGAATTCGGTGCGGGCCTGGTCGCGCAAGCCGCCGTGGCATTCGACAATGCCTGGCACTTTCGCGATACCCTCGCGAAGCAACAAATCGAGAAAGAGCTCCACCTCGCCGCTTCGATTCAAGTCGACCTATTCCCCAAGACGCTGCCCACGCTCGCGCACACCGAAATCGCCGCCCGCAACCGGCAGGCCCGTCAAGTGGGTGGCGACTATTACGATGTCCTGCTCTGCCATGGCAGTGACCATCCGGAGTATTTACTCTGCGTGGCCGATATTTCCGGCAAAGGCATCGCCGCCGCTCTTTTGATGAGTAACATCCAGGCTACGTTACGAGCCATCCTGGCTCACGAAGTGGACGTGACGAAGATCGCGGTGCGGACCAATGACTTACTCTGGGCGAGTACGCCGCCGAATAAGTATGCGACCGCCTTTCTCTTGCGTTATGATCCGGCCACGGGCGCGGGCCAATACGTCAACGGTGGCCACAACGATCCGGTGATCCTGCGCGCTGGCGGTGAGGTGGAGTTACTCGGCACCACGGGCATGCCCATCGGTATGTTCGCCAATCGGGTATTTGAACAAGGCGATATGCAGCTCTACCCGGGCGACTTACTCTTCATTTACTCAGACGGCATTCCGGATGCGAATAACGTGGCCGGAGAAGAGTTTGACATGGACCGGTTGATCAGTGCGCTGCGCGAGGCTCGCACCCGGCCGGTGGAAGAAATCCTTGACCACATGTTCAGCCGGCTGGACGAATTCGTGGGCGAAGCGCCGCAGTTCGATGACATCACGATGATGGTGGTCCGCCGGTGCTAAAGCGCATCGCATCGCCCTTCGCTGGCGACTCACTGCACGGCTGGTGGCTGTGGGCCATCGTGATTCTTCTGGCACCGTTCGCCTTTTGGGGCGGGCTAACGCTTCCTATCACTCCATTGCGTGAACCGCATCTTGATTCGGCGGCGGCTCTGAGCCGCGCCATTGCTTTCGGCGAAGGCCTGGGGATCGGCGTGCGCGATTGGACGCCGGCCGTCCACGCGTCAATCGCTTCCGATCGCGCGCTGCTCGCCCGTAGCGAAGCGTGGCGTAAGCTCCCTGCCGGGCGACGCGATCTAGCTCCCCTTTCCACGATTCGCGTGATGCTGATCGCCCCCGGTAAACAACAATGGCTGGCTGTTTGGATGCGGCCCGGCGGCGCGATATACGGCTTCGACACTTCGCCGGAACTCCTGCGTCTAGGCCCCATGCCTCTAGAAAGTGAGAGCCGGGGCATGGCGCTGGCGGAGGCGCGCCGCGCTTTCCCCGGCATCGATTGGGGCGTGCCGGAACTCGAAACCGCCGTCGTCGAAGGGGCCCATGGTGCCCGGCGTTATCTGTGGCGCACGGCCGTCTTGCCGGGGCTTGAAAGTACGCTCACCGTCGAAGTGCATTGCGACCGCATCACCGAACGTACCATTCGCGTGCGTACTGCCCCCGGCGAACTCCCCATCCATGAGAGCCCGGCTAACGGAATTTTCAACCTTTTCTCCGCGCTGCTGCTGGTTTCGGCAGTGATCTACGCTATCTATCGTTATTCACGCCGGGCGTTGGAACGCGAAATCTCCTGGACTCGCAGCGCGCTGATCGTGAGCGCGCACTTACTCTTCGGTTTAGCCATCGTCCTGGCCGACCCTTATTTTGGCGGAGCGGGGCTGACGCCGGAGCGACTGGTAAGTCCATTCGCCATCTTGATCACCGTCTCCATCGTCCTCGCTTTCACGCTGGAGGGGATCGCGGGTGCGCTCATCTATGGTGCGGGCGAAGGCGAGATCCGGGAATCTTACCCGGGCAAGATCACGTCGTTCGACGCTCTATTCACCGGCTACCTGCACGCGCGCAGTATTGGCCGCTCCTTGGTGGTGGGCGCTGCCGCAGGCGGATGGGCCTTCCTGGCCGTCCGGCTGATTCAGTTCGGCGCGGGCTATAGCGATATCCACGACCGCACCCTGAATCTGCCGTATGGCCGCGCCGCCTGGTTCATGGTGCTGGTGAGCGAACCGGTAACCGCGTTCTTCGCCACCTGCCTGTGCCTACTGCTGCCGCTGCTCTATCTCAGCCGCCATCTTGGCCGCAGCGCACTGCGCCGCACGCTCGCCATTCTGTTCTGCTTCCTCGGCACCATCAGCACGGGCTATCGCGTCAGTTTTGACGAGCCTGTCACTTTGGGTATTGCCGTGGTGATCGCGGCTCTGGCGCTGTTGACGTTTGGGTATTGCGACTTTCTGGCCGCCGTAGTCGGCCTCTGGTGGTTCCTGGCTTTCTTTGAAAGCAACGGGATTGTCGAGGTGGTGAAATCGTGGTCGAGTTACGCGCATGTTACTTACTCGCTGGCGGCACTCTCGGCCATTTACGGGCTCTGGGCTACTTACTATGGCCGCCAGGTTTCCGACGCCGAAGTACAACCGCAACATGCCCGGCGTTTGGAAGAACGGCTGCAACTCGAGCAGGAGGTGTCCGCCGCCCGGGAGGCGCAGATCCGCTTGCTGCCAGACTCTTTGCCGGAAATTCCCGGCATCGGGGTCGCCGCTTCGTGCCATCCGGCTCGCGAAGTGGGCGGCGACTTTTACGATTTCTTCCGCCTCGCCCGCGGCCGCCACGGCATCTTCGTCGCCGACGGCAGTGCCGGTGGACTGGCTTCCGCGCTCACCATCGGCTTGGCGAAAGGCTTCCTTTCCTACGCCGCCGAACGGGATTGGCCCCCCGCCCAAGCCCTCAAACGCCTGGCTCCCGTCTTGACCCAGGCCATCGCCTCCACCAAGCATCGCTTCAGCCTTTGCTACGCAGTGCTTGACCCGGCAGCCGGTGAGATTCGGATCGCGCGGCTCGGCCTGTATCCGCGCCTTTTTCACTTCAACCAGCTGCGCCGCGCCAATGGCGAAAGCATGATTGAGGAGCTTCACCCGCCGGCCGATTCCGCGTCCGGGCTGCGTTTGAAACTGAGCGCCGGTGACTTGATCCTCTGCTGCACCGATGGCTTGGCCACCCGGCTCGAAAGCCAACTGGGTTGCAGCTTCAAGGCTTGGCTGGCGCAATTGGAAGGCGAGTCCTCGAAGACGGCGGAGCGCTTCCATGAAGATCTGCTGCGCACCGTGAACGCCACCGCCGCTGACCTCGACGACGACATCACCGCCGTCGTGATCGAAATGAAAGTGGCGCTGCTGCAAGAACTTTCAGGCGCGGCCGCTACGGCACTGCAAGGTGCAGCCTGATGCGGCAGCGCACCATCATCGCCCTCACCGCGGCGCTGCTAGGGGCACTGGCGTTGGGGAAATTGTTCCCCGTTTATGACCGTTCGGGCAACCTTGGCCAATTTGCGATTTCTCGCGCTGAGGTGATCGCCAAAGCGCATGCGGTGGCGCGCGCGAACGGCATGGACACCACGAACTGGACGGAGTCCGTTCAGGCCACATCCTGGCGCGGCGGCCAATGGATCTACCTTTGGCACCATCTGCACCCTAAGCCTTCCGTCTTCAATTCGCTCGTGACGCCTTTTGTCGCCGAGGTGATTCTGCGGCAGCCGAATGGCGGGCGCTTCGCCGCCGTTATTTTCACCCCCGCCGGGAAGCTGGTGGGCTTCAGCACCGCCACTCGGGTGGCCCCCGGCATGGAGCACATGCCCCGCACGGAGAGCCTGGATGCCCAAGCTGACGGCGTGCTGGCTGACTATCTGGACGACCAAGCCGCGCTGTTCCGTCCGGTGAATCGTGGCGTCCCCCAGAACCATCGTCTGCTGTATTCGTGGGAGTACAGCGATCCTGCCAATTCGCCGCATCTGTTGCGCTTCGAGGCCAGTTTTAGTGAAGAACGGCTCGTACGCGCCGAGTTGATCGCCGAAGCCGCTGACTCTTTTGCACGCGTTGAAGTGAAGCGCATTCAAGCCGGGCAAGGGCAATTTGCGGCTTTCATGGTGGCCGCCGTCTTTATCGTGATCTCCTTGGCCTTCCCCGCGTTCTTTCGCGCCCTGGTAAGAAAGCGCTTAAGCCGGCGGCGCATTCTTACCGTCAGCGCGATCGCTTTCGCTCTCGTCGCCCTCGATACGTTGGGCGGGGCCTGGCTTGACCGGGCTCGCGCCGGTGCCGCGCGCGACTTCGGCTCGCCGCTGGACAATGCCGGCGGACAGGTCGCGAGCATGTTGCTGATTGGCTTTTCGATAGTGCTGTTCTATGGCGCGGGCCGCGCCCTGGTGCGTCCGGAACATCTGCGCCGCTGGTGCGCCGTGGAGGCGCTGCTTGACCTTCGCCTCACCCTACGCCCGGTCGGGGCGGCACTGCTGCATGGGGTGCTCTGCGGCGTCGCGCTGGCCGCGTTGCCGTATCTCATCGCTCCCTTCATGCTTCCAGCCCAAGGCGCGGCGACCTCAGTGAGTTCGCTGTTCTATCCCAGCGCGATCGCCGCGATGCTTGCGCCGGCGGCCCTCTCCGACGTGGCCTGCATCGTCTTGCTGGCCATGCCGCTGATTCGCTGGATCCGGCCGCGCTGGCTGGGATTCCCGATTTACGCCACCAGCCTCACCCTGGTGTGGTTCGTCATTCGCTCCCCTTTCGATGATTTCACCGTGCCCGGCCTGTGGGCCGGATTGCTCTTCGCCATCGGCATTTGGGTGGTGGAAAGCGAATACGGTGCGCTCGCCGCGCTGATGGCCGGGGCCGCCATGGTAGGCACCTGGACGGCCGCCGCTTATTGGGTACAGCCCCATGCAGCCTTCACCCAGCAAGGCTGGTGGGTCGCCGCTCCTTTCGCCGCCATGGCCTTGATGGGCGCTCTGGTGATGCGCTTCGGCGTGCCTGTCGACGAAGAGGCGGAGGTGGCCGCGATGCGGGCCGAATCCGCCATCGAAGTAAAGTCGCAACGCGACCGCCTCACTTCTGAATTCGATGTCGCCCGGCGCGCGCAGCAGGCGATGCTGCCCCAAGTGCCAGCCACGCTCGGGGCGGCTTCTTTCGCCGCGTCGTGCATTCCGGCCCGCGACGTCGGCGGCGACTTGTACGAGTTCTATCCCACCGGTGACGGCCGTTACGCCATTGGCGTGGCCGATGTGTCCGGTAAAGGCGTCCCCGCGTCGCTCTACATGACTCTCACCAAGGGCTTCCTCGCCGCCGCAGGCAGCGATTCCGACGACCTTCTCCGCACGCTCTCTCAACTCAACTCGCACCTCTACACCGCCGGCAAACGCAAGATCTTCGTCACCATGGCCCTGGCCTTTTTCTCGCCCTCCTCCCGCCACATTGAACTGGCGCGCGCCGGGCATAACCCACCGTTGTGGCGGCGGGCGGGCCTGGGCGTCAGCGAGTACATGACGCCGCCCGGCATGGGCCTCGGCCTCACCAGCCGGTTACTTTTCGAGCGCGCTCTCCGCCTTCAACAGATCCACCTGGAACCGGGCGACGCCTTCATCCTCTACTCCGATGGCATCACCGAAGCCATGAATGAAGGCCGTGAGCAGTTCGGCGAAGACCGGCTGCAAGCCGTGGTGGATGCCTGCGATGGCCAGGACGCTGCGGCGACCGAACGCGCGATCCTCGAAGCCGTGCGCGCCTTTATCGGCTCCGCCCCGCCGCATGACGACATGACTTTATTCGTAGTGAGGGTTTAAGATGGAGAATCTCGCCGGGAGGGTGAATTAGAGTATCGTGCCCAACGCATTCACAGTAGAACGTACGGAACAGAACGGCGTGGTGATCCTCGCGCTCGACGGTTACCTCGACGCCCATACCGCGCCGCAATTTGAGAAAGCCATTCAGGACGAACATACGGCGGGCCGGAATCAGATCGCGGTGGACTGTCAGAAGCTCACTTACATCTCGTCCGCCGGCTTAGGCGTCTTCATGAGCTTCATTGAAGAGATCCGCGCGGCGGGCGGCGATGTCAAGCTGGCCGGCATCGTGCCCAAAGTCTATCAGGTCTTCGAAGTGCTGGGCTTCCCCGCCCTTTTTGACATTGTGGACACCATCCCCACCGCCCTCGCTCACTTCGCCAGCGGCATCCGGCCGCCCGAATAGGAACTCCATGGCTTCCCTTGAGAAAACTTTCGAACTTCACGTTCCGTCTTCCTCGGAAAACCTGGCCATGATCCGGGACTTCGTCGCCAAGATCGGCGAGATGGCCGGACTCAACGAGACAGAAACGATGAAGCTGGTGTTAGCGGTCGACGAAGCCTGCGCCAACGTCGTGGAGCATGCGTACGGCATGGACCCCAGCAAAGAAGTCACCGTCCGCGCGCTGCTGGACCCCGATAAGATCCAAATCGAAATCGTCGACACAGGCAATTCTTTCGACCCGGGCGGCATTCGCCAGCTCAACCTCGAAGAGTTAGTGGCGCAGCGCAAGAATGGCGGGCTCGGTCTGCGGCTCATCAAGTCCATCATGGATGACGTTCATTACCAAATCATTCCCGGCCAGAAGAACGAGCTCCGGATGATTAAGAAGCTGAAACGCTAGTCAGGACCCTCCCCCTCGCTGACGCATTTACGAGCCAAACAGAACCAAGACCGTCAGGGAGGGGATGTTGCGATGGCAAACAGAAGATATTGTTTACCCGGTCGAAGCACTAGTCGGCCAAATCGTCAGCCATAACCATGGTGGGACCTCGAGTATCGATGCCCTGTACTTTGCATCGGCGCTTTGGACCACGACTTCAGCCTAACCGTTCACCGTCAGAACGGCACGATTTCCGGTTTCCTTGAGCTTCGCGATGTGGTCACGCATGTTCCGGGCCATGACAGTTCCTTGAGGGGCCTAATATCCAGGCCAACGGTTGGCGCATTACGGCGCTAGTCGTCGAGATGTTCAGGAAGGCGTTCGATGTTTTGTTCGCCCGCCGCTTTCTTGGCTTGGTATTGCTTCATCCACGCTTCCCAGCTCTTTCCAGCGGCGGTGTCGCGGCCGGTGAAAGTAAGGGTCTTTACTTCGGAGTAGGGGATGGCCACTTTCTCGCTGGTACCTCGCGGAAAAAGCCGGATGACGGAGTCTGCCAGGCTAATCGAGGCGCGGCGGTCGAAAATGTAACCGTCAACCACGGTGCCGTCGCGCTTCACAATCGTGACGTCGCCGCGGTAGTCGAACGCTTTCTCTAATCCCTCGCGTAACTCGGCTTCGGACGTAGCTTCCCAGACTTGCCCTTGTAAGTTCTCGTGGACCACGCCTTCCGCAACTTCTAATGCATCCGGATTAGTCATTGGATCTGCACTAAACCGGCTTGGGCATGTACCGGCTGATCGGGCTCATCCAGCATCGCCAGGGCGTCAGCGTCACGATGGCGAGAGAATAGCGTCGCGCGGGCCATCGAGAAAAAACCTTTCCAGGAGCTGAACGTATAATCGACCGCCGACGCTTCATAGCCGCTGTGGACCATGCAGTTAGCGCATTTGGGATTGCCGCTCTCGGTGCCGTAGTTATCCCAGCCCGTGGTGCGCATTAACTCGTCGAAGGTATCGGCATAACCGTCCTGGAGTAAGTAGCAGGGCTTCTGCCAACCGAATAAGTTGTAAGTGGGCATACCCCAGGGCGTGCATTTAAAAGTCTGTTTGCC
Organism: Bryobacteraceae bacterium; assembly: GCA_031367405.1. GTDB lineage: Bacteria > Acidobacteriota > Terriglobia > Bryobacterales > Bryobacteraceae > JALHNI01. Next base: position 20,025 of record JANLPT010000099.1, read on the forward strand.
CATCAGGAATTCGAGAAACAGGGGCGACATGTTGAACTGCCAGTCCGGACGGCGGTTGGACAACATGGCGCGGAAAAGCCGGCGGGTGCGGGCGCGGCCCAGGAAGTGCTGCTGGTCAGGCGCTTTGTCGTAAGAGTAGCCGGGGGAGAGCATCATGCCCTCGACGCCGAGCGTGGTCATCTCATCGAAAAAGGAGCGGACGCTCTTGGGGTCAGTTCCATCGAAGAGCGTCGTATTGGTCGTCACGCGGAAGCCGCCGGCGATCGCGGACTTGATGCCCTCCAGCGCAATTTCGTAGCCGCCTTCTTTGCACACCGACCGGTCATGGTGCTCGCGTTCGCCGTCCATGTGGACCGAAAAACTCAGGTACTTGCTGGGCGTAAACAGGGGCAGCTTTTCCTTCAGTAACAAGGCGTTGGTGCAGAGGTAGATGTACTTCTTACGCGCCACCAATCCGGCCACGATTTCGCCAATTTGCGGGTGCATCAGCGGCTCGCCGCCGGGGATGGAGACCATCGGTGCGCCGCACTCGTCCACCGCGCGAAAGCAATCCTCGGGCGACAGGTTCATTTTGAGGACATGGGCCGGATACTGGATCTTGCCACAGCCGGCGCAAGCGAGATTGCAACGGAAAAGGGGCTCGAGCATCAGCACCAGGGGATAGCGTTTCCGTCCCTGAAGCTTCTGACGGATGACGTAACTCGCCACGGTCCACATCTGCGAGATGGGCACTGGCATGGGCAATAACCTCCGCGGCGGTTGAGCAACAACGCCGAACTCTCAGTATCCCATGCTTTGTTGAGGGAAATTCGACTAGCGTTTGACGACGATTTCCCGTAGGTGATCGCGCGTCAGGTACATCTTGACGCTGGAGAAATCGCGGAAGACGCGTTCAATAAAAGGGTTGGTGAAAAACTGGTACGGCGTGCGGCGGCCGCGCTCCTGAATGTTGAGGCTGCGGTAATCCTGGATGCGGTAGTAACTCGCCGGCACGGACTTGGCGCGTTCATCATTATGAAAAAACGTTAGCAGAAGCGAGCCGGGCTCCAGCAGCCGGTGCAACTCGGCGACGGTGAGCTCCAGCATGGTGGGGCTCAGGTACTGCAGGCAATCCCAAACCAGAGCGCCATGAAAAGGACCCTGCAATTGCCGAAAAGTGAGATCCATGAACTCTTGCGCCCGCGTCGGATTTTCCTGGGACTGATAAAAGTCATCGTCCCCGCCAAAAAAATCATCGAGCGACGAGAGAAAATCCTCGCAATAAAGCCGATGGCCGAGACCGGCGAGAAAGCTGACGTTGGCTTGCGATACCGGCGACAGATCCAGCAGACTCAACGTCGGGCGGCCTTGCAGATGCTGGAAATACTGTTCGAGGCCCGCGCTGGGGCGACTGATGCCTTCGGTGGCGCTGGGGCTCATCTGGACACCAGGATACTACTTAACCAGTTAACGTTTGGGGTCGTTGGCTGAGGCGGCCATGGACTGGGTGTTGGAAATCGGCGTCCCGCTGGGTGCATGAGGCGCGCCGCCCGGTGTAGCCAGACCTGAAGTGGCCAGCGGCCCGCTGGAGGGCGTGCCAGGCCGGGGAGCCGCCGCCTTCGGCACCTCCACCTTCGTCACGTCAATGGAACCCTTAAAGATGGCCCCGTCTTCAATCGCAATCCGCGCGGCCCGGATATCGCCCACCAAATGAGCGTCCCGGCGCAGATCGATTTTGTCAGAAGCCTCCACATTGCCATGCACCGTGCCATGGATCACCACTTCGCGCGCCTTAATGGTGGCCTTCACCCGCGCGGACTTGCCGATGGTGACTTTGTTCTCCAGCAGCTCAATGGTGCCATCGATCTGTCCATCGATCACCAGGTCTTCCTTGGCGAAGATCTGGCCGGAGATCAGCACATTCTCTCCGATCGTCGCAGTGGTGCGAGTTCCTTGATATCCAGTCGGCGTGGTGGACACGGGCATTCCTTCCATCGGCGCGACGGGGACGGACGGAGTTACGATGCGCGGCGATTCTTCTTCTTTTCGGCGATTCCACATGAGCGACGACCTCTCTCGTCTCGTTCAGAGTAAGGTTTATCGTAGCGTTCGTCCAGAGCAAAAGCAATTGAACCGGTACCTCTTCCGATGTGAAATCATTCCAGCCTACTGGGGCCCTGGTTTTTGGGATACTACTGGTAGTACTTTTACTGTGTCCCGTTCCAAAGACCTCGAGACCCAACTCGCCCGCACCGAACAGCAACTTCGACTCTTGCAACAGATCAGCCGTTTTATGACTCGTGAAATGAGCTTGCAAGAGATTCTGTCCGGTATCAATCGCCTGATTGTCGAGTTTACCCAAGCCGACTCCTGCTTGATTTACCTGCTCCATGATCGTGAATTGGTGCTCTGTTCGGCCAACGATGCGCCGCCCGAGGCGCTGGGCCGGGTCAGATTAAAGATGTCCGAAGGCTTAACCGGCTGGGTGGCTCGCGAACGGCGGCAACTCGCCATTTCCCGCGAAGCCTACCTCGATGCCCGTTTCAAGCACTTCACCAGCCTGCGGGAAGACACCTACGAGGCTTTTCTTTCGACGCCGATTATCGCGCGCAATCGCGTGGTGGGCGTCATCAACGTCCAGCATAAACTGCCGCATCAGCACGGCGGCGACGAGATGGAGATGCTGAGCACCATCGGCGAGCAGATTGGCACCTTGCTGGTGCTCGCGCGGATGAATCCCGACGTGGTAGAGCATACGAATCATTTGGAACTCGTCTTTCCGGCCGCCCTTCGCAACGCATGAAACGCTTTATTTTCATCCTCATGGCCACCCTGGCGTTCGGCCAAGTGCCAGTACCCGTACCCTCGCCTTCGGCCGTCCCCCAATGGCGCATCAAGTTTTTCTACGACAAAAACGAGTCGGCCATCGACTTCAATGAGTTGTTAACGCCCGCGCCGCAAACCGTTTGTGCCTTCGGCGCGCTCGGCGAGTCGGGCAAAAGGCCACGCGGCGTGATGGTGAATTCTCGCGATGGTGGCCAGACCTGGCAAACCATCAAACTGCCTGACCTGCCCTTATCCGCCGATTTTGTCGATCAGCGGAACGGTTGGCTCGTGGTTCGCGATGCCGTCTACCGGACGCTGGACGGCGGCCTCACCTGGCAACGGGCGGCCAAGCTGAAGGGCGTACTGCGGGTGAAGTTTCTCACCGTCCAGAAGGGTTTCGCCGTGGGCTTTCCGAAAGCCGTCTGGTCCACCGGCGACGGTGGAGTCACCTGGGCCCCGGTAGCGGAAGCGCAGTCGCCCACGTCGCGTCCGGAAAACACTACCTACTCGACCATCGCCTTCTACGATGCGAATCGCGGCATCATCACCGGCTATTCGCGCCCCCCGCGCCGCGACGCCTCACCGCTGCCCGCCTGGATGGATCCCGCGATGCAGAAACGGCAACTCCCGAACCTGACCCTTTTACTCGAGACAGCCGACGGCGGCCAAACGTGGAAACCCGCCGTCACCTCCGCCTTCGGCCAATTGGGACGGGTCGCCTTCGGCCCCTCCGGCGTAGGGCTGGGATTGATGGAATACGCCGGTGGTAGCTTCGCCTACCCCAGCGAAATCCTCAACCTTTCGAACTCGAAATCAGCCTTCGCCGACAAGGAACGGGCCATCCAGGACCTAACCTACGACGGCGGCGGCCGCGCCTGGCTGGCGGGCATTGCCGTGCCGGGCAAGCTGAATCAGTTACCCATCCCCAGCAAAGTGGTAGTTTTGCAAAGTATCGACTTTCAGCATTGGTACAGTCTGCCGGTGGATTATCGCGCTGTCGCCACACGCGTCCGGATCGCCTTTGCTGGCGAAACTGGCTGGCTAGCGACCGATGGCGGCATGATCCTGGCTCTCGAAAGGAAGTAGTTTCCTTCCCGTGCCTTTGACGCCGCTTCCCTGGGTTGGGTATAGTCCAAGTTGGCCTCATCCGCTGGGGCTCAAAGTTTTTTGAGGAGACCACATCGATATGGCCGACAACGTAACCGGGGCGCAGTTCAAGCAGCAGATGCGAGAGGGCCAGCCCAAGATGGGCCTGTTTCTCAACTCCCATAGCCCCACCGTCGCTGAGCAGTTGGCCCATAGCGGCTACGATTGGCTGCTGGTGGATATGCAGCACGGCCCGATGGGATACGAGAAACTCTCGGCGATGCTGGGCGCGATTGCCTTAGGCGGTGCCAAGAGCATGGTGCGTGTCGCCGGCTATAGTGACCGGGCAGGGATCCAGCAGGCGCTCGATCTCGGGGCCGACGGCGTGTTGGTGCCGTACATCAACACGGCGGAAGAGGCTCGCCAGGCCGTCAGTTGCACGCGCTATCCGATGGGGGGCACGCGCAGCGTCTATTTTCCGCAACGCTCCATGAACAAAGGCGGATTGCTCGGTTATGCCGGCAGCGCCAACGGCAATGTCATTGTCGCGCTGCAAGTGGAAACCAAATCCTGCATCGACAACATGGCAGAGATTGCTGCCGTCCCCGGCGTCGACATGCTTTTCCTGGGCCAAAATGACCTCTGCATGTCGATGGGCTTGTACGTGAAGTATGAGTTTCCGCTCATGTACACATCGCCCGAATTACTGGCCGCCACCAATACGCTCATCAGCGAAGCGAATAAAAACAAGATCATCCTGGGGATCTTCCTATTCGGCACGTCGCGCGTAGGCGAATTCCTGGAAAAGGGCTTCACTTTCTTGAGCGTCGGCAACGACCTGCACCACATTCTGACGCAAGCCACAGCCTACGTGAAAGACATGGAGACCATCGCCACCGAAAAGGGCAAAACGTGGACGCGTCAACCCACGTCGTTAATGTAGCGTTACCGTGCTAACGCAGGCCCGCCCCACCTGGGCGCTTCAGCAATCGACTGCCGTGGCGGAATCCACCGTGCTTTCCACCGTCGCTCCTGGCACGGCTGAGGTCACATGGAAGCCACCCCAGAATCGTGCCGCTTGCTGCAGGCGGCGATTGTCCGGCATCCACTCATGCGCCAACCGCAAACCGGCCCGCACCGGCGTCGAATTCACCAAGCCCTCCGCCACCGGATTCAGCTGAATCGCCAGGCGGTAAGGCGCAACCTGATAGCCAAACTTTGTCTTATAGTCGTGCAAACCCGCATTCGGGCTCAGCGGAAAAGGACTATTCAGGATGCCCTTCACCGAATCGTCTTTCGCCGCCCGCTCAATTGAGAAATAGTCGAGCGCGTGGTTCGGAAAACTCTTCAGCCGGCTCACCCGCGAATTCTGATAGAGCGCGTACCACCAGCCATCCGCGCGGCATTCAATCGAATACCCCGCCAATTCGCCTTCGACGAACGCCCCGGTGATCGACATCCCCTCCGTCCGCTCCACCGCCTCCACAAAGCGCTGCCAGCGGGCGGCCTCGCCGAACTCCGGATTGAACCGGCCCTGCCGCTCCATCGTCTCCCGATTCAGATCGAGCCCCCACTCCCGCAACTCACGCGGCTCCAATTCGTGCAACTGGCATTGTTCCAAGCCCCGGCGCACCGAATTGCGTAGCTTTCGGTCGAGATGCGTCAGGTCGAACGCCTCTTGCCGTGGCCACCGGTAATATCCGCTTTCCATCCCGCGCCTCGCCATAGTCGGATAGCGCGCCGCCACCATGCGCTCCTTCCACAACAGCCGCGCAATCTCTTCCTCGTCCCGATCCACTGTAATCTGCTCGGGCACCGTCATCAGAAAACGGCTTTCGTGGCGGAAGGGCGTCCACCACGCACCCGCCGCCCGGTACACCGGCAGACCGCGCATCCGGGCAAAATTCGCGAGTGTTTCACCCGGTTTCTGAGTTAACATTCTTCGTTGGCTCCTTGCGTTTGCACCCTGAGCATGCGCCCGGAGTTGTTGGCGGCATAGAGAACTTAGTACTAGCCCCCCGGAAACATCAATGAGTCCCTAGGACTATAGGGAAAAGTTTCCTAGTCTGGCTAGATCTAAACATGACGTGTAATATCGGGCTGGACAAATCAGCGGCAGGTCTCTCCGGGGCCCGCGTCCTGATCGTGCATGGCACCGGCCATATCGATCTGGCCATCGCCCGCTCTTTGGGCCGCGCCGGGGCGAAAGTGATTGTCGGCTCGCCCGCAGGCACCGGTTTCGCCCGCTATTCCCGCTATGTTTCCGCCGTGCTGCCGTTTCCCGATCATGACCCGCAAGCCATCGCGGCCGCCACGCTCGCCTATCTGCGCAATGGCCGCGTGACCCACGTCATTTCTCCTGACGAGGCACTGATCGCGCGCCTGAATGAGCACCGGGCAGAGATCGAACGCTACGCCGTCCCCCTTTTTCCGCCCACCCAGGCCTTCCATGAATGCCTCTATAAGGACCGCACGCTGCGCCGCGCCGCGCGTCTGGGCATCCCGGTGCCTCGTACCTATGTCCCGTCAACGCTCGATCACCTCGAACCCTGCCGCCACTGGACCTATCCCCTCGTCTTCAAGCCGAACCACCGCGATCCCTCCCAGCGCCATCCCGCCGCTGGCGACTACCTGGCCGCCTACGCCGCCACCTTCGAAGATCTCTGCCGCCAGGTGGCCGCCTTAGGCCCGCATGCCGCCCCCCCCATGATTCAGGAGTTCGCTCCCGGCGAAGGCATCGGCGTCGAGGTTCTCATGCGCGCGGGCGAGCCGCTCTTGATCTTCCAGCACCGCCGCCTGCGCGAAAAACCTCATACCGGTGGCATCAGCGTCCTCTGCGAATCAATGCCTCTCTCTGAGAACTTGGTCGCGGACTCGGTCCGCCTCCTCAAAGACATGAACTGGGACGGCGTCGCCATGGTGGAGTTCCGGCGCGACCCAGCGACCGGCATTTCCAAACTGCTGGAGGTGAATGGACGATTCTGGGGCTCCTTGCCGCTGGCCCTCCACGCGGGTGCCGATTTTCCAGCCGCCCTTCTGCATTCGCACCTTCATCCGCTGGGTGCCCGCCAAAATGAGCCCTATCGCGCTGGAGTGCGCTGCCGTTCTCTCGCCCACGATACGGCTGCTCTCGCTGAGATCCTCCGCACCGGGGCGCAACCACGCTTTGCCGCATTCCGCCAATATCTCGCCGCTTTCCATCCCGCGGTCGGTGCCTATGTCTGGGCGTGGGATGATCCCTTGCCCAGCCTGCTGCATCCCTGGCAGCGCCTGCGGGGGCTTATCGATTTCCGCTCTTCCCAGGCCACTAATTCCGTTCGCGAGGTGAAGTCGTGTTGAATTTCATTGACCTGTTGGTGGGTGCCGTCTCCACCAACGATCTGCTCAAGTCCGGCCCGATTGGCGGTTGCCTCATTGCCGCCTGGGTCGCCGGACGAACCGGGGAGGAAACCAGCCGGTTGCGCCGTCGCCTGCTGCTGGTGATCATGGCCGCCGGTTGCGCCGTCATCGCCACCAAACTTACCTCCCATTGGATCGCCTATCCTCGCCCCTTCGTGCTGACCCAAAACGCTTATCGTCTCTCCGGCGACCAGTTAGTCCCCTACCCGAAAACCGAACTTCGTATGCCCGAAGCGCCCGATAGCGACGAGCGCATGAACAACCTCGCCCAGGGCATCGTCAGTTCCAATGACTGGGAATCCTTCCCCAGCGATCATGCCGGCTTCTTCGGTTGTTTGGCCCTCGGCCTGTTCTGGGTCCATCGCCGGATCGGCACCTTGGCCCTTGGTTGGACGTTGGTCGTCATCCTGGGCGGCAAGTGGCTGCGCGGTCTCCATCGCCCGGCTGACCTGCTGGCCGGCTTGGCTATCGGACTGATCTTTCTCCTTCTCTGGCGTCTCCTCGACCGCTGCGCCTGGCTCGATCGCATCGGACAATGGACCGTCCGTCAGAATGCCTGGGCCACCGGCTTCCTGTTCTTCGTAGCCGTCGAAGTAACCAGCACCCTCGATCACCTCCAGGACGCCGCTCTCTCGGCCCGCACCATTCTGCGGGCGTTTCTTCAATAGCCACAGGAGCAAATCATGACAATCTTACCCATCGGTCTCGGTTTTGGCTTGCTGATCGTTGGGGTCGGCTTCACCTCCCTGCCATCGCTCACTCGCGAGCGCGGCGGTTCGGTCATTCCCACCAACGCTCGCGATCGAGTTGAAATTGTAGCTCGCAACGGTTACGACTGTCCGGACGGCCTCCTCTGGCGTCCCGACGGACTCTACCTTGCTGACGAAGGCGGCGGTCGCCTCCGCAAGTGGACCCCCGCCGGCACCGCCGAACTCCACGCCGCAACAACCGCCATCCAATCCCCCGAAGACCTCGTCATGGATGAAGCAGGAAATGTTTACTTCACTGACGACAACACCGGTCGAGTCTGGAAGCGCGCCGCTTCCGGCGAGTTACTCTTATTAGCCGGTCCGGCCCAAGGTCTACGGAGCACCGAAGGCATCGCCATCATGCCCAACGGCCACTTAGCCGTGGGTGACGGTGAGTTACACGCCATTTATGAAATTACGCCCAGCGGCAAGGTTTCGGAATTGGCGAAAGACATTAGAAAACCAGAGAGCCTCACTTACGACAATGCCGGAGGTCTCTATGTCGCCGACAACGAAGACAACGTCATTTATTATCTCCACGAAGGTCAACGCACCGTCGTTTTGGCCGACCCCAAGATCAGCCCGGAGACTATCTTATGGACGCCATCCGGGTTACTGATTACCGATAGCCGCGAAGGCCGCCTCTATCGCTGGATTCGCGGCGAACCCCTCCATGTATTAGCCAGTTTTGGTGGCACGCTGCGCAAAGTGCACGGCGTCACCATCGACCCGGCCGGCGTCATCTACCTCTCCATCCAGAGCGACTTACCCCACCGCAAAGGCTATATCGTCCGGCTTACACCGGCCGCGCCGCTCGCCGTCGTCAGTGCTCAGTAAGGCGAGCGCCTAGTACTAAAGTACGAGTACATCGGTACCCTGAGTATTGACGCCGCCTCTCTGTTCCGTTAGCATTCGGAACTGGAGATACGCTCAATGCCATTCTTACTTGACCGCCGGAATTTCCTCGGCGCGGTTTCTGCCTTCGGTTTTAGTACTCGCGTCGCCGTAGCCGCCAACGCGCCGGCGTCCTGGGCGCTGCTTTCCGATGTCCACATCAATGCCGACTTAAACGCCACCGGATGGAACGGCGAGAACATTTACACAAACGTGGCTAAGTCCGTTGGACAGATTGCCGCCTCGCCGGCCCCGATCTGCGTCATGCCGGGCGACATCGCTCACATTTACGGAACCAGCGGCGACTACAATGCCTTCCGGCAATTGATCAGCCCAGTGGCCAATCGCATGCCTGTCCTCATGACGGTAGGCAACCACGACAACCGGACGAATTTTCAGCGTGCCTTCCCCGCCAACCCAGGCGTCAACCAGAAGGTTTCCGGACGCTACGTGATGATTCTGGATTATGCCGATTGGCGGATCATTGTGCTCGATTCGCTGCTGGCCACCAACGAGCCGGAAGGCCTTCTGGGGTCTACTCAACGCTCCTGGCTGCAGAAAACCCTCGCCCGCACCAAGACCCCCACCTTGATTTTCGTTCATCATGATCCTGGCAACACCGACATATCGATGGCTGATTCGTCGCAGTTTCTCTCGATTGTCCGGCCGGCCACCCAGGTAAAAGCGGTTTTCTTCGGCCATCAGCACACCTACGGCGTCTCGGCGGTGAACGGACTCCACCTCGTCCAACTTCCCTCCGCTGCCTACAATTTCGACCCCGCCCAACCCATCGGCTGGGTCCAAATGGCACTTACTTCCACCGGAGCCAGGCTGACCCTCACCGCCAACAGTGGCAATTTCAGCCAAAGCGGTTCGTCCATTAACCTCGCTTGGCGCTGAGGCCTCCTCCGGGTCACCGCCGGCGTCACCGATCGCCCCAGCGCCGCCGAATTTAAGGTAGAACTCTGACCGCGTGAAAAAGATTCTTTTGAACCGCCTCGACGACGAAACGCCCCGTCATCGAGCCTCGACCGCAGGGAGCGGGCCACATCACGTTTTAGAGATTTTTAAGCCCGGACAAACACAGCCCGCTCCCTCTATTCGCGCCGTCGCCATCCGCGTCCGGATCGCCTTTGGCGGCCCGACCGGCTGGTACCCCGCGCCGGACCCCTTATTCCGGTAAACGCTCCGCCCCCAAAGTGACCCGGTAGCGCACCGGTTTGGCTAACTTCTCCACCACCCGCTCCTCCATCAGCCGCAGCAGCCACGCCTTGGCTTGAGGCTTACCCACTGCCAGTAACTCCGCCACCTCAGCCTCGGTGCGGGCTTGCGCCAGTTGCTGCCTCAGAATCTCCCTCACCTCATTGAACAGCCGCTCAGCGGCCGGTACCGCGAGCTGTGCCGCCGGGGCGAACGGGGCTGGCGGGGCCAGATCGCTCGCCTCAAAAACCAACAGCTCCTGGCGCGCTTCCGGCATGGCGGATGCGGCCGCAAGAGCCGCCAGAAGATCTTCCGGATCGTGGAGATCGGGCCACGGCCGCGCGCCTTGAGCCAACAGGGCGGCGTTTCCCGCACTCGCATCCGGACCGTTGCGCACAAACACCGGCACCAGGCACAGGCGCGTCAGCTGTTCGATCGCCCCGGCCCACGTGCCCCCTTTCTCCAAGTCGCTGGAGACGACGAGTCCGGCGTCCGCCAAGGCGTAAATCGCTTTGTTGCGCTGCATGGCGTGCCCCACGTGGAAGCCGGCTGCCGGATCATAGGGCGACACCAGCACCAAACGCTCCGCCATCAGCGCTTGGCGGTTGCCCCGCGCGAGCGCCGCCCGTTCCAGGCTGTCCGCCAGCACCCCGACTGCGGTCCCGCCTGCTTCCAACGCGCCCCACATCGCCGCCCGATCCACTCCTTTGGCACCGCCCGAAACGACCGGCAGATGCGCTTGCGCCGCCAACCGGCCCACCTCCGCCGTAAACCTTAAACGCTCCTCATCCGCATCGCGCGAACCTACCACCGCCAAGCCACCGCCTTCCAGCAGCGCCACCTCGCCGCAGCCGTATAACAGCAATGGCGCGCTCTCCTTCAGCCGCGCCTTCAGACGCCGGGGATACTGCGGGTCGGCGCGGCTAATCACCCACAGCGCGCGCTCATACCAACGATCCACCACTTGGCCCAGCAGGACACCCCTCGCCAGCAAGGCTTCGACGCGCGAACGGCCGAACGGAGCCGCGCAGTGATCGAGCAACGCCGGCGCTTCCCGGCCCAGCAAGTCCGCCGGTTGTTTCTGCCATTCGCGCAGCAGGCGGGCCAGACGGTTGTACTCGGTGAAGGTCAACACCGGCGCTTCTTCCCGCGCCCCGGCCAGCAGCGGCCCGGTGAGCAGCAGAATTGCTTGAGTATTGTGAGATGGGCGAGAGTTCATACGTCTGCTTGTGCCGTGGAGGCCAACACCAAAGGGTACACCGGCCCGCTGCCGGCCGCGAGCAGAAGGTATGCGGCGACGGTGAGCGTCCACCTGGAATCCACCATATCATCGACTAGCAACACCGCGCCGCCGGATACTGGCCCCCCTCCCACCACCAACGCGCCATCCACATTGCGCGCCTGCTGACTGCTGTTTTCCATGGTCTTCTGCTCCGGGCGAGCATCCCCGCGTTCGAGAATCGGATGGAACGGCAGCTCTAGCGCTTGGGCCAGGCGCCGGGCGAATGAAGGAACCAGATTCGGGTGGCGCAACGACGGGATACAGGTAATCCAATCCGGTGCTGGTTGTGGCGACCACTCCCGCATCAACGTGACACAAGCCCCGACTAACTCGTCGCTGAAATGTCCATCCTGATACTTGCCCGCCCGCACCAGCCCTCCCCACCCGCCATCGCCCCAAATCGACAGCACCCGGCCCGGTTCCATCCGGTAGGTGGCCGGAATTGTGCTTTTCACCCCCAGCACCGGCAGTCCGCCCGCGGGCCAAACTTTGCGCGGCTCAACCGGCAGATTCGTCCGGCGCAGAAATGTGGCGGCCGCCGCTGACAATGCGGCATCCACGGTAGTCGCGAGCGGCGATAGCGCGGGCGGCGAGAACGGTGCCGGATCGCCATCGAGCGCCCGGATCAGGAACTCCATATGCCCTTCCGAAAGCGCCACATAAGCCTGCATCTGCCGCTGTTCGGCCTTGCGTAGAGCCGTCAGCCGCTCGGCCCGCTGCCAAAACTCCGGTTTCAGAGTCGCTGCGGTGAGCGTCCAGGCACTCCCTACTTTGGTGAGCGGTGCCGGCGATTCCAGCGAAAGTAATAGCAGCGCCTTGTCGATCCGCCCCTTGCGGACGTTCACTCGCGCCATCAGATCGTTCGCCGAAAGCGGACCGGGCGCCGCCTCCAGCGCCCCCATCACCTGCGCCACCTCGTCCTTCGCCGGGAAGGCATTGTCGATGAAGTAGTCGCCGATCGTCACATCCTCCGCGCCGCTCAACAGCACGCCATAAGCCGCCGCCAGCGCCCGGCCCGCGCGCCCTACCTGCTGATAGTAGGCCACCACCGATCCCGGCGTTTGGTAATGAATCACAAACGCTAGGTCCGGCTTGTCGAACCCCATGCCGAGCGCTGTGGTCGCCACCAGCGCCTTGTACTGGTTGGCGAGCAGCCCGTTCTCGAGATCGACCCGATCGGCGCTCTCGCTGGTATAGGCCGCCACATTCAAGCCACGGGAGCGCAGCCACGCCGCCACCTGCTCGGCATCGCGCACGGTGAGTGTGTAGACGATGCCACTGCCGGGCAGGTTCTTTAGATGTCCGGCCAGCCAGGCCAACCGCTCCGTCTGGCTGGGTAGGCGGATGGTTTGGAGAAACAGCGAGGGCCGGCTCAAGTCCCCCCGCGAGACGCCCAGTTCCGGACCCAACACCTGCCCCAAGTCGTTTGGATCAGTGGCAGCACTTGTTCGGCAACCCGGCGACGATCACTGCGGCATGGCGGGAGTATTTGGAGGGTCCGGCGGAGGAGTTGCGCCGGAATACGGCGCGGCTCGCGGCCCAGGTACCCTACAATCGCCCGTTGGGCTGGTTGGCCCTCCGGCAGGCTGAGGTCGAGCGGTCGGTGGCCGCCTCGCCTGGCTGACGCTCGCCCTGGCTGTTCGCTCTCCGCTGCCCCGTAGCGCTCCCTTCACCCCACCACCATTCCCTCGCCCGATCGCGGCTCCCAGCCGCCTCGCCCCCGCTTGCCCTTCCCTCCCTGCGTTGTCTTTTTCATTACTCTCTCTGCTTCTCCCCCCTCCCCTTGCCCGGCACGCCATCGGGTTGACGGGCGAGAGAAGTTCGTGCGCGACTTTGCCAAGGCGTGGACCAAGGTGATGAACCTCGACCGCTTCGACCTGCACAACTAGCCGTCGCAGGGTTCGTTTGGACGCCAATGAATGCGGCCGTCTGACGAACCCCGGCCGTGAGGGTGAGGATGTTGCTACGGCAGACAGAAGATAGTTTTCAAGCGGTCGAGTATGCGGTCTTTTGCTGAAACCGCATACATCGAAGCGCCTTAACGGCGTCTTCAGATCTCGCTTCGCAACGCCCGTTCACTTTGGTGCCTCACAGTTAACCATCCACTTGACACCAAACTTGTCGGTCACCATCCCGAACGCTTCCGCCCAATAAGTCTTTTCCAGCGGCATGATCACCGAACCGTCCTTGGCGAGGTTTCCAAAGATTCGTTTGGCACGCTCTGGATCGTTCAGTCCGATTGCCAAGCTGATGTTGCCACTGCCTCCGACGGCATCAGGCCTCGGGTCGTCGCACATCATGATCGTCGAGGTTCCCACTTTGATCGTGCAGTGCATGATGTTCTGGGCCGGGCCGAGATCAGACATGGGGGACTCACCCACAGTCTGAGAGAACAGTATCTCAGCATCCAGCCCGCTCTGGTAGAATGCTATCGCCTCCCGGCAATTCCCTTTAAATGCGAGGTACGGACTGACTCCCAACATCGCCTGTCTCCTTTGAGCTAAGTGTTTGCGGACCGCATTGCGGTCATTCCGCACCTGAGATGATACTACCCACGAGCGCAAGACGGCAAGCTTCGTGAGTGTTCAAGGCAAGTCGTGCATGTTCAGGGACTGTTGCGGCCGGCTCAAGGCCAGGACGCCCTAACTGCCGTCGTTACCGCCCGATCATCAGAATGGTGAATGAACCTGGCACGGGTCTGCCTTGGGCTCGACGACCGCCGCCCGGCGGTGGAGGCGGTGCCGGAAAACGGGGCCATCGCCGGGAAAACGGGGCCAGGCTAACGGGGCCATCGCCGGGCTAACGGGGCCATCGCCGGGTATCCCCCGACCTCCCCCTAACTCGCAGTAAATAAATACAGTTAACCCATCCCCGATCTTCGGAACTCCCCTTCGCCCGAAGATTCCTGCCATGCCAGAGAAGCCGCACCACCTAATTCAACGTGATCCGCGCCCTCACCCAGTCACAGCAAACTAAAAAATCC
>JANLPT010000109.1:0-4158 GCA_031367405.1 Bryobacteraceae bacterium
TCGCGCCCTTGAGCCTCGAGCCGATGCCCGGCGAGCGCTGGATCTTCCCCGCCGACCGGCCGCAACTCGAAGCGAAAGCAAAACCGGATGGCCGCGTAGTTCTCCTCAGCAGCCTCGACGCCTTGTTCCTCCTGCGCCGCAACGTCACCGGCTATGTCGGCCCGCATGAGGCCAGGCGCGAGATCCGTAGTGAGAAACTCGGTGCGATCACCCGCCTCATGTTCAACGCCATCATGCGGGGCGGCCGTCTCACCGGACTGTGGGAGTATGACCCCGGCATGGAAAACATCGCTTGGATGAGTTTCACGACGAAAGACAAAGCGATGCAGCAAGCTGTGGCGGCCACCGAAGCCATGATCCGCGATTCACTCGGCGACGCCCGCAGCTTTTCGCTCGATGGTCCCAAAAGCCGTCAGCCGCGAATCGACTGGCTACGCGCCCAATAGCTCCTGATACACCTGCCAGGTCGCATCCACGGCCTGTTGCCAACTGCAACCGGCGGCGCGAACCAGACCGCGAGCTTGCCACTGGGCGCGCAACGCCGGATCCTCGCAGAGCTGCCGCAGCGCCGCGCCCAACGCGCCGGTGTCCTCCGGGTCCACCAGCCAAGCCGCGCCACCCGCGGCTTCGGGCAAAGCCGAGCGGTTAGACGTTACCACAGGCAGCCCATGGGCCATCGCCTCCAGCACCGGAATGCCAAAGCCTTCATCGAGCGAGGGGAACGCAAAGATGCTCGCTTCGCGGTAAGCCACTTCGAGCGCGGCGGGTGACAAGTAGCCCGGAGTGCGGATGCGCTCCCGATGCGGGCTGCGCTCAATGGCGGCTAACACTTCGTCCGAACCATAACCCAAAGAGCCAGCCAAATGCAGTTCCCATTCGGGAGGCGTTTGGGAGAAAGCCTCCACCAGCCGCACGAGGTTCTTGCGTTTCTGGATGGTGCCCAGGTGGAGGATGATCGGGAGGCGCTGACCATCGCCAATGGGGTAGGTGCTCACCTCGACGCCGTGGGGAATCACCCGCATCCGTGCGGCTGGTACCCCTAGGTGGTTCTGAACTTGTGAAGAAGTGAAGTGCGATACCGCAATTACTAAATCAGCAGTATTTGCCGCTTGACGAGCCTGTTCCGCGAAACGCGCCCGGAATTCAGCCGTGGAGTACTCAGCCGACAGCACAAACAAGTCGTGAAACGTGGCGATGGAGGGCGATCGCTTGCGTGGCAAGCGCTGATTGAGTCCGTGGAAGAGCTGCGGGGCGTGCCAGGTAACCGGACCACTCTCCAGCAAAAGCCGCGCATGGCAATTCGACGGCCGTCCGCTAGCCCCCTCGCGATCGGCGCTCCAGAACCGGTGCGCCCGATAACACCACGCAAACGGCGTATCCGCATAGGTGGCGGCCAAGCCGCGCAACAGGCGCTGCGAGTAAACTCCCACGCCGGTCGGTTGGCGGTCCAGCGAATACGATGCGTCGAGGGCGATCAAGCGCCTGTTATAGCACGCGCCGGTCTAAGGTATGTCCCGACGGCGCATGGGCACCAGGGTTGCCAGCCGGCGGATTACCGCTGGGGCGGCTTTGATATTCCTTTAACTTGCGATACAGCGTCGTCCGGCCAATGCCCAGCAGCTGGGCAGCGGTAATGCGGTCGCCGCGCGTGTACTCGATGGTGCGCAGAATGTGTTGGCGCTCCAGGTCTTCGAGCCGCAGAATCGGTCCGTTAAAGCGCGGGGCGGGAGCGGAGTGCGAATGAATCTCCACCATGGGGGCGAGGCTCGCCATGCTGTTGTTGCCTCCGGCGCTGGCCGTGGCGGCGCGGGCCAAGCGTTGCTCGCGGTGCATGCCGAAGTTCTGCACGCAGGTGGGTAAGTCGCGTAACGTGATGAAAGGGCCGGAGTTCACCGCCACCATATGCTGGATGCCGTTTTCGAGTTCCCGTACGTTGCCCGGCCAATCGTAGGCCAGCAGCGTCTCGAGCGCTTCGGCCGAAAGCTGATGCTTCCCCCCGTGGCTCTCCAGAAAATGGGAGACCAGCGCCGGAATGTCTTCGCGCCGTTCGCGCAGCGGCGCTAAGCGCACCGTCACCACGTTCAGCCGGTAGTAGAGGTCGCGCCGGAACGCGCCCTTTTCCACTTCTTTAGCCAGGTCGCGATTGGTGGCCGCCACCACGCGGAAGTCGGCCTTGCGCGCGTTGACTGAGCCGACGGGGCGGTATTCCTTCTCCTGCAATAAGCGCAGCAGCTTCGACTGCAGGTCGATCGGAAGCTCGCCAATCTCATCGAAGAACGCCGTACCGCCGGTAGCCGCTTCCGCCAGCCCCAGCTTCGCCGTCTGCGCCCCCGTAAAGGCACCCTTGGCGTGTCCGAAGAGTTCACTCTCCATCAATGGCCCCACCATGGCGGAGCAATCGATGGTGACAAAGGGCCCGGCAGCGCGGGCGGAATGCAGACGGCGGGCGACGACTTCCTTGCCCGTCCCGGTCTCTCCCATCAGAAGCACCGGCCACTGAGCAGGGCCGA
Organism: Bryobacteraceae bacterium; assembly: GCA_031367405.1. Classification (GTDB taxonomy): domain Bacteria; phylum Acidobacteriota; class Terriglobia; order Bryobacterales; family Bryobacteraceae; genus JALHNI01. Next base: position 2,511 of record JANLPT010000109.1, read on the forward strand.
GCTTATCAATCAAACGCATCAGTTGGCGCGTTCGCGCGGATTGGCCGATTAAGGCGCGAGTTTGGTCTTCAGGGTGCATCGACAGACAATTCTGGGGGATAAGAAGGAACATGCAGTCTGAACTTTTTCAAACTTGGTGTTCCATTCCAGAACTAGAGCGTAAGGTAAAACGCTTAAACGCGAAAGCCCCCAACGGTAGGCTTTCGGAGGGGCCATTGTGCGGGTATCAGTTTACATGTGGGGGTAGTGGCCCGACAAGTGGACCGACGGTTGCCTCGACCGGCTGGCCGGTGTCCCACGCCAGCGACGGCGTCAAGATCGCTTCGCGTTCAGCGCGTTTGGGCGCGCGGCCCCGATGAAGAAAGCCGGGTAGTGGCCGCAGCAGGAAAGCAAAACGGTCACCGGTACGCTCACTGGGGCCCTTCGCCCCCACGTCCGTTGCGGCACGGACATGGGCGGGAGCGGCAATCACTTTGATGCGCACGCGGGCCACCCCCGGCCCGATCAGATCGATCTCGCGCGCCGCCGCCCGCGATAGGTCAATGATGCGCCCTTTGACGAACGGTCCGCGATCGTTGATTTTTACGTCGACGGTCTTGCCGTTCACCAGGTTCTCCACGCGCGTCGTGACGCCAAAAGGCAAACGTTGGTGCGCGGCGGTGAGCCGCTCCATGTCGTAGATCTCGCCGCTCGCGGTGGCGCGTCCATGATACGGATGGCCATACCAACTGGCGATGCCACGCTCTTCATAGCCCAGCTTCACGCGCACCATTGCCGCTCCGGAGGGAGCTTTTTTCTTGCCGCAAGCCACCGTGAAGAGGGCACCGCAGAACGCGATCGAGAGGAGAGTTCGCATGGGTCCTATAGAACAATTGTAGTCGTTTACGTTTTTTTGATTTCGAGCCTGTGGCGAGGTTGAAGACGAAGTACATTTTTCTTCTTGACATTACTTCCAAAACCTTTTATACCTGGATCACATACGCGATCAATCGTGATCGTAATTTTGATGTTAGGGAGAATGGATCGATGAAGAACGCGACCAAAAAAGCAGCGAAGAAGGCTCCGGCCAAGAAGGCTGCTAAAAAGAAGTAGTAGGAGTTCGAAGCTCTCGCAAGAGAGTCAGACCGGAAGGCCCCACGCAAGTGGGGCTTTTTTGTTTTTAGGGAAAAACGCCTGTAAAAAGGCCTTTTGACGCTAAGACCGTTGATTGGGCGCGCCGCCGGTTTCAGCGGGTGGCCCCACCAGGAGCCCCCACCTTGAGCGACCGGCGAGCATCGCCCGGTGCTCTGTTTGAGGCCTGCGTCCGCGCGCTGGCCGCATCACCGCGCGAAGCGCGCTGGCCGCATCGCCGCGCGAGTCGATTGAGCCAGCCGCGCCCGCATGCTCAAAACGACCATCGCGATTTCGATCAGCACGCCCGCGAATCTTGTATCGTGAAAAGCATGAACTTCCTCCGGCGCTGTTGCTTCACCTTCACCCTCACCGGGATCTCGCTGTGGGCCGCCCCGGCGCCGCCCTTGGAGACCGCGATGAAAGTGGAGACCGCGGTGAAAGCGGCCATGGCGCGGCAGCAAGAGGCTTGGAACCGCGGCGACATCCGCGCTTTCATGCAAGAGTATCTCGACTCGCCCGAGCTCACCTTCGTCGG
>JANLPT010000112.1:0-1937 GCA_031367405.1 Bryobacteraceae bacterium
GCCGATCGCCGCGCTGCTCCGCGATCTAAAATCGCGCGGCCTCGACTCCGATACGCTCGTCATCTGGACGACCGAGTTTGGCCGCACACCCTTCGCGCAAGGCTCGCTCGGTCGCGATCACAACGGCGGCAGTTTCGTCTCCTGGCTCTGGGGCGCAGGGATCAAAGCGGGGATTTCATACGGAGCCAGCGACGATTGGGGCTATCAGGCCGTCGAAAATAAAACGTTTTGCTACGACCTGCACGCCACCGTCCTGCACCTCCTCGGCATCGATCACGAAAAACTGACCGTCCGGCAAAACGGCATCGACCGGCGTTTGACCGACGTTCACGGCCACGTCATTCGCGAAGTGCTGGCGTAAGCAGCCCAGGAGTTTGAGAGGATGTCCCGGAAGTCTGAGAGGGGGTTTACGGAAAGTCTGAACTCAGGAGCGCCAACGGCGCGCCGCCATCCCAGCCTGGGGCAGCGCCCCAGGAAACGGGATCGGAGAAGTATGAGGGCTGAAAGCCCGGCTCATCGCGACGCGGCACCGAAGATGGAGCGGGCTTTCAGCCCTCTTTCCCATTGAGCCGTTATCCTGGGGCGCTGCCCCGGGCTGGGATGGCGGCGCGCCTTTGGCGCTCAAGACACTGGACTCTCGAAAAACCCTCTGACTGCGCCACATCGCAGAGCGGGCGCTTCCGGCATCCCCGTCGGCATTGGCCCTTGCGAAGGCCACTTCCCGGTCGATGATAAAAATTTTTTCGCGCTCCGGTTATGAACTCTCCCTCCTTTCTCCTCCTCACTCTCGCCAGCCTGCTCGCGTCCGCGCACGCACAATACTTCCCACTTCAGCCCGTCCGCGTTCCGGGCAAGGCGGTGTCTTTTGCCGCAGCGCAACTTTACCCCAACGCCGGATTTTTCCCACCCTTGCCGAAAAGACCGAGCAAAGCCTGCTGAACGCCGCCGCCAGTAGCTCATATGCCAGCCTCCCGCGCCTTGCGTGGCACGGCTCGGCATCGGTGGTGATGGATAACGCGAGCCACGATTTTCATCTCGCCGCATCGCTCATCATGCTGCGCCCATCTGCCGAACCGATCGTGGAGATCTCTGATTACGTGGCTGGCTATGCGACCGCGTTGCACGAAGACAGGCTCTATTTTACTGGCAGTTATTCCCGGTTGTCTCCAGTCGTTGCCCATCTCCGTTTTCGCATGTTCGATTCGCCCACCGCGCGCGGCGACGGTTTGGTGAAATCCATCCGCAGATATTTCAGTTCCAGTCGCGGTGAGCCATCCACTCTTGCCGCGTCCTCGCGGGAGCAGCCTTCGTTGGCGGGAGATTACGATGTTTCGATCCCTTTCTTATTTCAGTTTGGCCAAGTGTTCATTATCGGAGGCCCCCCGGTAAGCCATACCGTCGCGGCGGACTACGGCTTGGAACTCGCCTACTTCAGCACCACGACCGCCGCCGCGCAGGTTCCTCCCGATGACGGCCTTTTTCTCCGCACCATCGAATTCACCGATCTGCAAGGTCGCCGAATCAACACCGACGACATCCGCATCACCTCCGAATCCGGCTTCGACTATAACGCCTTCATCAACGCGGAGCACGGCCGCTTTCTGAAACCGGACGGCTCCTATCGCGGTTTGATCTCGCGGCCCAACGACGGCGCATCTCCGCCGGACCTCGATGGTCTTTTTTCCGCCCGCATCACGGGCCGGAACATCACGATGGCCTTCACTTTTCAGGGAGAAAAATTCGCGCTGCGCGGAACGGTGAACGGTCCCGGCCCGGTGACGTTTTCCGACGGCACTACCGTGAAGGTCCTCCGGCGAAAAGGCGTCTCGTTGGACTCTCCGCTTCGACTCACGCTCGTGCAGAATGGCGACGCCTATTCGCTCGCGGGTGGGATCGAAGACCGGCAGTGGGTGATGGAGGCATCGCCGCGCAACTGG
>JANLPT010000150.1:0-6230 GCA_031367405.1 Bryobacteraceae bacterium
AAGATATCGCGCCAGAGGTCGAAAGTAATTAAGTCATCGGGATCGTCGCCGAGACAATGCGCGTTCGCGCTGGACCAGAGCCAAGGCCGTCCCTGCTGCGCCAAGCCCGCGCGGATGGGGTTGGTTTCGATATAGCGGAGAAACTCGCGGAAGCCTTGAGCATGGCGCGTCAATCACCACGCTAGGCTCCAGCGTGCCGGTGGGTAGCCATTGAAGCGAGTTATGCCACCAAGAAGCCCGCACCGCGCTGGGCTCCACGCCGCGGGGAACCAGCAGGAGCGGAGCTCCGAAGTTCATCCTCTCCTCAAAAGGCTCTTTGGGCAGGTCCGCGCAAGGCCAGTTCACTATCCAGACGGCCCAACCGGCGTATTGGCCGACCACTGAACAAGCGTCGAGGGTAGTACGCAGCTGATAGTCACCGGACGCATCCGTCACTGACCAGTGAAACGGACCGAAAAACGCAGAGGGGGCGATGTAGGCGAGCAATCCCGCTCGCGGGCGTCCGCTCACGGTCAGAGCGCGGCCGCGTATCACTACCTCGGGACTCACCGCCGCCGGCGCCGCCGTGCTTTCTTCTACCTCCATGCGGCCCTGATCACGCAACACGCGCAGGCGCACTACTTGATCGCGGCTGCCCCGGCGGATGCTGGCGCGTGCGGTGTACTGTTGCCACGGACCGCCCGGGGGATAGAGGGAGACCTGCCAGTTGCCCTCGGTAAACGTGATTTGCCGGAAGAGCCACTGTCCCTGGCCGACCGCGACGGCCGCAGCGCGCAGTCTATCCTGATCGGCAGAAGTCAGGTCGAGGTATGCCGAGTTGGGTGCGAGCGGCAGTCCCCCGACCATCTCCAGTTGCACGCGAATCACTGTGTCCGGTTGGAGGACCATGTCCCCGAAGTCGGAGTCCTCGCCGCTTTGCGTGCCGACCGCGCGGTAGCCGCTCAAGTGCTGGGGTGGAAACCAGCGCAACTCCGGGAAGTAAGGACACTTGACATCGGCCAAGACAAATCGTCCGTCGGCATCGCTTCGGGTTGAGGCGTAGGGCAAGGAAAATCTTCTGCCGCCCTTCAATTGCACGATGACGTCCGGCACCGGCTTTCCATCCGGTGCGACGAAGCGACCGCGAATTGTTGCTTGATGCAGCCCTATCCGCTCGAGCGCCGCCTGGGGTGGCAACATCGTCTGGAAAGCAGATACCTGGCTGATCAGGAAAAGAATGATCACTAGTGTTCGCACGCAGCCTCCGTTTGTTATTTCGAGCTTACACCGGATGGTCGTCTATGGTTCTGCACTCAAGGAATCCGTTTCAAATACGCTGACACCCCGATTTCGACTCGGGATGCCATTAACTTATCGGCACCAAGGCAGATTCAGTCGCGCCAGCGGCGATTCACAGGGATGTCCAGGTCGCGGTAGGAACGATCATCGCTGACCGCCCTCCGCAGAGATCCGTACGAGCGGCATTACCGCATGCCGCATACGGCGGGATATCTGGCGTCAAAGCGGACGTTCGGGTGAGGATGTAGGATCCGTGGGCGAGGCAACCAGCGCGCGAACACTCACGATGTTCGACTGCTGTCGAGCGGAACGAGCCGGCCTCGACCGCTTCGATGATGGGTTCTTGTTCGGTGGCCGGACTCGACGATACGGTCCTGGTTTGAATTGGCCACAGCCCCGCCAACAGCCCCGCCAACAGCCCCGCCATGGCATTCGAAGCCATCCCCCTGGCCGATTCACGCTACAATACGGGGCTTGCCTGACGACCGCGTTCCTTACCGACTCACCCCCGCTGCCGCACCTTACGATGGACTGCGCTTACCCGCGGCGATTCTGCTCGACAACGTCCGTAGCATGTACAACGTGGGCGCGTTCTTCCGGACGGCCGACGGCGTGGCGCTCGAAAGGATCTACCTGACCGGAATCACCGCCCGTCCGCCGATGAAAGAGATCACCAAGACCGCCCTGGGGGCCGATCTCACGGTGCCCTGGGAAGGGATCGCCGACCCCGTCACTTTGCTCGCCAGCCTGCGCGCGAAGAACTGGGAGATTGCGGCCATCGAAACCAGCGTCCCCGCGGTGGATATTTTCGATTGGCAGCCGCGCTTCCCGGTCTGCGTTCTTTTTGGCCACGAGGTGGATGGCGTGCAACCGGAGTTGCTGAATTTGGCCGATACTCATGTCCGCTTGCCGATGTTGGGCCAGAAGCATTCGCTCAACGTGGCGACGGCCGGTGGGATCGTTCTGTATGAACTGCTCCGTAAGTACCGGCGAATGGGCGAGAATAAAGAACGATGAAGTTTACCTTAGCCGCGCTACTCTTGCTCGCCGGAGCGATTTACGCTCAGTACTCTATGTTTCCGGCGGTCCGGGGCACCAAGGAAATGGTGGCCGCCGCCAATAATTTCGAAGTGGAGGCCGGCTACCGGCTCTTGCAACAGGGCGGCAATGCCGTCGACTCCGGTGTGGCGGCGATGCTCGCGGCGACGGTGACGGAGCAAGCCCGCATTGGTTTTGGCGGCGAAGTGCCCCTCATGATCAAGATGAAAGGCCAGCCCGCACGGGTGCTTTCGGGCATCGGCACCGCGCCGGCCAAAGCAACGGTGGAGTACTACCGGAAGCGCAAGCAAGAAACTTGGGAAAGCAACGAGGACTTCCCGCCGATCCCGGCCATCGGCATCCGCGGTGCCATTCTGCCGGGCATTCCCAGCGCCGCCATTGTGGCGTTAGCCGAAAGCGGCACCAAGAGTTTCGCCGAAGTGGTGGCACCCGCCATTGACTATGCCGATGGGTTTCCGCTCGGTGACGAGTTTGCCAGCTTCCTGCGGAGCACCGGCCGCGTCATCCAGTTGTGGCCCAGCTCACGCGAATTCTTTTTCCCGGACGGCAAGGTGCCGGTACGCGGTGCGATCTACCGCCTGACTGACCTCGCCAAGACTTTCCGCGAACTGGCGGCCGTCGAAAAGAAAGCGCGCGGCAATCGCGCTAAGAAGCTCGCCGCCGTGCACGACTACCTGTACAAGGGCCCCTTCGCCCAACGCATCTCGAGCTTCAATAGTGCCAACGATGGTCTCATCGCGCTCGAAGATCTCGCCAAGTTTAGAGCCGAATGGGACACGCCCCGCACCACCGCCTTTGCTGGCTATGAGGTGCTGAAGCCCGGCTTCTTCACCCAGGGCCCCGTGATGCTGCAGGCGTTGAATATCCTGGCGGGCTATGACTTGAAGGCCTTGGGCCACAATTCGCCCGAGTATCTGCATGCCGTCATCGAAGCGGTGAAGCTCGCCTTCGCCGACCGTGACCGATACTATGGCGACCCCAAGTTCAGCCAGATTCCCGAGGCGACGCTGCTCTCGATGGAATACGCGGTGGGGCGTCGCGCCCAGATTGACCCGGCCCATGCGTCGTTCGACCATCGCCCGGGCGTCGTCTCCGGCTTCCCCGCGCTTTCCCTGGGCAACGCCACCAGCCGCTCCGCCGACCAGGACACCACCTGCGTCAACGTGGTGGACAAATGGGGCAACGTCTTCACGGCCACACCCAGCGGTGCGTGGCTGCCTTCGGTGATTGTGCCGGGCACGGGCTTTCCGCTGTCGAGCCGGCTGCAATCGTTCGTCCTGACGCCGCACCACGCCAACCAACTGGCCCCGGGCAAGCGCCCACGGGTGACGCTGAGCCCGACGCTCGTCTTGAAGAATGGCGAGCCCTATCTGGTGATGTCCACGCCGGGCGGCGACAATCAGGATCAGGCGATGCTGCAAGTGCTGCTCAATCTACTGGTCTTTGAGATGCAACCGCAGGAGGCCGTCGAGGCTCCCCGTTTCCAGACCGAGCACTTCTTCGCGTCGTTTGCGCATCACGAATTCCAAGCCGGTAAGGTGAATCTGGAAGAGCGCTTCCCGAAGGCGACCATTGACGCCTTGAAGGCCAAAGGCCATAAGATCACCGTCACCGGACCCTGGTCTAATGGCTCGGCTCCGACGGTCATTCTGATCAAAGACGGCGTGCTTAATGGCGGGGCCGATCTGCGACGTGGCCGGTTCATTTTCGGCCGTTAGCGATTCGGCATTTGTGGGCGTGGAAGACTGCCCTGCCATCGCGCCTTTTTTGTTTGCCCGTAGAGCCCGCTAGAACTCTGCGTCGTGAAGATCCCTTTAGAATCCGATTCCGGGGACGGCGATCACGATTCCGCGATCCGCCAATTTCTGATCGGCTTCATCCCGGAATACGCAAACAAACCCGGCGATTTCTTTCAAAACGAACGATTCGAGCTGACTACCCGTCGCAGCGGCGGCGGTAGCCGGTGAAGGACCTCCAAGCAAAAAAGACGGCGACCAAGGCCGAGCAGGATGAGACGACGTTGGCCGGGTTTGCTTTGGTGATCTGAGATGCCTGGGTCTCCATGTGTCGAATCTTGGTCATCAGGCGGTCTGGGCTTTTCCCGTGCCCGACGGCGAGCACGAGCATAACGGCGACGAGTGTCGTATTCACAACGATGGTTTTTCTGAACTTTGCCACGATCCCTCTCTCTCTCTTCTGGATCAATTTAGCCAGAATGAGACCTTCGAAACAAGTGAGGAAAGGACTAAGGCGATCATCGGTCACTCATCTTAGTCCACGCCTGATCGAGGGCCCAGCGGCTCAGGTGAAGACCTGAGTTACGGGCGCTAAACCTTGCCAATTCACCACCAGGCGAGCCAGAACAGGGTGCCCGAGACGCCAAGGAAGACGGTGGGCACTCGAAAAAAATAGAGGATCGAAACTAAGGCCGCGCGGCGATCGTCACTCCAGCTATGGCAAGCCGATTTTGGCCTTTTTGCTTTTCTTGACGAAGCGGGCGAACTGCTCGTATTGGTCAGTCGCGATGTAGTCGACGCCCGCCGCTACCGCAGCTTTCCAGCGCAGTTGGGCGGCGGCGAGGGAGCCGAAGTTATACCCGGGTGACCAGCCGGCGTCAGCGCCGATTTTGGGTTCATGGCCATTCAACGTATAGAGGCGCATCCAATAGCCCAGCCGATGGGCGCGCCGCGCAATGGCCTCGAGCCGGCGGTTATCTTGCGCGGACCAATCAGTAGCCTTGGTTTGGCCGCCCAGTTCGACAATCGCCCAGGGCGCATTGAGCCAGCGCCGGTAGTTGTTGGCGGGATTCGGAAGCAACTGGTCGACGAAGGTTAACTCGGTGCTGCGCTGCGCCACCGCTCCGGCACCGAATAGCAGCAGGCGACCGCCGACGGGGACGTTGTCGTGAAAGGTCTTCTGCTGTACCAGCGAGGCCCCGGTTAGAACGAGAATGGGCTTCCAGTCGAGGGGTGCGCGCACGGCAAGCGTTGCGGTGCGGGGCGCGCTGGTGAGCCAGGCTTGGTACTCGGTGAGAAGTTTCAGGACGGCCTGATGGTGGGCGGGCTCATCGGATTTGAAGTCGAGGTTGAGGGTGATCAGCGGCCACTGGTCGCGCTTATCGTCTTTGAGCGCCTGCTCGACGATGGGGCGCACGCGTTCGAAGAAATAGTCGCGCAGGTTGGGCTCGCGGCCATGGGGTTTGTCGCCGTGGATGAGGAGGCTGCGGCCTTGGCCGGTGGCGGGGTCGACGTACCAGGCGAGGTCCTGTTCAATGGCGAGGGGCAGGCCGGTCTGGAGGGCGATTTCGATGCGGTCTTGATATTTGCCGTCGTACGGATAACAGTTGTGGGCATCGAGCACCACCCGATCGGCGGCGAGCACGGTTAAGGCAATCGTAAAGGCAATCAGGGCCAGAGGAAATCGCATCTCCCGATGATAGCGGCCTAACGATGGCGATACGATGAAGGAAGACGCGATGAGCCCAATCACTTACCTACTGTTCGCTGCCTTCGCGGCAGACACGCCGGAGTTGCCGCCGGCCGCGACTGCGGAAATCGATTTTGCGCGCGACGTTCAACCGCTGCTCAAACGGAACTGCCAGGGCTGCCATGGCGCGGGGATGCAGCAAAGCGGCTTCCGCTTGGACGATGGCGTGGCCGCGCTGAAGGGCGGCTATGGCGGCGCTTCGATACTGCCGGGCAAGTCCGCCGACAGCCGGCTGGTCCATCGCATTGCGGGGGCGAAAGGCGTCTCGGTGATGCCTCCCGCCGGGCGGCGCTTGACGGCGGCTGAGGTCGGAGTGCTGCGGGCGTGGATTGATCAGGGAGCAAAATTCCCCGTCACTGCCATATCTAAGGCGGATGGCCCGAAGAGCAAACATTGGGCCTTTGAGC
>JANLPT010000159.1:0-42524 GCA_031367405.1 Bryobacteraceae bacterium
TCACACGATTTGAGCTCAGCAAGTTGCACAGTACAACAAGGTAAGTTAACGAGGCTCAGGTTGTTAGAGAACTTCTCATCAATTCAAAAACAAATTAAACTCTCTCAAGGAGATGGAAATGACAGTATTTAGTAAATCAGTTTTCACCGTCACGCTTGGTGCCCTTCTTTCGGCATCCGCAATGATGGCGCAACTTGCTGGCGTCGGCCAAGTGCCGCTTCAGTACAATCCAACTGGCGGTGGTGCTTTCATCGTCGCTCCAAACGTACCAGTTCAAAACTTGAACTGCTCGGTCTCGGCTGTGCCGTTGACCGTTCGCACGGAAGGTTTCTCCGAGCTTCTTGGCGATGTGAAACTGAACTGCACCGGCTCGCTACAGATCAACGCCCGGAACTTCCGGGTTGGTACGACGGATACGATCCAAGCTGCCGGCTTCCCGCAGTTGGTCAATCTCTCGGTTACTCTTTCAACCCCGGTTACCAGCCGTATCGTCGGCGGCAACAATATGACTGAGGCTCTCCTCTTCATCGGTGGCGCTAACGGTGAAGAAGCAACCAACGCAGCTCCCGGTACGTCGCCCACGAACCAGAACCCCTGCCCGACCGCCAACGTAAACGCCAATGGCGTCTGCTCTGTCCTCGCGAACCTGGATGGAACCGCTGGAACCACAGTTGCTGGTACCGCGACGCCTGGTAACAGCCGTCCGACTGCCGTTGGCATCAACACTGGCGCGGCTTCCTCCGAAGCCTCCGCCCCGATCAATGTGTTCCAGGGTCAACTCCAGAACGCGAATACGGTCGTTTTCCTCGCCGTGCCGGTGAGCCAATCCGACTCCTCGCAGAATCCAAACATTGTCAATGCGCTGAACCTCCTGGTTCTCTCGTTGAGCTCTGGTCAAGTTGCCCTCAACTCCAACTATAACGGTCAGGCGATCAGCGTTCCTTTCACGAAGACCTTCCGCATCAAGAACCTTCGCGGTGCGATCCCTGGCGCGGCTGCGCCGAATGGACAGGTTTTCGGCTTTCTCTCGATCCAGAATCCGCCTGCTAACCTCCAGCTGAACTCGGCTTCCGCCGTGGTCGGTTTCGTCCAACAGGGCTTGGTGTTCGATCGCCGTAGCGCCAGCAACGGTGGCGGTTCGTCTGGTCTCGCCTTTGCCCAGTGCGCCGACTTCAATCGCAACCTCGCGACGGACGCGACGAGCGGGAGCTTTGGTAGCAACCTTGATTCGGGTATGCTTCTCCGCTACACCGAAGGTTATGCCAACTCGTTCAAGATTCGCGGCTTCCTTCCTGGCCAGCCCACTAACTTCGACCAGAATGACCCCACTCAGATCTATAACGCTGAGTCTGGCTTCTACAACTCTCTGTTCATCGTGACCAACGGTCTCAATCGGGCCGGTATCGCCGATCATGGTACCCGTCTCCGTGCCGCCTTCGGTACTGTTCCGGCGAACATTCGCCTCTATGTCACCGTTGGCAACGTAAACGGCAACAACATCCAAAGCAATATGGGTGCCTACGGTGTCGTCGCCGACGCCACGGGCGGAAACCAGAGCCCGATCACGGTTCCGGTCTTCCCCACCTCGACTGCCTACGCCAGCACGAACTCCAATGTGACGAATTTCAACTTTGGCTCGACTCTCTCCTCCTTCGGCCCCGGTGCCTTCACCGGCCTAGCTGGGTCGCCGTTCGCGGGTCAGTCCACCACCAACGGCTATATCCAAGTGTCTCTCGTCTCGGGTGCCGGTGCCTTCACATGGGAAGTATATTCCGCCGATCCTCGCAATCCTGAGACCGCCTTGTTCCAGGTGATCGCGGCTTATCGCTTCTCCCAGAATCCGGCTCTCGGCAGTTCCACTGTTCAGGGCAGCTTCGCTCCTGTGAACAGCACCGCCGTTGCCTCGGGCTTCCTGGTTCCGATCCCGCGCTTCCAGGATACGTCCACGCCTGCTCTGTTGTTCCGCACCGATAGCTGCGTCACGAACTTGCTCTACCCGTTCGTCACCAATATCGCTCCGTTCGACACGGGCATCGCGATCAGCAACACTTCGCTGTCTAACCCCGGTACCGGCGAGCTCTTCCCGCTCGTTGCCGTGGCCACCCAGCAGGGTGCCTGCTCGATCAACTACTTCGGATTCACCGGCACGGGCCGCGGTGCCGCTCCGGCTCCCGCCACCTCCGGCGTGATTCCTCCCGGCCAGACGTTGGTCTTCACCCTCTCTGCGGGTGGTGGCGCTCCGTTCGGTACGATTCCGGCGACTCCCGGCTTCCAGGGCTACATCATCGCCCAGTGCGCCTTCCGCTACGCCCATGGCTACGCGTTCATCAGCGATCAGGGTGCTGTTCTGCTTGCGCAGGGCTACCTCGCCCTCATCATGGATGACGGCCTCGCTTCCCGCACCGGCAACTTCAGCGAATCCTTGAGCAACTAAGCTTTCGGATCGCAGTCGTGGTTTGTTTATTAAAGCGGAGAGGACATCGGTGCACACCGCATTTTACAATTAAAAATTACCCCTACAGTTTACGCTGTGCTAAAGTTTTAGTACGCGTCCTACCCGCGCCCGAATCCTCAGAGTCCCCGAGACCTGAAATTCGAGCGTCTCTCCCGAATAAATCCCTTTAGTGTGAGCAGACTACAGATGAAAACTTTCTATCGCTTAAACCTTCTGTTTGCAGCCCTGACCCTGCCGGCCCTTACCCAGACGCGTAACGTAATTGTCCTCCCTGCGGGTCCGCCTGCGGACCTCGTCAACCGGAACGCCACGGTCCTGAACGCCGACACCCTCAATTCCATTGGTAACCCCGCCGTTGGCATCGACGCCTACAGCGCTTTCACGCTGCCCAACGGCACCAAAACCTACGTCATCGCCCGTGGTGCCGCCAATACCGTGACGGTCCTCAGTAATAGTACGAGTGGCGTTACTTTCCTCAAGAGCATCGATATCGGCACCGGCTCCACTGACGCAACTCTTTCGCCGGATGGCCGCCGGTTGCTCATCGTCTCCTTGAACGAATCCGCCCTCACCGTCATCGAGACGGTGAATGACAACGTCCTCGTCAAAGTCCCGCTTTCGGCACCCGCCAATACCGTTGTTTGCAACTTTGAATCCAGCCGGGCTTTCACCGCCTCCCCGAACGGAGCCGTGGTCACGGCGATCGATCTCGCCACCAATGTTGCCATCGGAACGATTTCGGTCCCCAGCGAAATCACTCTCGTCAGCGGCCTCGGGGTTGCCCCCAATGGCCTTATTTATGTGAGTGCCGTCAATCGCCTCTTTGAAATCGATCCGCGTAGTGTCCAACTGACCCCGGCCGCCGCCATCGTCATGACCGGTTCGCCGGGCCGCCCTCAATTCACGCCCGATGGCACCCGGGCCCTGATGAATAATTTCACACCCATCAGTGGCGGCTCCGCCCTGATTCTGGCGGACCTCAACAACCGCACGACCCAATTTACCAGCCTCAGCGGCCTCACGATTGACCGTTTTCGCATCGTCTCGAATACGCTGGCTTTCGGCTATGCCCCCGGCAGCCAAACCCTCTATAACATCAATTTGAACCCCCTTTCGGTAGCCCCGTCGTCAACTCCCGGACTGCCCCCCACCCTCAATTTCCGCGGGATTAGCAGCAGCAATGAAGCACCGCAGAACCGCTTTCTCTTCTTGTCCAACGGCAACACGCTCTATAAAATTGACATCGCCTCCAATACCGTCAGCGCTACCCAGGCTCTCACGAATGCGGCGGGAATTCCGGCGGCGCTCTCGCAACCTTCGAGCGGAGCGTTGGCGAATCTATTCGCCATCAATCAGCAACAGTTTGTGGCTACCAGCGGCACCACCTTGCCGCTCGTCGTTCGCGCGCTGGATGCCAACGGGGTCCCCATCGGCGGTGCCGCAGTCACCTATTCCAGCACGGCTAATGGCGTCACCTTTACCAATCCGAATGTCACCACCAACTCCGACGGCTATGCGCAAACGTCGGCTCTGGTGCCCACTTTCCAAACCAGCCTGACCATCGTCGCCACCGTCGGCGTGGGTAACACCCAGGTCTTTACCATCAATGTTGGGTTCCCGGGCGGGGGCAGCGGTGGAACTGGAGGATCCGGCAAGCTCTCGATTCTCGATGGCAACGGCCAGATCATGTTTTCCAACTCGCCCACTCCGAAGCCCATGCGCGTGAAAGTTTCAGACGCCAACGGCAATCCTGTCCCCACAGCTACGGTAATTTGGGCGCTCCTTTCTGGCGGCGGTCAACTTGCCACCACCGAAACGCTCACCGACGCGGACGGCATTGCCAGCAACCAAACCTATGCCGGACCTTTGGTCTTCGGCAATTTCGCCTCCTATGTGCGTTCTTCCATCAGTGCCACCACGAGCCTCGGCTCCGTCACTTTCTCGCACATCACCATTCCCCGCGTCATTGACGCCACCAGTACCCCGGTTCCTGCACCAGCTCCTTCCATCGCGCAGATTTTCCCCCAGGGACGCCCCGAGATCATTGGTGCCATCGGTTCCACGCGGAAAAAAGCCTTCCAATTTAAGATCACTTCCCAAAGCGGCCTCGCCCTGTTGCAAGGCATCGCTGGTATTGGCGTCGAAGCGCAGACGCTTCCCGCGGAAGGTTCGCTCGATCTTGTTTCTGCACAGAAGGCGCGGTGCGACAACGCTCCCCTCAGCGGCGACGACGGTATCGTCACTTGCGATCTGGTTCTCAGCGGCAAAGTCGGTACGTCGGTCCTCCGTCTCACGGTGGGCGGGTTCCAGTCCTTTGACTTCCCCTTGACCGTCACTCAAGGTCCCCCCAAAGTGATCACGATCATCAGTGGCAACAACCAGACCGGCAGCGCCGGTCAGTCCTTGCCCAAGGCCCTCCTGGCCCGCATCGATGACGGCTTCGGAAGCCTGCTCAATGGCGTCCCTGTCACCTGGACAGTCCAGTCCGGTAGCGCCACGCTCTTCCAGACGATCACCACCTCGGGTATCGGTGTCATTCAAGACCCCAACGTTGCGAATGGCTCCATCTCGAGCCCAGGTCTGGTCTCGACGAACCTCCGTCTCGGCAACTCGTCCGGCGACGTTCGCATTCGGGTCTCGGTGACTCCCACGATCTTCGCGGACTTCACCGTTACCAACACCCTCGCCCTTTCCTCCTTCATCAAGGTGGACGGCGACAGCCAGTCCGCCGCCATTGGCCAAGGCTTTACTAAGGCGCTCGTCGTCGAGGTGAAGGACAGCAACGGCGCGGTCGCCCCGAACACCCCAGTCATCTTCACCTCCAATGGAGGGGTTAGCCTGTCCTCTTCAGTCGTCAACACTGATTCCACCGGACGGGCCCGCGTCAATGTCACCGCAGGCGGCACGATTGGAACCTACTCGGTCACCGCGTCTGCCGGCTCCTTGACGACCACCTTTACGATGAATGTCACCGCGCTTGGGCCCACCATCACGTCCATCGTGAACGGGGCCAGCTTCTTGCCGGGCCTCTCACCCTGCGCGATCGCCCAGATCACCGGCGCGAATTTCGCCACCGGTGTCGCCGGCACCATCTCCGGCCAATCCCTGGTCGGCCCTCTCCAAACCTCCATCAGCGGCATCTCCGTACTGGTGGGCGGCGTAGCGGCACCGCTCTTCAGCGTCAGCAACATTAACGGTCGCGAAAGTCTCTCCTTCCAGGTACCGTGCGAACAGGCGCCCGGAAGCGCGACGCTCACTCTGCGTTCCGGTACCTCTTCGGTCAACCAGTCCATCACCATCGCGCCTTACGCGCCGGGCATCTTCCAAACCCTGGATGGGTCCGGCCGGCCTACCGCTGTGGCGGTGAAAGCCAATGGGACCTACGTTTCGTCCACTAACCCGGCTGAGCTCAACGAAGATATCCGCGTCTTTGTCACCGGTATGGGCCAGGCGTCCCCGTTCATCACCACCAATACTCCGGGCACGGGCAACCAGCGCGTGAACGGATCGGTGATCGTCGGCATCAACAACGAGGGCATCTCCGCCCGCTTCGAAGATACGATTTACGCGCCCACCCTCATCGGCGTGTATATCGTCACATTCCGCATGCCCGCCACTACGCCTACCGGCCTCAACCGGCCCTTTGTCGTGGCGGTACAGGCACCGGATGGCTCATTCAGCTATAGCCAATCCGCCGTCATCGACATCCGTTAACCCCGCAGCACGCCGTAGAAAAGCCGTAGAAAAGATGGCCGGCGGTGTCCCCGCCGGCCATCTTTTTTGTCTAACGGCCTCGTGGCAAGTGGCAAAGCACACACCGATCAGCCGCCGCAAAAACCACTGCGGGAGGCGTCTGACGCGCGAAAGCCCGGACGTCCGCCTTGAGAGGCATGGATCTTTCCCAACGCCCATCGCATGCCTCGCCGACTGACCGTAAAACCAGGGGCCCGCGGGCCGCCGCCGGCCACAACAAAAGCAGCATGCTCGCCATCGCCAGGCCGCTGGCCACACTTGGCCACCAGCCGGGCCCGGCATTAGCAACGAACACTGCGCGGTGCCACCGCGCTACCGCCTTCGCCGAAGGCTGCACCCGATCCGATCCCCGCAGGACATCCTCAAACTTCATACCGGTAGTCTCCTAATAATTCTTTCAACCGCGCATGCGCCCGGGACAGTCTCGAAGCCACAGTCCCCATTGAACAGCCCAGTGCCGCCGCTACCTCTTCATAGGACAGCTCCTCCAGATACCGCAGGAGAACCACCGCCCGCAGCTTCGGTTCGAGGCGTGCCACGGCCGCCAAGACGGCCGCTTCCCGCTGATTCTTGCCGGCCGCTTGCCCAGGATCCAGCCACGAGGACCGCAATCGAGCCAAGCCTTCTACCGGCACATACACCAACCGCTTGAGCTTTCGCCGCTCATCGATCCACTCGTTGACCACGATCCGGTAAAGCCAGGAAGTGAAGCTTGCCTCCGCGCGAAACGAACCCACCTCGCGCACTAATTTCATCAGCACGCGCTGGGTAATGTCTTCCGCCGCCGTCTGGCTGCCACTGGCGCGCACGGCGAAATTGTAAACGCGACCCTGCACGCCATCCACCAGCTCCTCGAGCGCAGCCCGGTCGCCCCGCTGGCAGCGTTGCAACAGGTTCAGGTCCACCGGATCGGCATTTTGTCCTTCGATCCGTCGGGAAAACACAGAATCTCCTATTTGACGCCAGACTCTTCTATTTTCTTCCACCCCGGCCCACCACGCGCGCGATATTCTCAAAGCATGCTTTCCCGGCGTATGCTTCTCGCGCTTCCTTTCGCGCCCCTGGCCCTGCGCGCCAGCGACGCTTTCTATCTCCGCGCCAACGACCGCGTCGTCTTCTACGGTGACAGCATCACGGATCAGCGTCTCTACACGACCTTTGTGGAAACCTTTGTCGTCACCCGATTTCCGAAGATGCCCGTCAGTTTCACCCATTCCGGCTGGGGGGGAGACCGCGTTACCGGCGGCGGCGGCGGCAACCTCGAAACCCGGCTCAAGCGCGACGTGTTCGATCATTGGCCCACCGTGTTCACTTCGATGCTGGGCATGAATGACGGCCGCTACCGCGCCTACGACCCTGCTCTTTTTGACGAATTCGCCCAAGGCTCCGCGCGCATCGTCGACCAGGTGCGCGCCAAATTTCCCGATTGCCGCATCACGCTGATTCGCCCCTCCACCTATGACGATATTACCCGCCCGCCCCTCTTCGAAGGCGGCTATAATGCGGTCCTCATCCGCTATGGTGATTACCTCGCCCAGTTGGCCGCCGAACGCCATTGCGATGTCGCAGACCTGAACGCCCTGCTGGCTAAGACCCTGAAAGTGGCGAACGCCGAAAACCCCACCCTGGCCCAACGCTTGCTACCCGATCGGGTTCATCCCACCCCCAGCGGCCACCTAATTTTGGCTCAAGCCTTGCTCGACGCATGGCGCGCGCCTTCCTTGGTCTCCAGCACCGTCCTCGACACCAACCCGCGCAACGTCCTGGCGACCGAAAATACGAACGTAACCGACATGGCCGTCGAAGACTCCGTCAGCTGGAATCAACTCGATTGGGCCCTCCCCATGCCCCTCGACCTTCGTGACCCCGTCCTCGATTTAGCGCAGAAAGCGAGCGGCTTCATCCCCCGCTTCAATCGCCATTTGCTCACCGTTCACGGACTAGCGGCCGGGCAGTGGCAGCTGACGATTGACCGTCAAGCCGTCGCCAAATTCAGCGCCGTCGATTTCCAGGGCGGCGTCAACCTCGCCGCATACGACACGCCCATGGGCCGCCAAGCCCGTCGCGTCCATGAACTCACCCTGAAGCGGACGCGCATCAAGAATGCCCGCTGGCGCGAACTCCAGGTGCCACTCGAAGCCGAGAGCCTCGACACGCGCCCGGCCACGATGGCGCAAATGGATGAGTTGGCCCTCGAACTGGAACGAAAGCAACGCGCCGCCGCTCAACCGGTGGAACATGTCTTCAAACTAGAGAAGGTGAGTTGATATGATGGCAAGCGTGACTCGTCTGATTACCGCTTCATTGATCGCCCTCCTGGCCGCCCCCTCGCTTACGGCCCAACCCCCCGCCGTCCCCAAACGCAAGAAGATTCTCTGCATCGGGCAAACCAAAGGCTTCCAGCACGACGCCACGTCCGAAGCCATGGCCCACATCCTGCGCATGGGCAAGGAGACGGGACTTTGGGACGCTTACATCAAAACCGACACCCAGCTCATCACCAAGAAGAAGCTCGGCGGCAACGCCAAGAATCTCGACTACTTCGACGCCGTTTTTTTCTATACCACCGGCGAACTCGATCTCGATGACGAGCAGAAAGCCGCTCTCATCTCCTTCGTCAAGGACGACGGCAAGGGCTTCGTCGGCGCGCATAGCGCCATCGATACGAATTATAAGTGGGCCGAATACGGCGAGATGGTCGGCGGATACTTCGATAGCCATCCCTGGAATACCTTCGAAGCCCCCATCATTGTGGAGGATCGCGATCACCCGGCGATGCGCCACTTCCCGGCCGCCTTCACGACGCTCGACGAGATCTATCAAGTGAAAGACTTTTCCCGTGATCGAGTGCGGGTGCTCGCCCGTCTCGACGAATCCAAGCTCGACCTTAAAAGACCCAACGTTCATCGCACCGATGGCGACTTCGCCGTTGCTTGGGTAAGAGACTACGGCAAAGGCCGCGTCTTCTATTCCACCTTCGGCCACCATAGCCCCGCCTGGGACCGGCCGGACATGCAGAAGATGTACCTCGAAAGCGTCAAGTGGGTGCTGCGGCTCACCGATGGCGATGCCACGCCTCGTCCTCGCAAATAAGCCTCTATGGGTGCGGCGTCGGCGTCACATCAAGGGCGGGTTGCGACGGTGCAACCAGTGATTCCACACCGTCCCAGCGGTAATAGTCCATGGCGAGCGGCGCGAACGGACGCACCGCTTCCAGCACCCGTATGGCATCGGCTTCCGCCTCGCAATACACGGCGACAAAGCCCGCACCCCGCTTAGCCCGCTCCGCTTCCGCATCGTTCTTCGCGGTGGCGGCGGCAATCAGCCGCGAAAGGGCCGTCATCACCAACCCTTTCAAGGTGAGCTCGATTTCTTCCAGACACATCAGTAATTCGTTCGCCGGAATGAAGCGGACCCGGTCCGGTGCCCAGCCATCCTGGACCAGCGCCTCAGCGGCACTCTGCGCAACAGAATATGAGCGAAACGACGCGATGGCGTAGTCTTTGGGGTAGAAAACTCCCGACGCTGTGGAACCATGTTTGAAAAATTTCGCCAAACTCGGCATGGGACCGTTCTCCAGTGCAATTTTTGCCAGCCACAAAGCTCAGCAGATGCTTGCGAGTTATCTTGAGCACGCCGGGCACCAATTTTTAACGCTATTGCAAAACACGAAGTTCGAGAGGGCGCGATGGCTCGGCGCGCTTGGGCCACCATTGTCCAATCTTGATCGAGGTCTTGAAGATTGCGCCGACCGGAACGATGCCGCCCAGCTTGTGGGCAGCGACGGCGGCCAACGCCATCGATGCGATGCAGCCGCACTGTCCGCAGTCTGGATTGCCGCCATATTGGCAAGGCGTCACTTTCGTCTTGAGGTCTGCCGAAAGAGTCTGGGTGGTAAGTGAGAAAACACACTCCGCAGGACTCTGCGGCGGATTCGCGAACTGGCGAATCATCCCCACGGGCATATCCAACTTGGGAAAATCCCGCCGCAACTCCATCAGTTCGCCGATCACTTGCGCCCGCTGAGCGGGGGTAAGAATCTCCGGCATCCGGTCGCCCACCTGGGGGGTAAAGATGCTGAACCAAACCTTATGAATCTCAGCGCGTGGCGTCCAGAATTCGAGGAAATCGCGCAGGTAGCCCGGACGATTTATCATCTGGCCGGTGATGGTACTGTGAATGGTAATTTTCTGGCCGGCAATATTTTTAATGATCCGGTCGTAGGTGGCGGGGGCGCGGCGCAGGTCGTGGTCGGGTTGCAAGCCATCGATCGAGACCACGACGTTCAAATGGGGCATGGACGCCCATTCCAATGGCATGGTGCGGAAGGCGCTGGTGACAATTTGCACATGAGTCCCGCGGGCGATCAACAGGGGGACCAAAGCTTCGACTTCCCGGTAACGAACTAAAGGGACGCCGCCGACGAGCGAGAGGTGTAGCGGTTTCAAACGATCTACCACCTCCAGCACGCCGTCAATTAACGCTTGCCCTTTCCGGTCATTCAAGCTGCGCAAAGTAATGCCGTCACCGCCTAGATGAGCGTCATCGTAGGCGTAACATCCAGGGCAGCGCAAAGGGCACTCTTTGGTGAGCTCGATCGACAACGAAGGCTGCTCGCCTTTCAGAATCTTGCCCCAGGCTTTTACCACTTCTGAAGTCTTCAAACGACAATCCACTCCTTATTCACAGATACGAAGCGAGAGACACAAATGGATGAGGGGTCTACCTTAATTCGTGGTCTTCGGCGAAATATCCAACGCACAATTGGGATTTGTAGGATGATTTGCCACGCGCACGGGGCGCATTTTCTCTGCTTTGTAACATCTCGGCAGAAACTAACCCGCCGTGTGAGCGGTGGAGCCTACTTCGTGATGTCCCGGTGCGTGACTTTCACGTGGTAACCGGACCCCGCCAGAAACTTGCGCACCTCGTCGGCCATCATCACTGAGCGGTGGTGCCCGCCGGTGCAGCCGATGGAGATGGTGAGGTAGCTTTTGCCCTCGCGAATGTAATGAGGAAGCAGATACACGAGAAGGTCGCCGATCCGCTGGATGAATTCGTTGGTCTGTTCGAAGGACCTGATGAAGGCGGCCACCTTGGGATGGCGGCCGGTTAGACTCTTCATCTCCGGAATGTAGTTAGGGTTGGGCAGAAAGCGAACATCGAAGACCAAGTCAGAGTCGAGCGGGACGCCGTGCCGGAATCCGAAGCTGTTGACATAGATCATCAGCTTGCCCTCAGTGGACTCGCCGCGAAATGTCTCCTCAATCGACTGGCGAAGCTCATGCACGTTGAACTTTGAGGTGTCGAGCACGTGGTCAGCCAGCGCGCGAATGGGGGTCAGACTTTCGCGTTCCGACGCGATGCTGCGCAGCACGGAGCGACCGGAGCCTAATGGATGCGGCCGGCGCGTTTCACTAAAGCGGCGAATAATGACGTCGTCATCGGCCTCAAGAAACACCAACCGGGCTTCCAGCTGGGTGCGCAGTTTCTTTAATAGGGCGGGGAACCGGGTGAGGTTGCCGCCCTCGCGAATATCGATGACGAGGGCGGCGGCGCGGATGTTGGGCGAATCGAGGGCCAACTCCGCGAACTTCGGAATCAGGTCAATGGGTAGATGGTCGACGCAGTAATAGCCGAGGTCTTCGAAGACTTTGAGCGCCGTGCCTTTGCCGGAACCGCTGAGGCCCGTGATGACCACGAGCTCGGGCCGGGCCTTTTTGGCCGCCACCTTGGCAGCGGCCTTCTGAACAGCGGGCTGGCGCCGGGCGGGTTTCATTTAAGCGTTGGGTTCAATCAGGTCAAAATTGCCGTCGGGCCGGCGGATCAGCACGCTGAATCCGCCGTTGTCAGTGTCCTCGAAAACGAAGTAGTTATCGCGTTTGGCCACCTCGAGCACCGCTTCTTCGGCGAGCATCGGCTTGGCTGCTTCGCCATACCGGACGCGATAAATGCGCACCTTGGCGGCTTTCACTTTCGTCTTGGCCTTGCCGTTGACGGCTTCGGGAACTTCCAGCAGCGGCTTCACCTTAATCGAGGTTTCCAGGTGCTTCGAATCAATCCACTTCTGACGCAGCTTGAGCACCTGATGCTCCAACTTATCGAGGGCGTCGTTCAGCGCGCGGAACTTGTCGGTATGAGTCGCAATGCCGATCAAATCGTGGCCGTAATAGTGCAACGTGATTTCGGCTTTGGCTAAATAGCGCTGCTGCGTGAGAATGAAATGAGCTTTCTTCTCCCCGGTTAACTTGCCTTCCACAAGCTTACCGTCGATTAACTTGCCCAGCTTATTCAGCCGGACCGTCAGACGGTCACTTTGTTCTTTACTGAGGTCGTGTGGTTTACCTGTATAGGCGATTTGCATAGGTTGATAGCTTAGTTGCGGACGCGGCGTTGATGCGTCGAGGGGATCTTCAAATCCTCGCGATACTTGGCGACGGTGCGGCGGGTGACTTGAATGCCTTCCGACTGCAAGCGGGCCGTAATCTGGTCATCGGTGAGGGGGTTGGAAGAATCCTCCTCGTCGATCATTTTTTTCACTTTGCGTTTCAGCAGCACCAGCGGCGTACCGCTGCCGGATGGGCCTTGCACGGCTTCCGAGAAAAAGTAGCGTAACTCATGCACGCCTTGCGGGGTATGGGCGTACTTACTGGCGACCGCGCGGCTGACGGTGGACGGATGCACACCAATCTCTTCGGCCACATCCTTGATCATCATCGGCTTTAAATACTCCAGGCCATGTTCCAGAAACTCTTGCTGGCGGCCGACGATCGCCTGGCAGACCTTCAAAATCGTTTGCTTGCGCTGCTCAATATTCTTCAGTAACATCAGCGCCGAAGTGAAGCGCTCTTTGACGTAATTGCGAACCTCTTTACTGGGCTCGGAATTTTTCTCGATCATGTGGCGGTATTGCGTGTTGAGGCGCAACTGCGGCAGATCCTCGTCGTTCATCTCGATGATCCAGTCGTCGCCATCTTTGACGATGTAGACGTCCGGTTCAACGGAGCGGACGGTTTCGCCGGAAAAGCGCAAGCCGGGCTGAGGATCCAGGGTGCGGATCACTTTGACGGCGATCTCAATGTGTTCGATGGGGCGGCCCATCGCGCGTACCAGCTCGCGCCAATTCTTGGTTTCGAGCAGCTTCAAATACTGCGAGACAATCACCCAGGCGACGCCGCCTTCGCCGTTGCGGCTGGCCAATTGCAGCAGCAGACACTCCTGCATGTCACGCGCGGCGACGCCGGCGGGGTCGCAACTTTGCACCACCTTCAGCCCGGCTTCCATGTCGGCCAGCGACAGGTGTTCGGCGACGGCTATCTCTTCCACCGGGCTCATCAGGTAGCCATTTTCGTCCAGGTTGCCGACAATGGCGTCGGCCGCCTCACGCTGCGCCGGCGTCAGCACCACCAGCGATAACTGCTCATTCAGGTGCGAGGTCAGCGTGGTGGGTGAGGATAAAAATGTCTCGAAAGAGGGCTTTTCGTAGTTCTCGCCGGCCGGCGATTTGTAACCCGGGTCAAGATAATCGTCGAAGAAAGAGCCGAAGTCGATTTGATCGAAGGGATCCGTCTCGGTTTTAACGGCGGGTTCGGCATCGGCACCTTCCGCACTGCCTTCGGCCGACGGTGGCACGACATCGTAGTTTTGGGCGTTCTCGTTTTCGTAAGCCGACCCGTTGATGCTTTCGGCCACCACTTGCGAGGTAACCTCACTCACCGAATCCGCGTCTCCGCTTCCAACGCGTTCGGCCTCCAGCAAGGATTGAATTTCGGCGGGAGTCAGTTCCTCACCGCCGTCCGCTGATTCCTCAAGGACGGGGTTCTGTGAGATCTCCTGCGAGATCATCTCTTTCAGTTCCAAGCGGTTCAACTGGAGGACCGTTACCATCTGGACCAGGCCCGGGGTAAGGATCTGCTTTTGCTGAACGCGAAGCTGGAGTCGCGGAGACAGCATGCTCATGCACTTTCCAGGTTAGCATCGGCCCAGCAGCCCGTGTGAGCGCCAAGGCGGCGAGCGCAGAACACGCTAAACGTCCAGGCCGATGGAGCGCATGAGGGGAATGGCGTTCGAGCGCTGGACGGGGCCGGATTTCATGCGGTAGTCGAAGTGCAGTTCGCCATCCAGGTAGTCGTCGGCGAAGTGGACGTTGCGCGCGCCGGGCAGCGCCATGGCCGTCAGCGCCAGGTCATGCGTGGTCACGAGGCCGAGTGCGCCGTGGCTGAGGAGTTGGCGGAGGATGGCCTCGGCCCCCACGCGGCGATCGTGCGAGTTGGTGCCGCTCAACACTTCGTCCAAAAGAAAAAGCACCGGCTGCCCACTGGAGAGCGTGAGGATTTGGCGCAGACGCAGAATCTCGGCATAGAAGCGGGAGCGCCCTTCGCCCAACGAATCGACAATGCGCAGGGAAGCGGCCACCTGCAGGGGCGAAACCGACAACGCCGCGCAACAGACGGGGGCTCCGGCCCAGGCGAGCACCGTGTTCAAACCGATCGCCCGCAACAGCGTACTCTTACCCGACATGTTGGAGCCGCTGACGATCAGCAGCGGCTCAGCTTCATTCAAAGAGGCATCGTTGGCGATGGCTTGCGAGACCGGCAGCAGGGGATGCGAAATCGCGGTACCCGAAAAACTTTTGCCCTTGGGAAGCAGCGTCGGCGTCACGGCTAAAGGATGTTCAAACGCGAAGGCGGCGACCGAAAGCAGGGCTTCCACTTGCCCCAGCGCGGCGATCCATAGGTGCGCGTCGCGGCCGTACTGGCGGCGCCAGGCTTCCAAAGCCAACGCAACTTGGGGTGCCCAAAGTAACAGCAGCGCGATGACGCCGAAAAATTGATTGCGCGAAGAGTCAAGCAGCTCGACCAGCCGTTCGAGTTCGCGTGCGGCGCGGGCGGCCCCCGCCAGACGCGCGTGCGCCGCCACCAGCATGGGGGACGAGAAACTTTCGCGTTCGACGGCCGCAGCGAGTTCGCCGAACAAAGCCAAATCCTTGGCCGATTGCTGCAAGCCTTCCGCGACCGCTTGCACCTTGGCGTGGAACACGAAGCTCAACATCAGGCAGCCACCGGCCAGCAGCAGAAAATAATGCACCGGCATCGCACCGAAGAGCCACGCGCCGAGGGCGAGAATTTCGATGATGACGAACGTGGCGAAGATCAGCCGCGCGCCGGCAAAAAACGGCACCGCCGGGCGCGTCGCCCAAGCCGCAATCGAAGCGGACTCCACTTGCGAAGTAAAGTCGTCGCCGGCCAGGGCGTACGCTTCACGCCAACCGATGCGGGGCGCAAGTTCGGCGATGGCCACTTGGCGCTCTTTCACTTCGCTGGCAGTTGCCGCCGCGCGCAGCCAATCGGCCAGCGTGCGTTCGCCTTCCGCCGTGCGGGTGCGGGCGATCAGCTCGAAGAGGCTGCCGCGGCCGAACACGTCAAGGTCTTCGGCATAAGGATGCGCGGCATCGCGAAACCGTTCGCCCGCGTTGCCGTGGCCCATCCATTCGTTGGTCCCGCGGCGGATCGCCGCCTGGTGGAAACCGATGGCGCGGCGGGCACGTTCCTCGGCGCGCGAGACCCGCTCATGCTTGATGGCGAGCGCGATAAAAGCGGCGATGGGGATCAGCAGCACGGCGAAGGGCAGCGCTTGGCGGGAGAAAATCAGCCAGGCGATGATGACGCCGGCCAAGGCGGTCATCAGGCGGGCCTGACTGAGCCGCTCGTCGAGCCGGTTATTCTGCGCGGCTTGCTGCTGCCAACGGGCGATCTGGCTTTTGTGGGCGGCGGGAAACGTGCTCAATTTGCACCCAGGCCCGGGGGTAACGAAAAGCCCTCGCCCAGATAGACGCGCTTCACTTCCGGATCCTGCCCCAGCTCAGTGGGCGAGCCCGCGCGGAAGATGTGCCCGTTGTTGATGATGTACGCGCGGTCAGTGACGGCGAGCGTTTCGCGGACGTTGTGATCGGTGACCAGGATGCCGATGCCGAGCTTCTTCAAATCGAAAATGATGCGCTGGAGTTCGATTACCTGGATGGGATCGATGCCGGAGAAGGGCTCGTCAAGGAGTAAGAAGCTGGGCTCGATCACCAGCGAGCGGGCGATTTCGACGCGGCGGCGTTCGCCACCGGAGAGCATGTAGCCTTTGCTTTGCCGCACTTGTTCGAGGCCGAGTTGGGTGATCAGGCGGCGCATACGGTCCTGCCGCTCGTGCCGCGGGATGGGTAAGGTTTCGAGAATGGCGAGCAGGTTATCTTCCACCGTCAGCTTGCGGAAGACGGAAGGCTCTTGCGGCAGGTAGGAAATGCCGCGCCGGGCCCGCTCATACATGGGCATGTGGGTCACGTCCTCGTCGTCGAGCATGATTTGGCCCGCATCGGGGGAAACCAGGCCGACAATCATATAGAAGGAGGTGGTTTTACCGGCTCCGTTGGGTCCTAGCAGGCCGACCACTTCGCCTTGATTCACCGAGACACTTACCCCGTCCACCACGCGGCGGCCGCGATAGGACTTGCAGATCTCTGCCGTACGCAGCGTGTGTTTGCCGGAAGACTTCACTCCCTTCATTCTAGGTTACCGGGGGCGAGTCCCCATAAACGGGGGGAGGCAAATCAAGTGTTTACCGGGTACGGTTCTAAGGCCTTTTGAGGATTTCCTCTTGGCCACGCTTGCTGCACACTGCAAGGGTAGCGAAACATCTTCAGTTGGGCGGGCCTCTGGCTCGCGACTCTTGCGCCGTATGACTCAGTCCACCGCACAATTCGAATCCACCACGCTGGACAACGGCGTGCGCGTCGTGACGGAGCGTCTTCCGGCCAGCCGGTCTATCTCTTCCGGGCTACTGGTAGATTGCGGTGCCCGTCACGAGGCGGAGCATGAGAACGGCTTAGCGCATTTATGCGAGCACCTCCTGTTTCAAGGCACCAGCAATCGCGATGCCCGGCAAATTGCCCAGCAGATTGACCTGGTGGGCGGACGCGTGGGAGCCTTCACCACGCGCGACTATACCTGTTTTGTCGCATCGGTGATGCAGGATTACGCTTATCACGCGCTGGACTTGATGGGCGATTTGCTGATGAATTCCACTTTCCCTGAGCGGGCTCTGGCTTCCGAACGCGCCGCCATTCTGCAGGAGATCGAGCGGCAGGCCGACCAGCCGGAGACCCATTTGGAGCAGAGCTTAAAGAGCCATATTTGGAGCGGCCATGCTTTGGGGCGTCCGGTGAGCGGTACGGCGGAGCGGGTGAGCCAGTTTAGCCGCGAGGACACCATCTATTTCCATCATCGGCACTATGTGCCCGGCCGTTTGATTGTGGCGGCGACGGGTAACGTGGAGCACGAACAGTTTGTCGCGCAGGTACACGATTGCTTCTGGCGGTTGCGGGGCGGTGAAGTGCCCGCGCCGATGTCCGCGCCTTCCTGGCAGCCTGTCGAACGGCTGGAGGTGGCGCAGTTACGCCAAGTCTATTTCTGTTTAGCTTGCCCGGCCCCGGCTTACGCCAGTGAAGACCGGTATCGTCTGCATGTCCTGACCGGCGTGTTGGGGCAAGGCTTATCGTCACGCCTATTTTCTGACTTACGCGAGAATCGCGGACTCGTCTATGAGATTCAGGCCGAATATCAGGCTTACGGATTGACGGGAATATTTTTAATTCAAGGCAGCACCGCGCCGGAGCATTTAGAAGAGGTGGTGATGCGCATCAAGGAGTCACTGGAGGATTTGTGTATGGGTTCGGCGGCCGTGACGGAGGAAGAAGTTTGGTTGGCGGGTACGCGGCTCCGCAACAGCCTAATGCTGACGGCGACGGATGAACATGCGGCGATGACGCGGGTCGCGCTGCAGCAGCTCTACTTCGAGGCGCCAATTTCGGCGGAAGAGATTTTGGCGCGCCTGGATGCGGTGGAGTCGGGCGGATTGGGTGAACTCGTGAAGAATTGGATGAAACCGGCCCTGGGCGGCATGGCGTTGGGGGTTCTGGGCCCCGCCAGCTGCGCGTCCGCTTTTGAATCCCTGGCGGTGGAACTGCCGCGCTACCGCCGCCAATTTGGCCAGGCCGCATTTGCCGCCCAAGCCGCCAGCCCACGCGGGCGATCCGGGGAAAGGAACTGACATCCATGGCGATGAATGAATCGATTAAAAAATCCTGGATTGAACTGCAAAAGAAATACGATTACCCGGTGAACGCCATTGGGTTAAAGATCGCCGACCGTGACGCCCAGACGCTGCGTGTGTGGCGCGACGAGGGCATTGACCGGTTCGTGAAGAAATAACTCCATGGCGGCACTACTTACTAAGCACAATGTATTATTTCGCGAAGCAGTAACAGCGGCGAAAGCGGGCGACAAGATCGTGGCCCGGGCCCTGTTTCGCGAGGTGAGCGAATCGGAACCGAAGAGTGAACAGGCGTGGCTGTGGCGGGCGGCGTTGGCGGAGACGGCGGAAGAGGCGATGGCCCATCTGGAACGAGTCATCGCGCTGAACCCGGCCAATAAGACGGCCATCGATCAATTGGGCGGCTTGCGGTTGGCGCAGATGTCCAAGCCGAAGCCCCGTTCTGAACCAGCGGCGGACGCCGGTCCCTGTCCGTTCTGTGCGCAGCAGGTGCATGGCGGCGCGTCGCAATGCGGCCGGTGCGGCGCTTTCTTAAAGCTCTCCGCCTTCGAAAATTACTTGCCGAATCGCGGGGCCGACGAAGGGGCGCTCAAGAACGCCATTGTCCGGTATGAAGCCGCCGCCAAGCGGCAGCCGACTTACGAGAGCCATTTTTTGGTGGGGCTGGCGCATCTGAACCTGGGCGACTTGAGCGAAGCGGCGCTGTCGTTTGAGCGGGCTTTCCGCTTGAAGCCGGACGAGCGCGATGTCGCGTTTGTCTTGAAGGAAATTGCTGACCAGCCAATTATCCTGGCGGTGGACGACAGCATTACCGTGCGGCGCGTCGTCGCCAGCGCCCTGAAGAAGGCTGGCTATCGCGTCGTGGTGGCGGAAGACGGCATGCAAGCGCTGGCCAAGCTGGATGAATTGACGCCGGCCGTGATTCTGCTCGACATTACTATGCCGCGCATGGACGGCTATCAGGTTTGTAAGATCGTCCGGCAAAACGCGCTGCTGCGCGACATCCCGGTGATCATGCTCTCGGGCAAAGACGGTTTCTTCGACAAAGTGAAGGGTAAGATGGCGGGCTGCTCGGACTATCTGACGAAGCCCTTTGACGCTGACGCACTGACGCGCACGGTGCGGCGGCATTTGGTTCCCGCGAAGCGCACCGCAGCAGGAAAGACACAATCATGGAAACAACGGTTCTCGTAGTCGACGATAGTCCCACGGAATTGCGGGCCATGCAGGCGGCGCTCAAAGGCCGCGGCTACACCGTGGTTACCGCGGTGGATGGCGAGCAGGCGCTGGAGAAAGCGATGCAGTTCTTGCCGCAGGTGATGTTACTCGATATTGTGCTGCCCAAGAAAAATGGCTTTCAAGTTTGCCGTCAATTAAAGACGACGCCAGAGACGAAAGATATCAAAATCGTGCTGGTGAGTAGTAAGACGCAGGATAGTGACCGGTTTTGGGGAATGAAGCAAGGCGCGGATGAATATATCACGAAGCCCTACGACGCGGCCGAGTTAGCGGCCAGCGTGGAGCGGTTCCTTTAAGGAGCGGCCATGTCTACTGAATTCAATCCAATGGAAGGTCTGCTGGCTGACCTGTTGAGCACCTGGGACGAAGAGCCAAGCGAGGTATCAAGCGAGGTACCCGGGCCGGCGATCGCCTTGGTGGCGGAGCGCGGGGAGACCAAAGCCGAATCCGTCTCCGGGTATCTGCCGGAGCCAGCGCCCGCGTTCACGCCGGTTCGCTTCGTCTCCGCTTTAGTCAAGCCGATGGCCCGCGAGCCGATCTTTCTCGACGAGCTTCCGCCCATGATGATCCCCAACGAGATCGGCACGTCTCCGAAAGAACCACTTATTTTAGCGGCAGTTCTCGAGCTGCCAGTTCTCGAGCTGCCAGTTCTAGAAGTGATAGCGTCCGCGCCTCTGGCGGAGACTCATTCAGCCCCCGGGACTCTCGTTCCAGCATGGCGTGAAGACCCCGGAGCCGCTGCCGCGTGTGCCGCCATTCTGGCGCGCATGGAACGCGAGTTTGCCGAGCGCGAACCCGTCTCGTTGCCCGCGCGCAAGCCACGCCTGGGCAGCGATGCTCCGCGCTATGTCGTTTTTGCGGTGCGCGAGATGCTGTTCGCGGTTCCGATTGGGCGGGTACTCGAAACGGACCGCATGACGCCCGTCACGCCGCTCCCTGGCGCGGCCCCGGGCGTGAAAGGCCTGACGAATTTGCGGGGCGAAGTGGTTCCCGTGATTGACCTGCGCGACGTGCTCGGTTGGGTACCCTCCGAAAATCCGGCTACCCGCCGGATGCTCGTCATTCAGGATGGCAACCGCCAACCGCTGACTGCCTTGTTAGTGGACCAGGTGAAGGGTTTGGCCGCGTTTCCTGCCACGGCTTGGAAGTCGGCGGAGATGGCCGGCGCGCATGGCGCAGAAGGCTTTGTGGAAGCAGTGGCGGAGCGGGACCGCGAATGGGTCAGCCGCCTGAATCTCGATCGAGTTTTGAACGAAACACATTTGCCGTCCCTCGCGGCGGCCTGAAGTAAACGTGAGGAAGAGGACAAGATGTTCGCAAAATTGAAAAATCCCGGTATTTCGCACAAGTTGGTCGTGATCTTTTTTCTGATGGCGCTGCCCATCGGCGTGCTGTTGTCGCTGTTCGTGTCGAACTTAGGCAGCCGCGTGATCGCGACGCGCAATGAACAGAAGGGGCTCGAGTACATTCGCCAACTGCGCCAACTGGCCGATCGTCTCTCGCTGCATCAAGGGGCGGTGAATGCGGCGCTGCAGGGAGCGGACGGTTTCCGCGCCCAAGTGACGGCGCTGCAATCACGCATTGACAGCGATCTCACCGCGCTCGAAGGGCTCGACCAAAAGAATGGCGCGGCGCTCAAGACCGCCGAAGGCCTGGCGCGCATCAAGAGTAACTGGCAGGATCTGCGCATGCAGGTTCTTACTTGGCCGGCGGCGGAAGGCTTTGAGCGGCAGTCGCGGCTGATCGCCGAAACCAATGCGCTCGCGCGTCAAGCGGCTGACCAATCCACGTTGACTACCGATGGCGAGTTAGATGTCCACTATCTGGGCGACGCGTTGGCGGTGCAGCTCGCCGCCGCCGGAGAGTCGGCGGGACAACTGCGCGGTTATGGCGCAGGCTTGGCGGCGCGCGGGAGGCGCTCGGCGGCGGAGATGGCCCAATTGAGTTACTTGGCGCGGCAAAGCAGCGTGGCGTCCGAACGCGTCGCGGCTAGTTTGGCCAAGGCGATCGAGAATAATCCGGCCCTGGAGCCACGCTTGGCGAAGCCGCTGGCGGCGGCCACGGCGGCGACCAAAACTCTGAGCCAGTACGCCATCGACGAGCAGGCCAGCGCGCCAGATTTCTTTACCAAGGGGTCGGCGGCGGTGGACGCTTACAGCCGGTTGCAGGAACAAACGGCGACCGAACTCGCGGGAATCCTCACTGCGCGGCTGGATCGTCTGGATCTTGACCGCATGATCCAAGTCGGCCTGACGCTGGGCTTACTCGGCCTGGGCGGCTTGGCGGTTTACCGCATTGCGCGAGGCATCGCCCGCCAGGTAGGCTCCATCGACGGGCTGCTGGCCAGCATCGGCATTGGCGATTTTGGTGCACGGGCCGAGGTGACCACCAACGATGAATTGGGTGCCACAGCCACCGCCTTAAACGCCATGCTCGATAACACGGTGAACTTACTGCAATCGCAGGAAGAGCGCGATAACATGCAGTCGAGTATCTTGAAGTTACTCGACGATGTGGCCGGAGTGGCCCATGGCGATTTAACCAAAGAGGCCGAAGTGACCGCCGAGATGACCGGTGCCATTGCCGACTCGTTCAACTACATGATTGTCGAGTTACGCGGCATCATCGGGTCAGTGCAAGCGACCACCTCTCGCGTGGCGACTTCGACGCGCACCATCAAAGCGACGGCGGAACGGCTGGCCGAAGGTTCGGTACAACAGAGCCAGCGCGTTACTGAGGTTTCCGCTGCCATCGGCACCATGACTGATTCCATTCAGCAAGTGGCGCAAACGGCCAGCGCGGCCAGCACGGTGGCGACGCAAGCCTTGGCTGCGGCGCGCGGTGGCAACGAATCGGTGCAGAAGACCGTCGCGGGCATGGACGCGATTCGCACCCACGTGCAGGAAACGTCGAAGCGCATCAAGCGGCTGGGCGAGAGTTCGCAGGAGATTGGCGAGATCGTGCAGTTGATTGAGGATGTGGCGGACCGCACCAGTATTCTGGCCTTGAATGCGTCCATCCAAGCGGCCATGGCCGGTGAGGCCGGCAAAGGCTTCGCCGTGGTGGCCGAAGAAGTCGAACGGTTAGCGGAACGCGCGACCGGTTCGGCCAAGAAGATCTCCACCTTGATCAAGTCCATTCAGACGGACACCAAGGAAGCGATTTCGGCGATGGAAGAGACGACGCGCGAGGTGGTGGGCGGATCGAGCCTGGCCAGCGCGGCGGGTTCGCGGCTCAACGAAATCGAAGCGGTGTCGCAGCGCTTGGCGGTGCTGATCGAGTCCATTTCGGCGGCTTCGAAGGAACAGGCGCTGGGTTCGGAAGCGGTGTCCCGCAACGTGGCGGTGATTTCGGGCGTGGCGATCGAGACGGCCAACGGGGCGCGGTCGGCGTCGGAAAGCATTCAGTCACTGGCCGAGCAAGCCGAGCAATTACGCTCCTCGTTGCAGCATTTCAGATTACCGGGGGATGGGCGTCCGGCGGCGGACGTGCGGCGTCCAGCAGCCAATCGCGATCTGGTTGCCGTCTAGGAACGCCCCATGCCCACCATGCATGACCGCGAGGTGGTGGACGGCTTCACCGTTGAGGTGGCCGGATACTTTCCTCAAATTGAGAATGCGCTCGCCAACCTGTCGCGGTGGCCGGCCGACGCGGCGTCGCTTGAGCAATCGCACCGCTTATTTCACTCGATCCGTGGCGCGAGCCGCGTCGTCGGCTGCCTGGAGTTAGCGGAGTTAGCCACGGCCAGCGAGCTATTGCTCGAAGCCGTGTCGAACGGCGAACGCGAATTCGACCAACACATCGCCGACCAATGCCAATCGTCGTTGACGGCCATGCGGACGGCGCTGGATCGCTTTGAGTATCCCCCGCCCGCCCCTCAAATCACCACGCCCCAACTCACCCCCAGCCAACGGGCGGCCCGGCCGGAACCGGAGATCGACCCCGAACTTGTCGAGGGCTTTCTGCTCGAAGCCGAGGAGCATTTTGCGCGGATCGAAAAGCACCTGCGCGGGCTGGACCGGTCAACCGATCGCGGCAACGCGCTGGGCGAAATTCGCCGCTCCGTCCACACGCTCAAAGGCTCGGCCGGCATGGTCGGTTTCCCTGAAATCAGCCAGTTAGCACATCGCATGGAAGACTTACTCGATTCCCTGGTGGAGCGCGGGCAAGAGTACTCCGCCGATGTCCACGACCTGCTGATTACCACCTACGACGTCTTAGTCGACTTAGCCGGCGTGGGCACGGGCGCGGTGGAGAATCGGGCCGAAGCGCTCGAGATCCTTTACGCGGCTTACCAGGAACTTTTGCCGGAACGTGATGATGAGCATGATCCGCCGCCGGAATTCGTCACACGTCATCTTACCGTCACGCCGAATGAGTCGCCGGTGCCGGAACAGGTCGACCCCAATAAGTATGTCCGCGTGCCGCTTGACCGTTTGCGCGAACTGGTCCGGTTGGTCGGTGAGCTGTTAGTCAACCGGTCAACGTTTGAGCGCAGTTACGCGCGCTTTCAGCACGAAACGTCTGAAGTGAACCTGGTGCTGAAGCGCTTGCGCCGCCTATCGCAGCGCTTGGATACCGACTACGCGACGCCCGCGTTGCTGCGGCCTTCCATCTTACGGCCGGATGTGGCGGGCCCGGAATCAACTGGCACCCGCGGTGAGTTCGACCCTTTGGAGATGGATCGCTACACCGAATTCCACTTACTCGCCCGCGATTTGAATGAGACCGCCAGCGACATTGGCGCGGCGGGCCAACAACTGGGCGGCTTACTCGGTGACTTCGATGGCTATTTGACGCGGCTGGGCCGCCTCACCACCGAGTTACAGGATAAGTTACTCGCGCTCAGCATGGTGCCGTTTCAAACCCAAGCTTCCCGCTTGCACCGCACCGTGCGCATCACGGCCGGCAAGGAAGGCAAGCTAGCCGAACTGACGATTGAGGGGGCGAACGTCGAATTCGATAAGCAGGTGCTCGAGCAAATTTGCGGACCGCTCGAACATCTCCTGCGCAACTCAGTGAGCCACGGGATTGAAGATGCCGACCGGCGCGAAGCCCAGGGTAAGCCGGACACCGGCCAAGTGCTGCTGCGCATCGCCCGCGAAGGCACCGAGATCGTTTTGCGGCTTTCCGATGACGGTGCCGGCATTGACGTGGCGCGTGTGCGCGAAGCCGCCGTGCGGCACGGCTTTATGACCGCCGACCAGGCCGCGCAGGCGAACCAGACAGCCCTCTATGCCATGCTCTTTGAGCCCGGCTTTACGACGGCGCGAGAAGTGACCGACGTGTCCGGCCGCGGGATCGGGCTCGACGTCTTGCGCTCAACCATTGAGAGCCTGAGCGGCTCCATGTCGGTGGATTCCACCGTCGGCCAAGGCACGAACTTCACCATCCGGTTGCCGCTTTCGATGGCCATCACCAAGGTGCTGTTGGTGCAGGCGCAGGGCGCGGTGTTTGGCGTGCCGATGGCCCCGGTGCAGCGGATCACGCGAGTAGAAATGTCCGAGTTACGCCGCCTGGGCGACGTCTGGACGCTCAATGACGGCCAAAATCCGCTGCGCTTATTGGAGCTAGGCAGCGAACTTGGATTGTGTCCCGCGCCGCGCGAAGAGGACCTCAACCATCGCCCGGTGCTCGTATTGCGGCGCGGCGAACAACGCTACGCCCTGATGGTGGACCGCATTGTGGAAGCGCGCGAGGTGGTGTTGAAGCCACTGGGCAAACTGACGCGCAAGATTCCCGGCATTGCCGCCTCCACGCTATTGGGCGATGGCAGCGTGGTGCTGATTCTGGAGCCCGCCGAACTGGGTGCCTCCGCCATGGGCGCCTCCGCCCAGCGGCGCTTGACGCCCGCTCCCCGGCGGCCGATTGAAGTACTGATCGTCGATGACTCCTTAAGCGTCCGTCGCGTGATGGCCAATCTGTTCCGCGGCGAAGGCTGGCAGCCGCGCGAAGCCAAGGATGGTGTGGAGGCGCTCGAATGGCTGGGCCGCTCCAAGGAGCTTCCCGACGTCGTGTTGATGGACGTCGAGATGCCGCGCATGGATGGGTTCGAACTGCTGGCCAGCTTGCGGGCGCAAGAGATCTACCGCAATCTGCCGGTGATCATGGTTACTTCGCGCTCGGGCGATAAGCACCGTCAAAAGGCGCTCGGCCTGGGCGTCAACGACTATCTGGTGAAGCCGTTCGTCGAAAACGCGCTCCTCGACCTGGTGCGGCATTGGGCCAGGCGTCCATCATGAGGAGGGCGGCATGAGCCAGCAATTTTTCTTAGTAGAACGCGGCGGCATGGTCTATGCTTTGCCGTCGGAGTTAGTCACCGGCGTGGAGCGATTCACCAACTCACTGGTCCGGCTCGACCTGGCCTTAGGTGCGTCGCTCGAAGTCGAACGAATTTCCATGCCGATCGAAGCGCCCGGCGAATCGGCGCGACGGCTTTCGCCCGGCGCGGAACGGGCGTTGCCCGGGGCCCTGGGTGTGTTGCGCTTGCCGCAAGGGCTGGTGCTCGCGGTGTCGCCGTCCTTCTTTACCCCGGCCCCCATAGCCCGGCGCACGCCCCGGCTGGACGCTTTGGCCGAGGTACGCGGCGGTGCCACCGGTGCCAACGGCGACGCGATGTTACTACGGCTCGCCGGCACGTCCGCCCGGCTTTTACTGCCTGCGGCCCAGGTGCTCGAAGTAATTCCGCGTCCGGAAGTGATGCGCCTTGAAACGGCCTGGCCGGGCTTAGCCGCGTTGATTGAATGGCAAGGACAGATCGTCCCGGTGTACGGCTGCGCAGAAGGGCCGCCCGAGCGGGTGGCTATCGTACGCGGTACCGCCTCACCCGAAGCCTGCGCCATGATCATCGATGAGCGCGTGGAGCGTACCCGTTGGCCGCTCAAAAATATCCACGGGCCGTGCGCGGATTTCACGCCGCCGTTTCCCGTCCGCGGCCTATTCGGCTACGAAGGGCAGCCCCTGCTGATTCCCGATGTCGACGTGCTCGCGGCCTAACCTGGCGCTATATTTGGCGGTGATTCGGGAGCTTTTGGCGTAGGCACTTATTTAGATAACTTCTCGAATAACTTCACCCCCGCCGCGGCCACCTGCCCATCCTGCGCCGACGTCGCCCCGCTCACTCCAATCGCCCCCAACACCACGCCATCGATCATCAGCGGCACGCCGCCTTCCACCGGCAGCGCTCCCGGCAGCTTCAAGATCGCATTCCGCCCACCAGCCACCGCATCCTCAAACACCTTCGTCGGCCGCTTAAACTTCACCGCCGAACGCGCCTTCTCCTGCGCCACCTCCACTGATCCGATCTGCGTCCCATCCGCCCGTTCCAGATAAATCAAATTCGCCCCATCGTCGACAATGGCAATCACCATGGTCCATTTATTTGCCACGGCCTCCGCATGCGCCGCCTCGGCAATCTTCTTCGCCGCATCGAGCGTCAGAGCTTTCTTGGTCGCCAACTGCCCGTTCGCCATCATCCCGCCAATCAAAAAGCTTAAAATGAGTTTCCGCATCTGGTCAGGGTATCACCGTCCGGCGAGGGGCGCCAACTGCTCGCCGCACCCATGAGGATGGCGCGCAAGACAAATTTGGTATCCACGCCCTCCGTGTGCTAGGAAAGCAAGACAACGAGAATTCCTGCGCTCATGCGGAGAAGCGATCATGCCTGTTGGACGAAGCGCTCGACGTGAATCTGCTGGGTGATGCCTTGGGGCTGGAGGTCGTCGAGGACGGCTTGCTGGAGTTCGCGGTAGTCGTCCGGGCTTTCGAAGGGATGGACGATGGTTTCGGCGGTGAGGCCGTGTTTTAAGAGGTTGAGGCGGGTTCTGGCTTTGCCTTCGGCGGTGCCCAGTTGGTGCCGCCCAGTTCTCAACTCTTTTGCGGGGATCGAGCCGCCCAAGATGCGCGATTCGGCCTGGCAGGAAAGGACTAGGGCGACCGAATGAGCACCAGCACCGTAGCCACCTGGTTCGATCGGCGAAAACGGCCTCTATGATCTGGATGAGCAGCAAAACAACGCGAGGCGAAGACTGTGGACATCGTAACCTTGGGCAAGTCATGATAGCGTGATCAATACTAGTGTCGACGAACGAAATCAAGAGGTGTGGATCATGTCTATGAAGAAGTGGGCTCCAGCGGCCGGCGTGCTAGCGACCCTAGCCTTGGCTCAGGCTCCGCCCATTCGTCCCCCCGCCACGCCGCCGGTCAAAGCGCGCCCCAGCGCCTACCCGGACCGTCCGCCCGCCGACCCGGCCATGGTGGAACGCGGTAAAACGGCTTACAGCGTAAACTGCGCCTTTTGTCATGGCGTCGACGCGCGCGGCGGGTCCGGCGGACCCAACCTCATCCGCGCTGAACTCGTGATGAATGACAAAGACGGCGAGCTCATCGGAACCGTGCTTCGCGAAGGCCGCGAAGGAATGCCGAAGTTCGACATGCCGCCGCCGCAAATCGCCGACCTCGCCGCCTTTATTCACAGCTTCCGGGTCGGCGGATACGATATCTCCCGCATGACGCCGCCCAGCATCGTGGTGGGCGACGCCCAAGCCGGTGCAGCTTACTTCGCCAAGACTTGCGCGCGTTGCCATTCCGTTTCGGGCAGCGAGAAGGGTAACCTGACTGGGATCGCGACGCGCATTGCCGACCCGAAGACGCTCCAGCAGACGTGGTTAATGCCCGGTGCGGGTCGCGGTGGCTTCGGCGGACCTCAAGCGCCGGCGGCACGAGTTTCGCCCACCACGGTTACCGTCACCTTAGCGGGCGGCAAGACCGTCGAAGGCCGCCTCGTTCGAATCGACGACTTTTTCGTGGCCCTCACCGACAGCGAAGGCTTGCCGCGGACTTTCACTCGCAATGGCGAAACTCCGAAAGTGGAGATCCATGATCCACTCAAGCCACACCGGGATCTATTGGCTACTTACCGCGACAAAGACATCCATGACTTAACTGCTTATCTGGTGACGGTGAAATGAAGATACTCGCACTTTTCCTCCCTTTGCTCGCTTTCGGGCAGGCTCTTGACCCTGCCTTATTGACCAAACCTTTGGCCAATGACTGGCCCACTTACTCGGGCGATTACTCGGGGCAGCGCTATAGCCGGCTAACTCAGATCAATCAAACCAACGTCAGGAATTTGACTTTGGCTTGGACGTCGCGCGTGGCAAATGGCACCGGAAATACGGGCGGCGGACGCTTTGGCGGCGGCCCTCCTCTGATTACCGGCGGCGAGGGCACGGGCGAAGTGACGGGTGGCTTTGGCGGAGGCACCAACATCCGCGCCTCGATTTTACAAGTTGAGGGGATCCTCTATTTTTCCACGCCGGACAATGCCTGGGCCATGGATGCGCGCGACGGCCGCGTCCTGTGGCATTACTTTTGGAAAACCAAAGGCGGTACTCATATCGGCAATCGTGGCCTCGGCATGTGGGGTAAGTGGTTGTACATGGAGACGCCGGATGACTATCTAGTCTGTCTCGACGCCCAAACCGGTAAAGAACGCTGGCACAAGCCGATTGCCGACTTCAACCGCCAGTATTTTTCCACCATGGCACCGATTGTCATCGGGAACCATATCATCGTCGGTACCGGCAACGACCTTGATGCGCCCGGCTACGTGCAAGCGCGTGACCCCGAGACAGGCGACGTCCAATGGACTTTCTACACCGTGCCCCAAAAGAAGGGCGACCCCGGCCTGGAGACATGGGGAACGCTGGAGGGCGCGCGGCTTGGCGCGGGCAACGTCTGGATCCCAGGCTCTTACGACCCGGAGACGAAGCTTTATATTTTCGGTACCGGCAACCCCTCGCCTTCTTACACCAATCCCAAGAGCCGTGAAGGCGACAACTTATATACTTGCTCGCTGGTAGCAATCAATGTCGAAACCGGTAAAATGGCTTGGTATTACCAGATGAATCCGCACGACACCCACGATTGGGATTCCAGCGAAACCCCCATTCTGGTGGACGGTGAGTTCCAAGGCAAGATGCGCAAGATGGCGCTCCACGCGGATCGCAATGGCTATTTTTTCGTAGTGGACCGGCTCACGGGAGAGCACTTACTCACCAGCAAGTTTTCTGAAACCGTTAATTGGGTACAGTCTCTCAACGCCAAAGGCCAAACCATCCGCGACCCTGCTAAGGATTCCATCGTCGCCGGCTCACTCGTTTCGCCCAATAACTATGGGGCCACAAATTGGCCGCCCGCCGCTTACTCGCCCGACACCGGACTCTTCTACGTGCCGCAGAACGACACGTATGCCATGTATTACTTAACCGAGACCGATCCGCGCGGTGCCATGGGCTTGGGAGGCAAGGACGAGCAGATGGTGGCGTCGACGGGCAGCTATCTCACCGCCATCGACTATAAAACCGGCAAGGTAGCTTGGCGTCATCGCTATCCGGGCGCGGGAGGCTTCGGCGGAGGCAATGGCATCCTCACCACCGCCAGTAAACTTGTCTTCGCCGGCGATCTTGGCGGCAACTTAGTCGCTTACGATGCCGCCGGTGGTAAGATCCTCTGGCATTCGCGCCCTGGTCAAGTCTCCAACGCTCCCCAAACTTATATGATCGACGGGCACCAATATCTACTGGTCGCCGCCGGCGATGCGCTCTTCGCGTACTATCTACAATAAAATGCTGAGCCTCATGATCTTGAGTATCCTGGCGCAGGCGGCTAATGCTGATTTCCGCAAGAGTTCTCTGATGAAGGATCCGGCCAGTATCGAGCAAGGGCGTAAGCTTTTCGTGAGTGCCTGCTCCGGCTGTCATGGGCCGAATGGTGAAGGTGGCCGGGGGCCTAATTTGATGACCGCGCGGCAGGTGGTGCGCTCAAACGACGAGACGGTCTTTGGCTCGCTGAAGAATGGCCTGCCCGGCACGGACATGCCGCCCACCAATCTACCGGATGCCCAAATCTGGCAGTTAGTCGCTTTTGTGCGCGGCCTGAACGCACCGGCCTACGACGTCGAGGTTCCGGGTGACGAGGCGGCCGGGCGCGGAATTTTTCTGGGCAAAGGCGGTTGCCGCAATTGCCATGCTCTGCGCGGCGAGGGTGGATCGTTGGGGCCGGACTTGACGAACATAGGCGGGTCCCGGCCATTGAATCTGATCCAGGAAGGCGTACTCGATCCTGGTAAAAGGCTAGCGGAAGGCTATCAGCCGGCCGTCTTGCATTTGAAGTCCGGCAAGACACTGACCGGCGTATTGCGTGACTACACCAATTACACGATGACTTTAGTAGACAACGCCGGTGACTTATTTTTATTGCGAACCGCCGATGTAACTGATCGGCAGCTTTCTATGAAGAGCCCCATGCCCTCTTATAAAGATCGGCTGACGGCGCTGGAGCAGCGGGATCTGATTAAGTTCTTGAGCCGCCAATCGGCCCGGAGAGATGAATGAAACTAGGGATATTCTTATTGGCTCTCTCGGCGGCGGCCCAAGTTCGCTATGAGGACATTGTCAAAGGGCCCAATCAGCATTGGTTGACTTATGCCGGTAGTTACTCGGGCCAGCGGCATTCGCCCCTCGCTCAGATTACGGTGGCGAATGCGCGCAACCTCACTGCGAAATGGGTCTATCATGTTCCGGATACCCGGAAACTGGAGGGGACGCCGATCGTCTACGATGGCATCCTCTACGTCACCCATTCCAATCAGCTGCACGCGCTCGACGCCCGCACGGGACGCAAAATCTGGATCTATCGCGACGAACAAGCGGAGAGTCAACGGGTGAACCGGGGAGCCGCTATCCTCGGCGACAAGGTATATCTGCTTACCAGTGATTGCCACTTAGTCGCTCTCAATCGCAAAACAGGAGCGATCCTGTGGCATAAGAAGTATGCCGACTCCAAGGAAGGATACTTCGCCACGATGGCACCCTTCGTCGTGAAAGATAAGATTGTCGTCGGAACCGGCGGCGGTGACTCAGGGGCGCGGGGCTTTCTGATGGCTCTCTCTGCCTCGACGGGCGAAGAAATGTGGCGTCTCTGGACGATTCCGGCCAAGGGCGAACCCGGCTCAGAAACGTGGTCAAAAGATATTACGCTCAAGTGGGGCGGTGCCAGTACTTGGCTGTCGGGCACTTACGATCCGGCGCTGAACCTGCTCTATTGGACCACCGGCAATCCTTGGCCGGACTTTTACGGCGGCGACCGCGAAGGGACGAATCTTTTTTCTGACTCCTTGATCGCCGTCGACTTAGACACCGGCAAATTGAAATGGTATTTCCAATTCACGCCGCATGATACGCACGATTGGGATGCGCAATCCTGGCCGGTGCTGCTCGATATGGTTTACGAGGGTAAGCAACGTAAAGTCGTTCTCCATCCGAACCGCAATGGCTTTCTGTATCTGTTGGATCGGGTGACGGGCGAATTCCTTCGGGCGACGCCTTTTGTCGATAAGCTCGATTGGGCGACCGGCGTCGACGCGAAGGGGAAACCGGTCGTCGTGCCTGGTAAAGATCCTACCCCTGGCGGAACGCGGGCTTGCCCGGCCGTACGTGGCGCGGCTAACTGGATGTCACCCTCTTACAATCCGGGGACGGGGCTCTTCTACTTACCCACGCTGGAGCAATGCGATATCTACTTCAGCTCCACGAAAGAGCCTAAGCCGATGCTCGGCTTCGCGGGTACGGGTGGCGAGAGTATCCCGGCCGAGCCGGGCAAACTCTTTTTGCGCGCGATTGACCCGCGCACAGGAAAGCGAGTCTGGGAGTATCCCATGACGGGTCCCGCAACGGCATGGGCGGGCACGGTATCCACCGCCGGTAACGTCCTCTTTTTTGGCGATGACAACGGGCAGTTAGTCGCGGCGGACGCTAAAACAGGAAAGCATCTCTGGCACTTTGGCACTTCCCAGAATATTACTGCGTCGCCTATTACTTACTTAGTGGACGGCAAGCAGTATGTCGCAATCTGTTCCGCCAGCGATGTCTACGCCTTCGGACTCTTTGAGCCGGCGGTGGAGTAAGTTGCGTTCCTTCATCGGGTGCTTAGTGCTCATCAGTTTCACGGTGCCCGCCGCTCACTCCGCCATCCTCCGGCGACGCCGTTCGCCTTCGCATCAGGGCTCTGGCGGCGCATCGTTGCGCAAGCGCGTACACATCAATAGCCTCATCGCACAGGAGGGCACGGTGGAAGTGGAGACCGGCGGCAACGTGTCGCTCATCGGCGATGTTGCCGGCGCTTTCGCTCTGCCCACGGTGATCAAGTTCACTCCGAAGTCCACCCGG
This sequence comes from Bryobacteraceae bacterium, assembly GCA_031367405.1. Classification (GTDB taxonomy): domain Bacteria; phylum Acidobacteriota; class Terriglobia; order Bryobacterales; family Bryobacteraceae; genus JALHNI01. The sequence continues at coordinate 32,773 of JANLPT010000159.1, forward strand.
ACGGAATACAACGTCAGCTTCGACGGGTTGTCGAGCGAGGTGAATGGCCCAGGCCGTACGACTCACTTCAGTGATCGGGTGACGTTGGGGGCCACGCATGAATTCTCCAACTGGCGGCGCGTCTCATTTGCGGCGGGTCCGCAAGTGAGTATTTTCACTCGCGGCAGCACGGGGGTGCGGTGGGGAGGCGTCGGCTTGGCGCGGGTCAGCTTCAGGGGAAAGGTGGATGGCGGCATCACTGCTTCGTACAGCCAGGCGACGCATGCCACCGGCCTGAACCCCACGCGGCTGCTGGATCTCGGCGGCGGCTTCGGCCGGAAGCTGAGCGCCCGGGTGACGGCGCATGCGAACTACCTGTATGAGAAGGCCACCAACTTCTCGCCACAGCATTCGTTGTACGAGGGTATCGAGTTCCAATTCACGCCACGTTTTGCCTTGGATGTATCGGTGCAGCAGATCGGCGCCGGCGGGGCCGTGGTGGATCACCAACTGGTGGCCGGCTTGACAATGAACCTGGGGCGGCCGGGGAGTTGGCTGGCGAGGCGGTAGAAACGCCCAAGATTTCGATGGTATGATGTGGCCCGAATGAACCTACACTCCTGGAATGATGTCCCGCGCGAACAGATGAACAGCCTGGTGGTGCGCCAGGTGATCCACGGCACGAATACGACGATTGCGCGGCTGGAAATGAAGCAGGGCGCGAGGGTCGCCCAGCATCATCATCTCAATGAGCAGATGACGGTGTTGATGAGTGGACGGCTGCGCTTTGTCTTCCCGGAAAAGACGGTGGAAGTGGTGGGCGGCGAGGTGATGGAGATTCAACCGAACCTGCCGCATAGCGTGGAAGCGCTGGAGGATTCGGTGGCGATCGACGTGTTTGCGCCAGTCCGCGAAGATTGGCGGCGGGGAGACGACGCTTACTTGCGTTAGGCCTTGCCGGCGGCGGTGATTTCGGACAGAAGCCCGAGGTCGATGTTGCCGCCGGAGACGATTAGGCCCACGCGACCCGTGCCCGCCGGCAGTTTGCCAGCGATGGCCGCCGCGACGCAGACTGCGCCGCTAGGCTCGACGACGATCTTGAGACGGTCGAGCATGAATCGTAAACCTTCTTTGATTTCGTCCTCGGTGACGAGCAGAATGTCCTCCACATTTTTCTGGACAATGGGGAAGGTGAGCGCGCCGGGCCGGGGGGCTCGCAGGCCATCGGCAATTGTGGCGGAATCTGGTACGGCGATTCGTTCGTTGGCTCGCAAAGACAGGTAGGTGTCGTTGGCGAGTTCGGGCTCCACGCCATAGACGCGGATGCGCGGGTCGATCGCCTTGGCGATGGTGGAACAGCCGGCAATCATGCCCCCGCCGCCGACGCAGACCAGGAGCGTGTCCAGGTCAGCAACCTCGTCGAGCAGTTCGAGAGCGAGGGTGCCTTGGCCGGCCATCGTGCGTTCGTCGTCGAAGGGATGCAGAAACGTGCCGCCGGTGCGGGCCAGCATTTCGCGCGCCAGCAATTCGCGATCCTGGGTGAGCCGATCGTACAGAATGATCTCCGCACCGCGATCCCGGGTGGCGATCACCTTGGCTTGCGGGGCGTCGCTGGGCATAATGATGGTGGCATGGATGCCCAGCGCTTGGGCGGCGATGGCGACGGCCTGGCCGTGGTTGCCGGACGAGACGGCGACAATGCCCTTGGGCCGATCCTCTACCGGAATCTGCCTCGCAAAGTTGGTGGCCCCGCGGATTTTGAAGGAGCCGGAGGTCTGAAAGTTTTCGCACTTCAGAAAGCAAGCGGCTCCGGCGCGAGTGTTGAGGCTGCGCGACGTCATGACGGGCGTGTGCTTGATGGCATCGGCGATGCGGACCGCAGCATCGCGGACGTCTTGAGCGGTGAGGCCGGAAAGCGGCATTAGTAGCCGGCTTGCTTGTCGACGATGTTGCGAAGGGGCTGGCCAGCGGAATAGAGCTGGAAGTTCTCGACGAAGATGCGCGTCGAGTCCTCTAGCCAGGTATGCGTGTTATCGGCGGTGTGGGGCGAGATGAAGCAATTGTCCATCGCCCACAACGGGCTCGACTTAGGCAGCGGCTCGTTCTCAAAGACATCGAGGGCGGCGGCATGGATGGTGCCATTCTTTAGAGCGGCGACCAGATCGGCTTCATTGATGGCGGAGCCGCGACCCACGTTGAGCACGACCGCCGAACGCTTCATAGCCGCGAATTCCTTAGCGCCCACCACGCCCACCGTGCCGGGCGTCTGCGGCAGCGCCAGGGCCACGTAATCGCAGACAGCCAGCATCTCGTTCATCTGATCCGGACCATAGCTCTTTTCGAGGATGGGGTCGCCGGCCGATTGGGCGGGGTTGCGCCGCATGGCGTGTACCTTGAGCCCCATGCCGTGGCCGCGCTTGCCAATCTCTTTGCCGATGTCGCCATAGCCGATGATCCCCAGGGTTTGGCCGTGAATCTCAGTGGAATCGAACTTTTCCCAATGCGAGGCCGCTTCCTGTTGCAGCAGCCGGCGAACGTTTTTGGCGTGAAAGAGAATACCCAGGATGCAGAACTCCGCCAGCGACTTTGAATAGGCACCGCGCGCATTCGTCAACGGAATGGGGCTCGCCTTAAACTCTGGCGTCAGCAACTTATCGATGCCCACCCAGAGCGAATGGGCCCATTTCAAATGGGGCGTCCGCGCCAGAAGCGCCGGCCAGAGGGCGGCGTCCGTGGTGGTGTGGAAGATGATGTCGGCGGTGGGGGCCAAGCTCTCAAAGGCTTCTAACGTCTCACCCACCGCAAGGCTGGTTTCGGGCGGCAGCGAGTCAAGCAGACGCAGGTGGCGGGCAGTGGGATTTCCGAGAACGAGAACTGTGTGTGCGGCCATGAGCTTCCAGGATATATCCTGAAGAGGTGGATCTGCGGTGTACATGTGGCGCTTACCCTCCCGAAGACGCCCGCTTCTGTCATAAGTGTGGGCGCTCGATGCGGGACGACGAGCCGGTGTTCGAGGATGAAGTGCCGCCGCCGTTGCCGGTGACGGCATTGGTGGAAGCTGAATCGCGCGTCGAGATCAACTTCAAGAATGGCTTGGCAGTGCGGGTGAGCCTGATTGCCGCTGGCCTGGCCGTTCTACTATTGGGTGTTTCCGGTGTGGTGGGCGACCCAGGGTTGCAGACCGTCGCTTCGCTGTTGCTGGCGTTGGGCTCGGGCTTCTTCGCGGTTTACCTTTATCTCTTACGGAGCGGAAAGCCGTTGTCCGTATTGGGCGGGGCGCGTCTCGGTTGGATTACCGGCGTCTTCAGCTTTCTCATCCTGCTGGTGCTGATCACCATCACGTTCCTCGCGTTGAGTGACCCGTCGATCCGGTCGGCTATGCAAAAGGAGCTGGAGAAGGCAGGCCGGCCAAGTGAACTCCAGATGATTGACCGGCCTGCGGAATTGATCATGGGTTTCGCGACAATCTTCGTCACGTTGGCCATGATGGCCAGCGTGGGCGGTGCGATGGGTGCCAAGGTGCTGAGTAGCGAAGAGCCGCATCCGTAGATAACAGCTGGATCGGGGGCGAGCGGTTAATGAGTTCGAATCACCTTGGGGTCCTTTTCAAACCGGTAGTCGAAGTGACACCCTTGGCAGGCTTCAAACAGGACTCCGCCGCGTTCAAACACCGCTTGCACGTTGCGCGCTTTGGCCGCTTCGTGGACACCGGCGCCCGCCTCGCGCAGCGCCCGCGCGCGATCCATCCAACGGCCGCTGTCCTTGGCCCGCCCTTCCATCATCAGCAGATTGCCGGCTTCGGTCAACGTGGTGGCGCTGGCCTCCACGTCTAACCACTCGGCCTCTGACTTCGGCTGGCGCTCTTCCACGCCTTTCACCGTATAAATGGTGCCCGAAGCGGCCCACACCACCTGAGCATGCGGGATCACCATGCCGTGCATCACCTCTTCGAGCGTCGCCACGGCTTTGATCGGGGGCCCCGGCTTCACTGCTGGCGCACCGCCGCATCCGCCCAAACAGGCCATCCATACCAACGCTCCCACTAGACTCTGCTTGCTCGACATAGCTTTAAAGGCTCAGCACCGGACAGGTTGCTTCGCGCACGATAGCGTAGCTATGCGTGCGCAGGCGCCCCAGAAAGCTGTGGTCCAGATGGCGGCCGAGGATGATGAGGCCAGCGTTTACGTCTTCGGCAACTTGGCGCACCACCTTGGCGGCTTCGCCCGGGACGACGTGGACGGTGGCCGTGGCGGCCGCCGTCTTGACGGATTCCTCCAGCTTCGTCCGCAGTATCTGGGCGACATCGAGACGCCAGGCCGGGTCCATGAAATGGGCCGCGCCCGCCCCATCGTCCGGGCTGGCGTGAACGACATGGAGCCTGGCACCGAACGCCTTGGCCATGCTGTCACCGGCGGCGATCAGTTTCGTGGCGCGGTCGTCGATCTCGACGGCCACGATGATGCTTTTAATCTGTACCGCTTCGCCAGCCGGAGCTTCCACGTGGGTGGCGGTGAGCACCGGGACCCGCGAATCATTCAAGACTTTCGCCGCCACCGACCCGAGCAGGAAGCGGCGGAATGCGCCGTAGCCGTGCGTGGCGAGCATGATCAGGTCAGCCTTCTCTTCATTCGCGGCGTTAATAATCTCCGTGGCGGGGTCGCCTTCGCGGAAGAGCACTTTCGTCGTGCAGCCATCAAGGTGCAGCTTGGTGAACTCTTCCAACCGGACTTTCAATAGCGGTTTCTGCAGGTTGTACCAGTCATACACGGCCTCCGCAGAACCTACGTCCCCGGCCATGGCCTGCAGGGGCGGCAGGACGTGTAAGGTGACGATGGTCGAATCGAATTGTTTGGCCATGATCCGGGCATGGGCCGCCGCCCTCACGGCGCTCGGTGAAAAGTCAACGGGGAGGAGGATGGTTTTCGGGGTGATCATGATTGCGATTTGGGTAACTTCTTCCGTTACCACCATAAGCCCCACGAAGCCCAAAAGCCAATCCCTTGTTCAGAAAATCGTCAATGTCGTCTCCCCGTCTTGTATACTCCCTGAATCGGCTGGCCGCCATCGGAAACGACACCGGAATGGAAATCATGACATTTTTTCAGTGGCTCGAAGCCACGCCCGGCAGCGTGTTCATTCGCGAGTCGCTGCTCCTTTATCCGCTGGTGGAGACCACGCACGTGCTGGCGCTGGGGCTGTTTCTGGGCATGATCGCCATGCTTGACCTGCGCCTGGTGGGCGTCGGATTGCGGGGTGTCCCCGTGTCGGAAGTCGCGGGACGGATGCTGCCGGTGGCCCTGTTCGGCTTCGTGCTGATGGCCATCAGCGGTCTGCTGCTATTCTATTCGGGCCCGGTGAAGGCCGCCAATAACATTTTCTTCCGCGTGAAGATGATCCTGATCTTGCTCACCGGCGTGAACGCCCTGCTGTTTCACTTCACCATCTACCGCCGCGTGGCCGCCTGGGACCTGGCGCCCTCGCCGCCCGCGCGAGCGAGGCTGGCCGGCGTGCTTTCGCTGATCCTTTGGTGCGGCGTGGTGATCTGCGGACGCATGCAGGCCTATAACTGGTTTCAGAAGTAATGACGCAAAACTGGCAACCATTTTTTCAATGGTGCGAAGCCACCTGGCTGGGCACCACGGTGCGCGAATCGCTCTGGATGTTTCCGTTGATTGAATGCGTGCATCTGCTGGCGCTCGCCTTGCTGGGCGGCGCGTTACTGGCCCTTGACCTGCGCCTGCTGGGGTTCGGCCTGCGGTCGCAAACCACCGCTTCGGTCGCGCGCCAAATGCAGCCCTGGCTCACCGGCGCGCTCGTGGCCATCATCGCCACCGGCATTCCGATGTTTCTCTCGGAGGCGATCAAGTGTTACTTCAGCCCGCCGTTCTTCTACAAAATGTCCCTGCTGCTGCTCGCCACCATCTTCACTTACACGGTGCGCCGTCGCGTGGCCGCCGCAGAGCCCGGCCGCGTCGCGTACGGGATGGCCGGCCTCACCGCGTTGGCCTCGCAAGCGCTGTGGCTCGGCGTTGGGTTTTCCGGACGCTGGATCGCATTTTACTGAGGTGTTAGGATGACCAGTGTGCTCATGAAACTTTGGCTGGGGCTGATCGTGGCGTTCACCGCGTGGGGCCAAGTGCGGACGCAACCGGCGGCGATTCCCCGGCTCCCCGGCGGCAAACCGGACTTTAACGGCATCTGGCAGGCCATTGGCTCGGCGAATTACGACATTGAACGCCATATGGCGCGCGCCTCCATGATGTTGAGGGCTGGTCCCCATGGGCCACTGCCGGCCGTGCCGTTACTGCGTCTGGGCACCGTAGCGTCGGTACCCGGCGGCATGGGTATCGTAGAAGGGGGGCAGATTCCCTATAAGCCAGAAGCGCAGCAGAAGCGCGAAGAGAACCGGATCCATTGGATCGATCGCGACCCGGAGATTCGTTGTTACATGCCCGGTGTGCCGCGCGCCACTTACTTGCCCTTTCCGTTCCAGATTCTGCAGAATGCGAAGCAGTTCTTTATCAACTACGAGTTTGCCGGCGCGTTTCGCGATATCTACTTCAAGAATCCCGGGCCTGCAGAAACCGATTCCTGGATGGGCCAGTCAGTAGGGCGCTGGGAAGGCGACACGCTGGTGGTGGACGTCACCGGCCAGAACGATCAAACCTGGTTCGACCGCTCCGGCACTCACCATAGCAACCAACTGCACGTCGTGGAACGTTACAAGCTCACCTCGCCCAACCACATCCAATACGAAGCCACCATCGAAGATCCCGAGGTCTTCGCCAAGCCCTGGAAGATTTCGCTGCCGCTGTACCGGCGCATGGAGCCCGATGCCCGGCTGATGGACTTTAAGTGTGTCGAGTTCGTCGAAGAGCTGGTCTTTGGCGAGTTTCGACGCCAACCTTTGAAGAGGGAATAATCTATGCTGACGCTGATTGCTGTCTCCTTACTAATCGCCGACCTTCCCCGTACCGCCAGCGGTCATCCCGACCTCTCCGGCATGTACGACATCGCCACGCTCACGCCGCTCACGCGTCCATCTGGCTTGGGCGACCGGCTCTCGCTCACCGGCGCCGAGGCCAAGGCCTTAGCCCAAGCCACCGCCGCCCGGATGGCCGCGACCAACCAGGCCAGCGACCCCAACCGGGCCGCGCCCCCGGCGGGCGGCGATGGCAGCGAAGGGCCCGCCGGCAACGTCGGCGGCTACAACACCGTCTGGACGGATATCGGCACCGGTGCCTTCAAGATCGATGGGCAGTATCGCACGTCGATCGTTGTGGATCCGGTGAATGGCCGCTTGCCGGCCATGACGCCCGAGGCGCGAGCCAAGGGTGCGGCGCGAGCCAAATACAATCGGCCCAATCGCGGCGACGCCTTCTGGATTACCGAAGGCATTGTGCCCGGCCCCTACGACGACCCGGAATTGCGCCCCACCGCCGAACGCTGCCTGCTCGCCTTCGGTGCCAGCGCCGGCCCGCCCGCCTTGCCCGTGATGTACAACAACCTCAAGCAGATTGTGCAGACCAAGGATCACGTGATGATCCTGAACGAAATGGTACACGACGCTCGCGTGGTGCGCCTCAATTCGCCGCACGAGCCGCCGGAGATTCGCCGTTGGCTGGGTGACTCCATCGGCCATTGGGAGGGCGATACGCTCGTGGTCGATACCACCAACTTTAACGACCAGCCGGCCCTGGGCTCTGCCGACCGCAACTTACACGTCATCGAGCGTTTCACCCGCGTCGATGCCAAAACCCTGCGCTACAAGTTCACCGTTGAAGATCCTACCGTCTGGACCAAGCCGTGGACGGGTGAGATCGTCTGGCCCGCCACCGGTGCCCGCATGTATGAGTACGCTTGCCACGAAGGCAATTATTCCTTTACCGGCATTCTGCGCGGCGCGCGGCGGCTGGAAGCCGAAGCGCTCGCCCAGAAGAAACCCTGAGAAAAGCCCATGAAATACCTCTTATCCCTGATGATCGTTGCCCTGGGAGCCTGGCGGCTCTATGCGCACCATGCCTTCGGCGCCGAGTTCGACCCGAACCTGCCCGTCTTGCTGAAGGGGCCCATTGTGCGTATCGAATGGATCAATCCGCATACCTGGATCCACGTCGAAGTGACGAAGAAGGATGGCGCGAAGGAGGTGTGGATGGTGGAGGGCGGCACGCCCAACAGCCTGCTGCGCCGTGGCCTGAAGCGCGACACCCTCAAGATTGGGCAAGCCGTCATCGTCGACGGTTATCAGTCGAAGGACCGTTCGACGCGGGCCAATGGCCGCGATGTCACCTTGCCCGATGGCCAGAAGTTCTTCCTCGGCTCCTCCGGCACGGGCGCGCCTTACGACGCTCCCGGTAAAGACCAGCGGAAGTAACTTTGCGTATCGCTCTTCTGCTGGCGGCCGGTTGTTGTTGGGCCGCCGACGATCCGTTCGGCGTTGCCCTCTACGCGAAGCACTGCGCCGCCTGCCACGATGCGCCCGACCCACAGAGCCGCATCCCGGCCAAGTCGGTGCTGCAGAAGATGCCGGCCGCCACGATCATCCGGGCTCTCGCTTCGGGCGTAATGAAGCAGCAGGGCGCGGCTTTGTCCCGCGTAGAGCAACTCTCGGTCGCGAAGTTGCTCGGCTCTTCGGAGACCGTGGTGAACCCGCCTTCCCAAAATCCTTGCCCCGCCGGTGACTGGAAGCCTCGCGCTTCGTCCAGCGACTGGACCGGATGGGCCAACAGCGACGCCAACTGGCGCTTCCAGCCGAAGCCCGGCTTAGCCGCCGCTGCGGTCCCCAACCTGAAGCTGAAGTGGGCCTTTGGCTTCCCCGGTGGCACCTCCGTGCGCGCCCAGCCCACCGTCTTCGCGGGCCGCCTCTTTGTCGGCTCCCACGACGGCACCGTCTATGCCCTCGATGCCGCGACGGGTTGCCAGCATTGGAGCACTACGGTGCCCGCGCCCATCCGCACGGCCATCGCCATCGGCCAGGTGCAAGGCCGCTCGATCTTGCTGGCCGGCGACAGCGCGGGTTATCTGCACGCCCTCGACTCCACCACCGGCGCGCCCCTTTGGAAGCTCCACCTCGACGAGCATCCGGCCGCCTTGGTCACCGCGACGCCCGTCATTCATCAAGGCCGCGTCTATGCCGGCGTCGCTTCTTATGAAGAGTCTTCGGCCACCAATCGCACTTACATTTGTTGTAGCTTCCGTGGCAGCGTGGTGGCCGTCGATGGCCTAAATGGCAAGTTACTCTGGAAGACTTACACCATTGACACCGTAGCCAAGGCCGGGCCGATCTCCAAGCGCGGCAAGCCCACCATAGGTCCGTCTGGCGTAGGCGTCTGGAGCGCGGTTACGCTCGATCCCGCTCATGGCGTGATGTATGTTACCACCGGCGACAATTACTCCGACCCCCCAACGCCGAACTCCGACGCTGTGATGGCTTTGTCGCTCGATACGGGCAAGCTCCAATGGGTGAAGCAGATCCTGGCCAACGATGCCTTCAATTCGTCCTGCGCCAATCCCGAGAAATTCAATTGCCCGGATTCCGACGGGCCGGACCATGACCTCGGCGCTTCCGCCATGCTGGTGAATCTAGCAGGCACACGCCGCGCGCTGATCCTCGCGCAGAAATCAGGCGAAGTACATGCCGTGGATCCGGACAAGCAAGGCGAAGTCCTGTGGCATGCCCGTGTCGGCCAAGGCGGCGTGCTAGGCGGCATTCAGTGGGGCATCAGCACCGACGGCCGGCTCGCCTACGCCGCCGTATCTGATCTCGGCTTTGG
>JANLPT010000126.1:0-13576 GCA_031367405.1 Bryobacteraceae bacterium
ACCGGCACCGGCAAAACGCTTGCGTTCTTGCTTCCGATGCTCGAGTCGCTGCTGAAGGCCGAAAAGAAGCCCGGCGTACAAGCGCTGGTCCTCAGCCCCACCCGCGAACTGGCGATCCAGATTCAGAAGGCTTTCGTCGAAATGGCGCGTGGTACCGGCTTCCGCGCCGCCACCGTCGTCGGCGGCCTCAATGAGAATGGTCAGCTGAATGACATCCGCCAAGGGGCGCAGGTCATTATTGCCACGCCCGGCCGCCTGTGTGACTTCCTTGACCGTAACCTGGTGAAGCTGAACACCGTGCGCCTGCTGGTGCTGGACGAAGGCGACCGCATGCTCGACATGGGTTTCCTGCCTTCCATCGAACGCATTCTCTCCGGCATGTCACCTGACCGGCAAACGCTTTTCTTCTCGGCCACCATCGAGAAGTCGGCTGAACGCCTGATTCAGAAGTACCTTCGCCAGCCGCTTCGCATCGAAGCCGGGGCGCACACCCATCCGGCCGACAAAGTGGACTTGCATGTCTACGAAATCGATCAGGAACGCAAGTTGCCGTTGTTGCAATATATGTTGGAGCATGAAGCCGGCAGCTTCCTGGTCTTCGCCCGGACCAAGCATGGCGTCGACAAACTGCAGAAGAACCTGGGCCGCGTCGGCGTCAAAGCCGCGCGCATCCATGGCGATCGCACGCAGGGACAGCGCAATCAGGCGCTCGACGGCTTCAAGAAGGGCACCTACCGCGTGCTCGTCGCCACCGACGTTGCCGCTCGCGGCATCCACGTCGAAGGCATCGCCCACGTCATCAACTTCGATTTGCCGATGGCTTCCGAGGACTTCGTCCATCGCGTCGGCCGCACCGGCCGGGCCGGCGCTCGTGGCGTCGCCTCCACCTTTGGCACCAGTGCCGATCGTCAAACCATTCGCCGTTTTGAGCGCGAGCTCAAGATGTCGCTCACCCGGCGGCCCACCACCGAAGCCATGGCCTGGCACAAGGACCATGTTCCCGCCGCGGCCCTCTTCGAGGATCCGGCCCCTTCGTTCGCGCCGAAGCCGGCGTACGGCAAATCCAAGAATCGCACCGAGCCCGCCTGGGCGAAGAGCGGCGCTGGCGCGGCCAAGCCCCGCACCTTCGGCGGCGGCTTCAAGCCCAAGTCCGCCGGCCCCAAATTCGGCGGCACGGCCCGTCGCGCCTCCACCTCGCGCTAATCTCCGCCGTAGGACGGCCTCCTGGCTAGGCCTGGAGGCCCGGTCCTACCGCGCACGCCGACCGGGTAGCCGGTCTCCAGGGCGGTCCAAAGCCGAGTGTCAAAAGTAACCCAATGAACCCGCTACTTCTTGTGGCTCCAACTGGGTTTGATCGAACTCCCGCTTGGGCTCAGTGTCCATTTGAGGCCCGGTAATCGCTCGATCCCACGGGCTAAATCGTAAAATTGGCGTTGTTTCGTATTCGCGGTTTAGCGCAGCTTCTTGGCCTTCAGAAATTCAATCAATGCCGCCGGATCGTCACTGATGATCGCATCGGACCCCGCCGCCACCAGCTTTTCCCAGTCAGCCGGCGTGTTGGCCGTCCACGGCACCACTTGTAGACCAGCCTCATGTGCCACCCGGACCTTCTCCGGCGTTACCAACTTAAATTGCGGCGACACGATCGTCGCCCCCGCTTCCCGCGCCGAAGCGACAAAGTCTTGCGGAGCGAATGCCAGCAAAGCCGAGAGCCGAATCTCAGGAGCCAATCGCTTCATGGCCTTTAGAGTGCGGAAATCAAACGACTGTACGATCACGCGCTGTTCGAGATGGTGCTTTCGAATGGCCGCCAGCATCAACTCGGCAAACCGCTCCGGCTCCGGCGTCACGCTTGGACGATGCGGAAATATTTTGGTTTCGACGTTGAACTGAAATTTGCCTTTTTTGCTCAGCGCAAACACTGAGTCGAGCGACGGCACGCGCGTGCCGGGGATCGCTTTCTGGTGAGGAAATTCAGGGTTCGCTTTCGCGCCACAGTCCCAAAGCTGCAGCTGCGCGTAAGTCATTTCGCGAATCAAACGGGGCGAGCCTTCCGGGCCCACGCAATGCACCGCACTCATCTCCGGATCGTGTGAAACCACTAAGACGTCGTCCTTGGTGACGGCGACATCGAGTTCTAAAACGTCCACGCCCAGGCCAATGGCGTACTCGAACGCGGGCAATGAGTTTTCGGGCATCATGGCGCGCGCGCCGCGATGTCCATGCACTTCGATCTTTGCAGCCATCATCATCGAGCAGCTTAGCAGTATGCCGATAGTCAATCTCATGCTCTTGAGCATAGACGAATGAGGTTTCATTTCGATGGCCGTTCGTCTAGGCCGGACGAATCAGGCGGAGCCCGGTGTAAGAAGCCAAGTGCTCGAAGTCGCGGTCATGATGCCAAACAGCGCACTGGTGCTCGATGGCGATGGCGGCGATCAGGCAGTCGTACGACGACCGGATCGTCAAGCCTTTCCGGCGTCCGATGCGGAAAAGGTCAGCCGCCGCCAGGAACGTGTCGAGTTTGAGAGGATCGGCCACCTGCGGCAGCGCCAGCATGCCGTCCCGGATCACTTGCGCCCGCGGTTCCTCACGCAGGCCCTGGAAGAGTTCCTGCATTACGGGGGGGCACGTCACGCATTCCAGAATGCGCTCTCCCAATCGATCGCCCAAAGTGGGGTCGCGCAACAGCCTGATCCAGATCGAGGTATCGACCAGGATCATTTAGGCTTTAGCCGAGTCGGCAATGGGCGCGTCATCACGCATTTCAGCCAAGTTTCCCTGCCATAGATCGCTGCCGAACAGCGCAGCCATGTTGCGGATTTTCTTCACTCGGATGGCCTCTTCAAGCGCCATGTTGATGGCCGCCGAATAAGTCTTTACACCCAAGACCCGGGTGGCCTCTTCTAAGACTTCGTCATTCAACACAACATTTGTGCGTTTCATGTGTATAGTATGCTTAAAAAACGACAGACTGTCAAGCATTAATCACCCGCTGTTCGCCATCGCGGCGCGTGATTCGTTGACGGTCGAGAAATTCGAGCAAGGGAATGGCGTACTTTCGCGAAACACCGGTCCAATCTTTAAAGTCGCCTACTCCGAACCGCTGGCCGGCTTTGGCTTTCAATAGCGCTTGCACTTGGCTCAGCGCAGATGAGTGATAAACCAGATCAGCGCTGATCCTGACCAGCTTGCGGTCGCGCAGCAAGGCTTGAAGCAGCGTTTTGGCGCGCGCCGGGTCAATGCCGGATTGTGCCAGGACCTCGTTCGTCGCCGGCACCGACAGCCCGGCATCGGCAAACAACTTTTCCATCTTGGCTAAGGCAGCGGACTCATCCTGTTGCAACACAATCCGGTGCGACGTAAGCCGCAGCAGGTCGCCCACCGCCGTAATCGCTTTTGTTTCCGCCAGCAGGTGCTCGAAAACCGCGGCGGGCGACTGGGGCATGAGCCGTGCGCGAGCCTCCTCCTTTGACCAGCCAGGTTGCAGCGGATTCGCTGTATGAAAATCAGCCAGGAGGGTCTGGAGTTGAGTCGCTTTCGCGGCGAGCCAGGGAGGATGAATCAGCCATGTGCCCGAAGAGTCCCGCACAAGGGGGCGATCCCCGGCCAGGATTTGGGCGGCCTGGAGGCCGGTGCGGGCGATTGCGGTAGCCAGCGGCATTCCACCGGGCGACTCCTGAATCAGGGTGCCGGTCAGGTCGCTTTGGAAAGCGCGGGTCCGGGCTTCTTTCGAAGGGAACGCTGCGGATCGCCGGGGCGGTGAGATGTCGATGACGGTGCCGCCGCCAATGGTCACCACTGGAGAAAAGAGGCGGACAATGAAGCGATCGCCGGGCAAAATCAGCGTCGGTTCCCGCAACTCCAAACGGACCAGCGTTTGGCTGCCAGGCTCCAGCTTCAGCCGGCCATCCAAGGGCGTTACGGTGGCTTCGAGTTCGGCGGTGCCGGCATGGAAATGCGCCGGCGCGCCGCGCTTTAAAGGCTTGGCGGAGGGCAGCAGAGTGAGCATCGCGTCAAGGCGCGTCACCGGCTCAAAGACGGGTGCCCCCAGCACTTGGCCGCGGCGCAGACCGGCCTTGTCAACGCCAGCCAGGTTCAGGGCGACGCGCTGGCCTGCGGTCGCGTGGTTCGCCGCTTCGCCATGCTTCTGCAAGCCGCGCACCCGGGCCGTCAGCATCTCCGGATAGACGCGGACCTCATCCTCCAGCTTGAGTTCGCCAGCCGTCAGCGTGCCCGTCACCACCGTGCCGTGGCCCTTCATGGTGAAGACGCGGTCAATGGGAAGGCGAAACCAGGCGCGGGAGCTTTTCGCCGTGACGCGATGCCCGGCCGCGGCGAGCGCTTCCCGCAGTGCCGGAAGGCCGGCGCCGGTGGTGGCGCTCACCGGGACGATCGCGGCGGAGGCGAGGAAAGATCCGGCGACGAGTTCGGCCACTTCCAACTTCACCAGTTCGACGAGGTCCGGGTCGGCGAGATCGGACTTGGTGATGGCCACGACGCCGGACTCGATGCCGAGCAGGCGGCAGATGTCGAAATGCTCGCGCGTCTGCGGTTTGATCGATTCGGTGGCCGCGACCACCAGCAGGGCGAGGTCAATACCGCTCGCGCCGGCGAGCATGTTCTTGATGAAGCGCTCATGGCCCGGGACGTCGACGAAGCCCAGGCTCAGATCAGCGGAGAGCGGCAGGTGGGCGAAGCCGAGATCGATGGAGATGCCGCGTCGCTTCTCTTCGGCGAGACGATCGGTATCGACGCCGGTGAGCGCGCGCACCAGCGTCGTCTTACCATGGTCGATGTGGCCGGCGGTGCCAACGATGACGTTTCTCATGCCATATTTCTTTGCAAGTCTTATCTTCGCCCAACAGCCACCGGACGAGGTCATCTTTCGCTCGACGGTGACGCAGGTCCGCGTGGATGCGCAGGTGGTCGACCACGGCCGGCCCGTAACCGGTTTGACGAAAGACGACTTCGTGATCTACGACGAAGGCGCGGTGCAGCCCTTGGTTTACTTCGGGCATGACGCGGAGCCTGTCACCGTGCTGCTGTTGCTGGACGTGTCAGGAAGCATGAAGCGTTACCTTGAACAAATGGGCCAGACGGCCCGGCAAGCGCTGGGCCAATTGACGCCCCAGGATCGGGCCGGCGTGATGGTGTTCAGTAAGGGCACGCAGGTCTTTCATGCTTTCTCCAATCATTTTCCGGAAGCGGCGCGGGAGATTGAGGTGGCCGTATTGGACGCGAAGATGCCCGCTGGCACGGCGATTCATGCGGCGTTGCTCGATGCGGCCGCCGAATTCCAGAAGGATGCTGCGGGCCAAGTGGGGCGGCGGGCGGTGTTGATGCTGACCGACGGGGCCGGGCTCAATCATCTGGTGACGGAAGACGAGGCGGTGCGCGCGTTGTCGGCGGCGAATGTGGTGGTGAACGCGATCGTCGTGGGGAAGGTGCGCGGGGCGCGTGCGCTGCCCGGCAGCAATCCGGATTTTTCGCCGAGCGATGTCTTTTCGGTCGCCGGAAGGACGGGCGGGGAAGCGGTGAAGGCGGAGCGGGCCGGCCAGGCGTTTGGCGAGATGCTGGGACGGCTGAGGAGCCGGTATTCATTGGCTTTTGCGCTGCCCGGGGAAGCGAAGACCGGACAGTTCCGGCGGCTGCGAGTGGAGCTGTCGGCGGCGGGGAGAAGGCGTTTCCCGAAAGCCCAGATCCGGGCGCGCGGCGGGTACGAAGTGAAATGACAATTTTAAAGTTGTATTTTAGAATTGTCATTTTTATGGTTCAACAAATATCGTGACAAAATTAAAGTTCTAATTTAGAATTGTCATTATGGAACCGATCCAAAGAATGCTGGAGCATACGGTCACCCAGGCCATGCGGGCCTTTCCGGCTGTCGTCCTGACGGGCCCCCGGCGGGCCGGCAAGACCACCTTGCTGCGGGAGATGCTCCCCGATGCCACTTACGTGCTGCTCGAAGATCCCGATATCCAGTCGCGGATCAAGGTGGATCCACGATCGCTGCTGGAAGCGTTAAAGCCGCCGGTGATCCTCGATGAGATTCAGAATGCGCCCCAGCTTTTTAACTACGTCCGGACCATGATCGACCAGCATCCACGCCGGATGGGACAGTGGTTGTTCACCGGTTCGCAGGAGTTGCCACTCATGAAAGGCGTCAGCGAGTCGATGGCCGGGCGGGCCGCGATTCTGGAGTTGCTGCCGATGAGTTGGGCGGAGAGCCCGAAGGTGGACATGTTCCTCGGCGGTTATCCGGAGGTGCTGGCCCGGCCGCGCGATCGCGAGATGCGCTTCAACTCCTATCTGCAAACTTATCTGGAGCGCGACGTCCGCTCCATTACCAACGTGCGCGATCTACCCACTTTCAGGACCTTTCTGACGCTGCTGGCGACCCGGCATGGGCAAGTGCTCAACCGCACGGATCTGGCCGCGCCGTTGGGCGTGACGGTGCCCACGATTGAACAGTGGCTGCGGGTTCTTGAAATGACCAATCAGATTCTGCGCGTGCCCCCGTATTTCGAAAACCTGGGCAAGCGGCTGATCAAGTCGCCGAAGGTGTATTGGCTTGACTCGGGGATGGCCTGCTTTCTGCTGTCGGTACCCTCTCCCGCTGACCTGGACCAGTCGCCATTCCTCGGACCGCTCTATGAGGGCTTTATCGCGAGCGAGATCTGCAAATGGCAGGTGAATCGTGGGCGGCGCAAAGAGTTGTACTATTTTCGTGACCGGCAAGGCTTGGAGGTGGACTTCGTGGTGCCGGGCCCGGGCGGCGAGGTCTGGCTGGTGGAGGCGAAGGCCTCCCGGACACCGGTCCCGCGCATGGCGGAGAGCGTGGACACCCTACGGCAGGCTTTGGTGAAGCGGCAGCGGCCCGTACGGGCGTTTGTCGTCCATCGGCGATCGAAGTCCGCCGTGGTGCGGACGCCGGCGCTTTTGCCGGGCGTCGAAGCACGAACGACCGAAGAGTTCGTCGGCATCCTGAACGCCTAACGCGCGGGCATGTTGTAGTTGAACACCAGTTGCAAGCGAACCTGATCGCCGCGAAACTCGATGGGCAGGGGCGGGAAGGGATTGGAGGCGCTGATGCCCGCCACCGCCGCGCGGTCAAACGATTCGGTGCCGGAGCCGCCGGCAATCACCAGCTTCGGCACGGAGCCATTTTTACTGATAGCGAACTGCACCGCGACGCGGCCCGGACGCCCACCCAGGCGGGCGCTCTCCGGTATGACGGCGAACCAGTTACGGCGCACGGCGGCCAACACTTGGATCAGGTAGGGTTTGAAATCGACGCCTTGCGGATCGCTGAGAAGCTCAATCTGTGAGCCGGTCTTGCCAGGCGAAGGCAAGCTATTAGGCGCGGGCGCAATGCCGCCGATGTCGCCGTGGTCAGAGACGATCAAGCCACCGGCCGCCTGATTCCGGGACACGGCCCGCACCGCCTCCTCAATGCTCGACTTAGCCGTTTGAATCTTCACGCCGCTATTGGCTCCGGTGCCGCCCGACATGTTGGCTCCGACGCTTTCGAAAGTGAGTTTCGGCTTCTTTTCCGGCTCAGGCGACGGCTGGGGCGGACGAACTTGAATGCCTTCGAGCGCATTGCCTAGTTGGGGCAGTGCGGCTTGTTGACGGTCAGCCGGCTCCGGGGCCGGCATGATGATTTTCGGTGGCGCACGCACTTGCGCCCGTTCCGGGCCCGGCATCGACAGCGGCCGCGGTGCCGGGCGGGCCACCGTGCCGGGTTGCTTCAACATCTGGTCCACTTTAGGTGCGACCAGCCCTTCGAGGTCGAATTCCTTCGTCGGCTTCTGGCGATTGGGGGCTTTCTGCGTCATCAAATCCGGCGGCATCACTAAGGGCGTCGCGCGCGCCTTCATCTCGGCAGCGGTGGGCACGGGCGACGAAAACTGGCGCACGGGCAGGTCAGGCAGCACGCGAAAGAAGACGTAGAAGAAGACGTGCGCCACCACCGAAAGCACGGCCGGTACCCAAAGCGGCCGCCGTTCCCGTTGTTGGTCCCAATCGATCAGGAAATCAATGGTCGGCGTTGCGGGTTCGGTCGGGTTCGGGGGCACTAAATTGGTTGGACGCGCAGGCGAGAGGCTTTGTTACTTTGCCGGCTGCCGATTATGCTCAGCCAGGGTAGCTTCGACAATCCGCGCGTGCTCTTCGATCTTAGCAATGATGGCCAACGCGAGGTGGAGCGCTTGCCGGCCGGCCGCGCCATCCACGCGGGGCTGACGGCGCGTGATGACACAATCGATAAATTCATTGAGTTCCGACAAGAGCGCATCGCACTTCGCGATCACGGCATGATTGAACTGGAATCCCCCTGCTCCACCCGCTTGAATCGAGAACAGCTCTTGCTTGGCAAAATCGAGCGAGTGGTATTCGTGGGGCTGAAAAAGGCGCAGTTTACGAACCTGTTCGGTGGAGACGCGGCTGGCCGTGAGATTGGCGACACAGCCGGAGGGAAACTCGAGCCGCACGTTGGCGATATCCACTTTGGCGCTCAGCACCCGAATGCCCGCCGCGTGGATGGCGCAAGGCAATTGGCCGGTGAAGGCGAGTAACAGGTCGAGGTCATGCACCATCAGGTCGAGCACGACGTCGATGTCGAGACTGCGCGGCGAGAAAGCGCTCAAGCGATGCACTTCGAAGAAGAGCGGCAGTTTGATCTTGGCGGCCAGCGCCTCGACGGCCGGGTTGAAGCGTTCCAGATGGCCGATTTGGAGAATGCGGCCATGCACGGCGGCGAGTTCAATGAGGCGGCTGGCACCGGCCGAGTCCTCCGCGATGGGCTTCTCCATCAGGACGTCGATGCCGGCCGCGAGCAATACGCCACCGATTTCGGCGTGTTGGCTGGAGGGGGCGGCGACCACCGCACAGTCAATTCGCCCAACGAGTTCGCGGTAATCGGCCAGCGTGGGCAGCGTGGGGAACTGCGCACGGACGGCCGGATTCGGGTCAGCCACGGCCACCAGTTCTACGCCGGGGTGAACACTCAAATGGCGGACATGATTCTCACCGAACTTGCCGGCGCCAATGACCGCAATGCGAGGCTTACTCAAGTTAGTGGCCAGCCGTCTGGATCTGGGTGAGCCGCTCGGACTTTTCGAAGTGAGGAGCGGGAATGGTTTGCGGGTCACGCCAGAAGTCCATCAGCGAAGTCTGGTGGACACAGGAGATAGTGCAATTGGGGGCGCAGGCTTTCTCAGTGAGATACTCGCGGCGGATGTCTCCGATAGTGTATCCGGCGAGCGGCACACCCGGATGGCCGCGTTGCTGCGAACAGTAATGCACCAGCCCCTCTTCGCAAATGTAGAGGTAGCGAGCGCCCGCGCGGCAGCGCCAATTGTTCGGTTTGCCCAGGGCGATCGCTTCCTGGAAATGATTCAGCCGCGCATAGCTCTTTTTCTGCAAACGGCGGACCCGAAAGAAGACGTCACGGACCTTGTCGGGCAGGGCTTGCAACTGTCCATGGCCATCGTGAATGATCCCCACGGTGGAGCTGAGACCATATTCGATTGCGCGGGTGGCGATGGTGTAGGCGTCCTCAGGGTTCTTGACGCCGCCCCCGACCACCGAGTTGATGTTGACGTGAAAATCGGCGTATTTGGCCAGCACTTGCAGCTTCAGGTCGAGCACGCGCAGACTTTTTTTCGACACTTCATCCGGGACGACGTTGTCGATGGAGATTTGCAGATGATCGAGGCCCGCGGCGTTCAGTTCCTCGACCCGTTTCGCCGTGAGGAGCAACCCATTGGTGATCATGCCCGCAATCGCCCCGTGGTGACGAATACGCGCGATGATCTGGTCGAGCTCGGGATGTAACAATGGCTCGCCGCCGGAGATGGTGATCAAAGACGCACCCAGCCGGGCCAAGTGATCCACGCGCTCGATCATGGTGGCGAGCGGAACCGGCTTCGACACGTCGTCGTATTCATTGCAGTAGCCACAATCGAGATTGCAGCGGCGCGTCGGGATGATGTGCGCTTGCACGACATGGTCAGAGGAGGCGAGCCCTTTCGCCACCAGACCCAACTCGCGGGCGAGGCGCCAGGCTCCGATGAGAGCGCGCTTCGGCCGGAAATCACGTAATGCCATATAAACCCAAGTTCTAATTGGAACACAGCCGAGCCAGGGAAGCGAAGGCTTGGCGGCTGAATGGGGAAAGATTCAACGCGAACGGCGATGGCGGCCTTAATTTCGCCTTTTCTTCGTATATCAAAAGCTTAATAACTAGCGCGCCCCGTAAAGCCCACATACTGCACCTCCTCTTCGAGTGAGATGCCGAATGCGGCGGCGACGCGCCCTTTCAGTTCGTCTATCAGGCCGACCAGTTCAGCCGTTTGCCCATGGCCGTCGTTGTAAAGCAGGTTGGCGTGATAGCGAGCCACGTGAATTCCGCCGCGGGAGAGGCCTTTGGCTTGCACTTGTTCAAGGAACCAGGCGGCGGGTACTTTCCCCCCTTTCACCACGGCGGTTGGCACTTGGCGCTGGGCGGCCGGGGGCAGCGCGGCGAGGATCAAGTTCTTAAAGATTGAGCCGGCGCAACGCATCGTGGGAGGGAACTTTTCGTCGCGGATGGCGCGAATCTCTTCGGCGCGAGCGGCGAGGGCCGATGGGTCGCCGGGATCTAAGGCGAAGGCGGCTTCTAAGATCACCCAATCGCGATGCTCTTTGAAAAGGCTTGACCGGTAGCGGAACCCGCATCCATCGCGCGGCAGCTGACGCACGGCGAGGCCATCGTGGAAGGTGACCGATACCAAGCGGTCGCTGATTTGTTGGCCATAGGCACCGGCATTGCCATAGATGGCCGCCCCCACCCAGCCGGGAATGCGTTTGAGGCATTCAAGACCGGCGAGTCCGGTGGCGACGGAGGCGTCGACTAGCGTTTCGAGATCCGCGCCGGCACCGATGATGAGTTCGTGGATGAGTTCGCGTTCGTGCTGCCGCAGACGGTCGCCGCGAAAGCGCAACACGACTCCGTCAAAGCCCGAGTCGGCGACGATCAGGTTCGTGCCACCGCCCATGAGCAGAAAGGGATGTTCACTTTCGCGCAGAATCGCCAATGCGGAATGGAGCGCCGCGACGGTGAGAGCATCCAGCAGCAGACGCGCGGGACCGCCGAGAGCGAAGCGGGTGTGGCGAGCCAGCGGCTCGGCGGGGAGTAACTGGAGGCCGGGGATGCGCATCAACTCGTCAACGAGCGTCCGCTCCCCTAAAACTGGCATATTTTGATTATCGCATTCGATGAGCGAACCGCCCGGCAAGTGAGTACGACCGGCAAGTTAGTACGTCTCCGCGCGATGGTGTAGTTGGGGAAAGGGTCGCGCGGAGACGGTCTGCCTTTGTTGTTATTAGTACGGACGAGAGGGGCGTTCGTTTTGTTCCCGGACGAATTTATTATTCAATCGATAAACTCGACGGCCCGGTGTTGGCCGGTGCGAACGAGGATTACGTCGTGCGCCAGATCGAGATTGAAGGGGAAGCTTCGATTGGAGATGGGGAGGGGCGAGGCGGAATTGCGTTGGGCCTGCTCAACCAGCCGTTCAGTATAGTCGGCTCGCTCGCGAAAGGCGGTTTTTTTGTAGAGCCAGATATAGCCGGTGTTATGCAGTAGCATGGCGATGGCGAGCAGCCCCACCGCCCAGGAATGATCCTTCCGCCAGCGGCGAAACGCGGTATAACCGGCCACGCCGACCAGCAACGCGACTCCGAGATTCGCGATGTAAGTGTGCCGGCTGGGCACGCTACCCATGTAAGAAAGAAAGCTATAGGGCGCGAGAGCCGGCACCATCCACAGGAGGCCAAAACCGGCGGTGCGCCAAGCGTGAGTGGATATGGGCCGCAGCAAAAGCACCAACGCCAGCGCGGCGATGCCCCATACCCACAGCAGACGGGCACCGGAATTCAGCAGTACGCCGGCCACGTGCCAGCCTACGACAAAGGTGCCGTCGCTGAGGTGCTGATGGCTCGGCCCGGCGGTGAGGATTGCGGCGGTGTAGATGACGGCGACGGCGGCCAGCGGGGTAAGTGCCAGCCAATGCACCCGTCGCGCCCGCGGATCGAAGAGCAAGACAAGCCCCAAAAAGGCCAGCGTCGCCGCCGCCGACTCCTTCGACAACAGGCCCAGCGCAAAGCTCACCGACGCACCGCTATAGGCCAGGGGCGACCACATCCGGCGACCTTCCAGCCAGCCCAGATAGCAGTGCAGCGCCGTGAGCGAGAAGGTGAGTGCCAGCAGGTCCGGCAAGGCGGAGTACCACATAATCGCTTCGTGGGGACGCTCGGCAATCCCGAAGAAGGCCGCCGCGACGAAAGCGACCGGCCAGCCAATCTGGTGCCAACGGCCCAAACCATAAATCAGCAGGACGTTTAATGCGTGCACCACCATCGAAGTCACGTGGTAGGCCGTTGGAGCCAGCCCAACGAGACGTTCAAGCAGCGCCGTGATCCAAATCGTCGTGGCGCGCGACCGGTAGAGTTCATCGTTGAATAACGCACCCCAGGTGGCGGGCGCGGCATACTCGCGTGCCTTGATCAAGTACACGTAGTCATCCGAAATAAAGGCCAGGTTGGCAGTGGACCCGTAGGCAACCCACACCACCAAGGCCAAGAGCACAGCGGCTCGCTGATCGAAGCCTCGCATTGGCTTCCCCTTCCCGTTACCCCAAACATCCAGAACCAGTTGGAATTGAGTCTATAGGAAAAAGCAACGGTACGTCAAATATTACAAAATTGCCGGAACTTTTAGGCGTGAGGCGTGTTGCCGGTGGACGAGGGCCTACGGCGCTAGGCGCGTTTGCCGAGTTGAAGGATGGCGATTCCGAGGATGATCAGGCCTAGTCCGGTGAATTTTTGACGCGTGAACGGCTCGTGAAAGAAGAGGCGCGACCAGACCATCGCCCAGAGGTAGCTCATGGAGACCATCGGGTAAAGAACGCTCAGCTCCGCGCCGGGTTGACTGACGGCGCGGACGAAGAAGAGGGACGAGACGACGAAGAGCACTCCGCCCATCGCTAAGTGGTAATTGGTGAAAAGCGATTTGAGATTGCTTTGGAGATGCTTGGAGCCGGATTTCAGAAAGACCGCGCCGAAGGAACCGATGAGCGAGGCCACGACCACCAGGACGAGCGACAGAGTGGGCGTACTCACTTGGTGACGCTCCGGCGCCGGTCAGGAAGCCCCAGGACGGCGACGCCGCCCATGATGACGGCCACGCCGAGCACTTTGAAGGGATTCAGACTTTCCTGGAAGAACCAAACCGACAGCAACATCACCCAGACGTAAGTGAGCGAAATGATCGGGTACATGCTGGAGAGTTCGTCGTTGCGGAGCGCGAAGCTGAGCAGGATGGTACTGATGCCATAGAGGAAGTAGCCGGCCATCAGCGGCAGGGAAGTGAGCATTTGGATGGGTGCCGGTGAGGGCCCCAGGGCCATCCCTGCAGTTTTGAACAACACCTGGGCACCGGCTCCCAGCAACGTGCAGGCCAGTACGAGAAAAAGATTTTTGCGGCGGCGACTCACGAAGCGCCTCCGCTAGCAATAAATATCAAACTTGA
>JANLPT010000283.1:0-10248 GCA_031367405.1 Bryobacteraceae bacterium
GATGCTTCAGAAGATACTGGCCGCGGCTGCCGGTACCGATGAAACCATAGCTGATCTTGCTATTGGCCCCTTTCACTTTCTGAATCCACGGCGCGCCCGTGATCACGCTCGCTGCGGCTACGGCGCCGGCGGCGGTGGTCTTAACGGCTTCGCGGCGGGTGAGGTTTTGGGGCGGATTATTCGGCATTGTTGTCTCCTACGGGGCCAAGTGAATAGTCTAATGCATTCTTGGGCGGATGGGTGCCGCGGGCGGCCCATTCCGCGCCGCCGAGCACGACCATGGAGCCCACGAAACTGAACAGGATGATCGAAACCGACATGTAGAAAGCGCTGTACTCGCTCAGCAGTTTCTTCTGCAACCAGGGCCACAGCAGCAGGTTCGCGTTCTTGAAGAGTTCAAGCAGCAGCCCCACCAGGATTGCGGTGGGCACGATGCGCCGGATGGGCACCGGGCCGTTCGGCAGCAGCCAATAGATCAGGAACAGGCACAGCATCAGGGCGGGCAGGGCGGCAATCTTAAACAAGAGCAGGGTGGACCAGGAAAGGATGAAGGAATTGGCAGGCACCAGCCGCGAAAGGAGGCTGACATTCATGCCGGTAAAGACGGTGGAAATCATGAAAAGGCTGCCACAGGCGAAGATCAGGCCCAGGCTGATGAGTTGGTTGCGAAAGTAACTGCGGTTGGTGCGGATGTTGAAGGCCCGGTTGAGTGCGACTTCCAATGGTTCAAAGATGCCGTTGGCGGTAAAAAAGAGCAAGAACATTGAGGTGATTTGCAGCGGTCCGCGGATCCAGAGCAGTTCCTGGACGCGAAAGCTGATCGCTTTACCCACGTCGTCAGGGAAAAGGTCGCGGACGGCGAAGTAGAGGGCCTGTTCAGCGGCCGGCAGCCCGAAGACGTGGCGGCATAACGACGCCATCACCACCAGAAAGGGCATAAACGCCAGCAAGACGTTCGCCGCAATAGAGAAGCCATACACATGGACCTCAGTTTCCATCAGATAACGGCCGGTTTGCTTGACCGACGCCCAAGCCGATTCAAGCGAGCGGGGCCGGATCTCGTTCCAAACCCACCAGAGTAGACTATTCATCCCCCCACCAGAATAAGGCCCTGGAGGGGGGAGTTGCGCCGCAATGGGATTTTCAATGGCCAAATCGTCCTGGAACCCTCTCATGTTTCGCTTAATCCGCCGATACCTGTTCTGAGTATGAGTGAAGTACTGCCCAGTTCCGGTCCTCTGAGCAGCGGCACAGGCGGCACGCCGGCCACGCCTTCGCCGGAGCCCGCTCCATCGAAAAGGCCTTTGCCCTCCATCAGCTTGTTGCCGCCGAAACCGGCGAACCCGGCCGCACCGTTGCCCATGCCGGGCCAGCCGATTGGTGCCTCGCCGCCCGTGCGCCCCACCGCAAGCCCGACAGCCGCCCCGGTAACAGCAACCCCGGCCCCAGGGCCTCCTGCTTCGGCCAAGCCGATTCCGAAACCCTCCGGTGCCGGGCCAGCCGAGCCGACGGGTGCGGGCCAAGCCAAAGGCACCGCCTGGCTGTCGAACCTCCGCAATCTGAGCCTCGGTGCCGGTGCCAAAGAAGAGCAGGTGCCGGTGATGGCACCCACGGTGCCTGAGTCGCTCGAAGACACGGGCTTGAAAGATACGTTTATTGAGTCATTGCTGCTGAAGATTCTGTACTTTCGTGGCGAGATTACGGGCCGGCAATTGGGCTCGGCCATCGCCCTGAAGTATAGTCTCATCGAGCCGATTCTCGACAATCTGAAACGCCTGCAACTGATCGCCGTGAAGAAGTCATTGGGCATGGGTAGCGTGTCGGCGACCTATCATCTGGCTGAATCCGGACGCATCCTGGCGCGCGATCACCTGCTGCAGAACCAATATGCCGGGCCGGCCCCGGTGCCGATCGGCCAATACGTGGCCCAAGTGGCCAAACAGCGTCTGCGCGATAGTTGGCTTACCAAAGAGAACCTGATGGAAGCCCTTAAAGGGCTGGTGCTCACCAAAGAGATCATTTCGCAGTTGGGCCCGGCAGTGAACGCCGGCAAGAGCTTTCTCATCTACGGTCAGCCCGGCAACGGCAAGACTTTCCTCGCGGAAGCGCTTTTCAAAATCAGCCGCGAACCCATCTATATTCCGTTCGCCATTGAAGCGCAGGGACAGATCATCCAGGTTTACGATCCCCTGTATCACAAGCCCTTGCACACCCATAAGGTGGAGGAAGATTCGGTATTGAGTGCGGTGAACGAGGAGCTCGTCTACGATCCGCGCTGGTTCCACGCCACCCGCCCCTTCATCATGACGGGCGGCGAATTGAGCCTGCCCATGCTCGACTTGAGTTTCAATCAGGGCTCTAAAATCTACGACGCCCCTTTCCAGGTGAAGGCCAATAACGGCATCTATCTCATCGACGATTTTGGCCGCCAGAAGGTGTCGCCCGCCGAAGTGCTGAACCGCTGGATTGTGCCGATGGAGCGCAAGCAGGACTATCTATCGTTCGAGTCGGGCGGCAAGGTCGCGATGCCGTTTGAATGCTTCCTGATCTTTTCGACGAATCTGAATCCCGAGCAATTGGGCGACGAAGCCTTCCTGCGCCGCATCCAGTACAAGATGATGATGAAGAGCCCGGCGGAAGACGAGTTCAAAGAGATTTTCCGCCGCTTCTGCATTTCCCAGGAACTGCCCTACGAGGAGGAGTTGCTGGACCAGTTTGTGGAGGAGCGATACCGCAAAGCCAACAAGCGCATGCGGCGCTGTCATCCACGCGACGTACTCACCCACGCCATCGACTTTATCCGTTTCGAACGGATGCCGTTTGAGCTGACGGGCGAGGTGCTCGATCATGCCTTCGACAGCTGCTTCATCACGATCGACCACAAGCAAGATTAGCTACTGAAGCAGCACCCTGGTGCTGAGCCACCACAGGACGCCGCTGACCACAACGACCGCTAACACCCTCATCACCCAATCGCTTTGCTTCTTCGCCGGAGCGGGGCGCGGGCGGCACCAGCCGCATACGCAAAGGTCCTGGGAGAGGATCAGCCGGCAACGCGGGCAGACTTCATGAATAGTATATTCATCGTGTTCGGATGCGAGGGGCTTTTTCAGCACGGCTAAGTAAAGATTCGGCGGAAAGCGCGAGAAACTTGAATTGACCGCCAACTACCCGCCGTTGGGGCTTGGTATGATCTGGAGCATGATTTCGCGCCGAACACTTCTGGCTAGCGCGCTTGCCGCGCCGGCTTTTGCCGCCCGCCCGTTCCGGTATGCCGACATTGAGGCCAAGATCGCCAAACGTGACTTCACCGGAATTACCAAAGAGGACTTGCCGACCCCTGCCATGGTGGTCGATCTGGCGTCGTTCGAACGCAACCTGAAAGCGATGGCCGCCTACACCAAGGCCAATGGCATTGACCTGCGGGCGCATTGCAAGATCCACAAATCCACCAACATTGCCCGGCGTCAAGTGGCTTTGGGCAGCTTGGGAATCACCTGCGCCACGGTGGCCGAAGCCGAATTGATGGTGGGCACCGGCATTCCGAATGTGCTCTATTCGAGCCAGGCGGCGGGCAAGAATAAGATCGCCCGCACCATCGCGCTGGCCGTCAAGGACCCGACGTTTATGACCGTGGCCGACGACCCGATCACCGTCGATCTGCTGGACGAAGCCGCCGGCGTTGCCAAAATCAGACTGAATCTGCTGGCCGATCTGCATGCCGGGCTCACCCGCGCCGGGCACGCCACAGGCGCGCCGGGCTTGGCACTCGCGCAAAACATCGAACGCCGCAAGAACCTGAAGTTCATGGGCATCATGGGCTATTCGGGTAGCGCGTCGCACACCAAGGGCTGGGAAGCGCGGCGGGAGAAATCGATTTTGGATGTAAAACCGGTGGTCGATACGGCCGGGCTGTGCCGCAAAGCCGGGATGAATGTCACGATGATCACGGGCGGCAGCACCGGTACCTACAACATCGATAAAGAGATTGGCCTGACGGAGCTGCAGGCTGGCTCTTACATCTTTATGGACACCCTCTACATGGGCGTGGGCGGCAAGACGAACGCGGAGATCTACGCGGACTTTGTGCCGTCGATGGCCGTGATGACCACCGTCATCAGCCAGAATCACCGCGGCCAAGTGACCATCGATGCCGGCAACAAGGCGATGCTGAAGCCGACTGACCGCGTGGTGGGCCGTCCCGAGGTGATCGTCGAGAACCAAGGTGCCGAGTACGGCATTTTGAAATGGACGGAAGGCAATGGCTTCAAACTCGGCGAACGCGCCGAGCTCTATTGCTCAAACCTGGACACGTCCACCAACGTCTACGACCGTTATTATGTGTGCGAGGGCGACAAGCTGGTGGACGTCTGGCCGATCATGGGCCGGACCGGGGCTTTGCAGCGCTAAAGATGAATCTGAACCGCGCCGGCGGGTCGTAGGGTTGCTGTGGACGAAATCCCCCAGCTGATCGAACTGCATGGCCCGGCCTTGTTGTTCGGCTTCTGTTTGCTCGAAGCGAGTGGGGTTCCTATACCGGCCGCGCTGGCGCTGATGGCCGGGGGCGCGGCGGCGGCCCAGCATGTGGTTGACCTGCGTACGATGGCCTTGGCGGCCCTGCTGGGGCTCGTGCTGGGCGACTTGATCCTCTATACCCTGGGCCGCTTTACCGGTTGGTGGCTGCTGGGCATCCTGTGCCGCGTCGCCGTGACGCCGGAAACGTGCATTCTCAATTCGGCGGAGCGTTTCTATCGCCGGGGCCGCCTGACGCTCGTATTCGCCAAGTTCGTGCCGGGGTTAAGCGCGCTGGCCGCGCCGCTCGCCGGTAGCATGAGCATGCGGGTGCCGGAGTTCCTGCTGCTCGATAGCGCGGGGGCCGTGCTCTACGGCGGAGTCTATCTGGCGCTGGGTTACCTGGCCGGCGATCTGGTGCGGGATGCGCTGCCCGTTGTGTCGGCGGCAGGCCACGTGATGGAGGTGGTAGCCGCCATGGGCCTGGCGGGGTTTCTGGGTTGGAGATACTGGCAATCGAGACGAGGCTCGGGGGTGAGGAGCGCGCTGCGGCTGATGCCGAAAATATCGGTGCGGGACGCGGCCGGGACAATGAGTGAGAGCCCGTTGGATATCCGCGTGTTCGATGTGCGGAGCCATGGTTATTACGAGCGCGGGGCGCAACGCATCCAGGGGGCTCTGCGGCTGGACCCTAACCGGATGGCGGCCGTGCTTCCCGGCCTTTCGCCGCTGACGAAGATTTACCTCTACTGCACCTGCTATCGCGACGCCACCAGTCGGCGCGTGGCCTATCACTTGCGCGAACAGGGCTTTGAGACTTTCGTCATTGAGGGTGGCTTAAGTAGCTGGAAGGCGGCCGGCCTTCCGATGGAGCCCGTGCCACCGGACGATATCGTCCTGCTCCCCGACTTTGCCCGCCGGCCGTAAGCCGCCCGACATAGGTTGCTCGCACTACCACTTGCCCCAGGCCCGCGCGTGCAAAACTCGTGCGAAACTAGGGGCATCCATGTCTTCCCCGCTGTCTTCCCCGCGTTCCCCACGCTTGTGGGCAGCCATCGCCTGCTTCAGCCTCATCGGTATTTTCGCCGTCACCACGCTTGAGGGTAAATACCGGCAGGCCGTTTTGATTCTAGTAGTTGGACTGGCACTGCGCCTCGTCATTGCCCACTTCGCCGCCCAAGCGGGCACCACGCCCCCAGTCCACCCGCCCATATCGCAAACACCTGAGTAGCTCTAAGGCTCTTAAACCCCGCTCTCTCAGACTTTCAACCTAATGCTTTCGCTCAGCCGCTGCCTCAAGCTAAAAAGCGTAAGAGTCTGAGGTCGACGGAAGCCGCCATCTGTTCCAATGCGAAACACGAATTCATCTTGAAACATGAATGCGCCGATTTGAAACGGATCGTGTGTTCGCGAGTAGTCAGCATGTTTTCAACATTGCAAGCTAACTAACGATTTGTTTGCAATTTGTTTTCATGTCGCAAAGTTGTTGTTTCTTTTGTAAATTTACTGGCTGTTGACAGGGCAAACAGCCGACGGAGACCTCTTGGTTTTCTGTGGAAATGGTCTTTTGGCGGTAAATGGCCCGCTAGTTGCTTTTAGTGAGGCTGCGAGTATGTTGCTTCCCCCGGGGCGAAGACATGCCGGCATCGGAGTTTCCCTGTGCGCAAGCGCCGGATCCGCCGGATTCAGTGCTGTATCCCGTAGTGAATCGAATCAGGAGTTAAGACTTTCATGAGAGCCAGAGCCACCGCAGCCGTCCAAAGCAAGATCAAAATCGTTGCCCCGCCCGTCCGTGAAATTGGTCCCACCCGTCTGCCCGCCCGCACGCCGGTGAGGCGGGGACGCGGCCCGATCGATATGGCCGAAGCGGGCGACCCTCGCCTCGCTTTTGGAGTGGCCTTTGGGGGGTTGGCGGTACTCGAGGAAGTGCCCGAAGATGTGGCAGAGGAAGACGAAGCGGAATGCGAGTTCGACCGGGAGCCCGGATCTGGCTACCAGACTCGTAACGCCGGGGAGAGTCTCGCCGAACTGGAAGCGATCGTCAACAAACACGCCTCTCTGCCTTACTCGTATCAGCCTCGCCAGGCTGATACTTTCCTGGAGGACCCGGCGAGCGCGCCAGAGCCTCGAGCGCCCCGCGCCATGCGCGACCAAGTGGTTGTGGACCATCTGCCCCTCGTCCGGGCGATTGCCATTCGCGTTCATGAAAACCTCCCCGTCCATGTGGAGCTTGACGATCTGGTGCATGCCGGTATCATGGGCCTCTTTGACGCTTCGGGCAAGTACGACCCCGAAAAGAAAGTCGCTTTCTCCAGCTATGCCAAGCACCGTATCAAAGGTGCCATTCTTGACAGCCTCCGCCAGCTGGATTGGGCCTCGCGCGACCTGCGACGCCGCCACAAGCAGGTAGAACAGGTCACGCGGGATCTGGCCTCCACGTTGCACCGCAATCCCACCGAAGCCGAGATCGCCGCCAAGATGGGTGTCGATGTCGACCGCTGGCGGCAGATGATGCTCGACCTGCGCAACGTCGGTTTGGTGTCGGCCTCCACGCGCGGCTCAGAACACGAAGACCTGCCGGCCCCGGATTTTCCTTCGAAGCCTGAAACCCAACCCGACTCAATGTGCGCGCGCGAACAGCTGCGCGATATGTTGGCCATTGCTATGAAGGTCCTCCCGGAGCGTTATCAGCGAGTGGTGCGGTTGTATTACACCAATGAGCTCACGATGAAAGAAATCGGCATGCAACTGGGGATCAATGAGAGCCGGGTTTCGCAAATTCACAAGTCGGCTCTCGAAAAAATGGCGGCGGCTTTGCAACAAGCGGGGATTCACTCGAGCCAGGCATTTTAGTACTCTTAGAACGTCTAGAACTGATATACTCGACTTTCGCTTGAGCCAGAGAGGGCCGGGCACCGGCTACCTCATGTAAACTACCTCCAAATTGTCGACGTGAGAGAAAAAAAAGAGCTCGGAAGCCGCAAGGCCCCGAGCTCTTTTTGATTCCAGCAAGCCCTACTCAGCCGGACATGCTACCGAGGAAGTCGCCGTTCGAGCGCGACTTACCCAGCTTGTCCAGCAGGAGTTCCATCGATTCGACCGGGGAGAGTGGCGAGAGCACTTTGCGCAAAACCCAGATGCGGTTGAGCTCTTCGCGTGGCAGCAGCAGTTCGTCCTTCCGCGTGCCGGAGCGATTGATGTCGATCGCCGGGAACACTCGTTTCTCGACCAGCTTCCGGTCGAGGTGGATTTCCATGTTGCCCGTGCCCTTGAACTCTTCAAAGATCACGTCATCCATGCGCGAACCGGTATCGACCAGCGCGGTGGCCATGATGGTGAGCGAGCCACCCTCTTCGATGTTGCGGGCCGCACCGAAGAAGCGCTTCGGGCGCTGCAGCGCATTGGAATCGATACCGCCGGAGAGCACCTTGCCGGACGGCGGCACCACGGTGTTGTAGGCTCGTCCCAGCCGGGTAACCGAATCGAGCAGGATGACCACGTCGCGCTTGTGTTCGACGAGGCGCTTGGCCTTTTCGATCACCATCTCGGCCACTTGGACGTGGCGGGCAGCGGGCTCGTCGAAGGTGCTGCTGATCACTTCGCCCTTTACCGTGCGCTGCATATCGGTGACTTCTTCAGGGCGTTCATCAATGAGGAGGACGATCAGCACCACTTCCGGGTGGTTGGTGGTGATGGAGTTGGCAATCGACTGCAGCAGCATCGTCTTACCGGTGCGGGGGGGGGCCACAATCAGTCCGCGTTGCCCCTTGCCGATGGGCGTCAGCATGTCCATCACGCGGCCCGAGAAGTTGTCGCGGGTGGTTTCGAGCTTCAGGCGCTGCTGCGGGTAGAGCGGCGTCAGGTTATCGAAGAAGATCTTGTTACGCGCCTCTTCCGGCGGCTCGTAGTTGATCGCGTCGACCTTAATGAGGGCGAAATAGCGTTCGCCTTCCTTGGGCGGGCGGATTTGGCCCGAGACCGTGTCGCCGGTGCGCAGATCGAAGCGGCGAATCTGCGAGGGGGACACGTAGACGTCATCGGGGCCCGGAAGGTAGTTGTACTCGGGCGCGCGCAGAAAGCCGAAGCCGTCCGGCAGGCATTCGAGGACGCCTTGCGAGAAGATGAGTCCGCTTTTCTCGGCCTGGGTTTGCAGGATCTTGAAGATCAACTCCTGCTTGCGCAAGCCGGCCGAACTCATGACGCCCATGCTTTTGGCGACATCGTTCAGCCGCTGAATGGACATGTCCTTGAGCTCGACCAGGTCTAAGGTACTTTGGCCATTGCGATTCTTGGCCGCGTTACGGCGGGCGATCGCTCCGGGGTCGAGGTCTTCGGGCGAAGCCGAAGCCGGTGCCGCCTCCGGTTCGGGGGCCGCTGGGGGCGTGGCAGGCTCTGACGCGGCCAGCACCGGTGCGGCGGGAGCGGACGTCGGGGGGGCCACCGGACGGCGCCGGCTTTCGCGCGGACCGTCCTTGGCCGACGACCCGAGATCCTTGACGCCAGGCACGGGCAAGACAGGCACAGGTTCCTTGGCGGCGCTTTCGCCGGTTGGTTTGTTTTCTAAAGGTTCAGTTTTTTCCAGATCGTCTGCCACAGTTCCCTCACTCCCCGGCCCGTGCGGGCCGAGATTGGAACTAGCTCGATTGGTTCATCGGGATGGGAAGGGGGATTGGTCTCACTGAAGGTGAGCCCTCGGGGGATATCGTCTGCTCCTGTGCGCTCGAGAGGGCTCCCGAGCGGTCCGGGATTTGGAAGGGGAGACGATTTCCGCCCGATGTTTATTTCGCCGAGTTCCCGACGCATCGCAGCTAGTCCGTGATATTCCTCTTTTTGATTCAGCTTGTCGACTTTCGTCGCGACCACAACATAGGGTCGTTTTTGGAACTCGAGCCAATCTCGCAGTTCCCGGTCCTTATCCATCCAGCCTCGCCGCGAATCGATCAACAAGACCGACAGCTGCAAGGATTTCCGGTTGTAGAGATAGCTCTCAATGAGCGTCTTCCAACGGTCGCTAAAGCCACGCGGGACCTTGGCGTAGCCATAGCCTGGCAGATCCACCAGATGGAAACGGTCTTCCACCCGAAAGAAATTGATCAACTGGGTGCAGCCCGGCGTCTGGCTCACGCGAGCCAAACCGGTTTGCCCAACCAGCAAATTCAGCAACGTCGACTTGCCGACATTACTGCGCCCCAGGAAGGCTACCTCGGGTAGCCCCCCAGGCGGAAACTGTTCCGGAGCGGCGGCGCTAATCACGAACTCCGCCTTATAACGCCGCCCTTCGATCATGATAGTGACAGACTAGGCTCCCGGGGCTCGAAAGCCCACGAAACCTAGTGAGTGGTCCGGTCTTCCACCACCGGCAAAGCCACTTCGGGCATCACCAGCGGAGTGAGTTCACGTTCCAGGGCGATTTTCAGCACCTCGTCCATCCATTCGACCGTATGCAGCTTCATATCCTTGCGGATATTTTCCGGCACTTCCGCCAAGTCCTTTTCGTTGTCCTTGGGGAGGATCGCTTCAAAGATTCCCTGGCGATGAGCCGCCAAAAGTTTTTCCTTGAGTCCGCCGATCGGCAATACCTTGCCGCGCAGCGTTACTTCGCCGGTCATGGCCACGTCGTTGCGGACCGGGATCTTGGTGAGGGCGCTGGTAATCGAGGTCGCCAGCGTAATGCCGGCCGACGGCCCGTCCTTGGGGATGGCCCCTTCCGGTACGTGTACGTGGATGTCGACACTG
>JANLPT010000314.1:0-14622 GCA_031367405.1 Bryobacteraceae bacterium
TCGACAGCCGCTATTTTGTCAGTCTGCCCGACCAAATGTGCGTCAACACCAGCCGTGAAAACGTCCATGCTTTGCTCCGCCGCGCCGGGGGCCTGCTGGCGCGCTATCCCACCCGGCAGCAAGCGGGTTTGCCCTGCGGAGCCTATGTCGTCCAGGATCGTGCCTATACGTTACAAAAGCTCCAGAAACGCACCAGGAATTTCGTCCGGCGCGGCCTGGAGAGTTGTCAGGTCCGCCGCGTTGAGCGTTCCGAGCTACTTACCCAGGGTTTGGAAGTGAATTTGGATACCATGGCCCGCCATGGCCGGATGCGTCCGGAATTCGGCGATCCGAAGACGTGGGCACGGACGGTGGAGGCGGTCTATGTTACGAAGGGAGCGGAGTGTTGGGGTGCCTTCGTTGGCGACCGTTTGGCGAGTTACGTCATGTCGTGCCGGGACTCCAACTGGGAGCACTTACTCATTCAAATGTCGCGCACCGGGTTACTGAAGAGCTTCCCGAATCATGCGATTGACTATTTCCTGATTGAACGGGCGATGGCCATTCCCGGGATACACGGCGTGTGCCTGGGGTCGCTGCCGCTTTGCCCCGGCGAGGGTCTACATAATTACAAAATGCGGATGGGCTATGAAGTGATGCCGCAGGAGGCGGCCGTGGTGGTGCATCCATTGCTATCGCCCTTGGCCACGTCTCGTATGGCGGGGCCGTTAGCGCGCCAGGCCGGCCGTTGGAGCCAACTGGCCGGTTTGTCAGAACGCCTGGAAATACTGGCGGCGGGTGCGCGGATGTCTTCGCTGGAAGATGAACAATTGATCGCGCAAGAGTTAGCGGAGTGGACGCGCCGGCGGACGGCGGGCACCTCAGAAGGAGAAGATAATGCCTAAACAACGAACTGGCCGGGGCTTGGCCCAATTCATGGAGGCGCGCGGACGCCGCATTGTCGAGTCAGGGAGCGCGCTGTGGCACTCCACCGATGGCAAGATGCTGATGAGCTTGCCCTACCATTTGGCGCTCGATCCAGAGAGCGGGGAAATGGAGGAGTTACTGCGCCGGTCGGGCAGCTTGGGGGTACGCTATCCTTCCGTTACCCGCCAAGGATCGCCCGGTGGCTTGTATGTGTGCCGGGACAAGGAATACAGCTTGAAGACGGTTCAGTCCCGCCTGCGCAGCAAGGTCCGGCGGGGCCTGGAGCACTGCGAAGTACGGGTAGTTCAGCCCGATGAGTTACTGGGGCAGGGGCTGCGGTTAAACCAGGAGACGATGGGCCGCCAAGGCCGTTATGAATCTGAGTTCGGCGAGGTGTCTTCGTTCGCGCGGCTGGTTCATGCCATCGATACGTCGCGGAACATTGTGGCCCATGGTTCATTTATCGATGGCATCCTGGGGGCGTATTGCGTCACGTATGAGGAAGATGGCTGGTTTCACATTCTGCACCAGATGTCCCGGCTTGATTGTCTTGAGCATTATCCGAACCACGCGCTGGCATTCACGCTCACGGAAGCGGCGCTGAGTAAGCCGGACGTGGCCGGCATGAGTTATGGATTAAAGTCGCTAGTCAATACTTCCGGGTTACACGACTTTAAACTCCGGATGGGCTTTGAGTGTCTATCGCAAAATATGGTTTGTCAGTTACACCCGTTGGCCTCCGGATTGCTAACGAGTGGCCTGGCGAGTGAGGGTTTGAAGTTAGCCCGGCGCTGTTTTCCGCGCGATCAGCGGTTAGAGCGCGCGCAGGCGGTGATTTCATCCGCGCGGGTAGCGAAAGGCCTGGTGCCACTGGAGCCTCTCTTCATGCCGTCGCCGGAGAGCGAGTCGGCCAGCCAGGAGGAAGTCGCATGAAAGTCCTGCAGGTGCTCGCCGGCGGCGCTTGGGGCGGGGGCAGTGTCGTGGTGCTGTCGATTGTACAGGCGATGATCGCGCGGGGCGATCAGGTATGGGTGGTGGCGCTGGACCCGGAGACGGAGCGGCACTTTCGGGACGCCGGTGCCACGCCGGTCGGTATTCCCGGTTGGCGGCGGGCGCTCTCGCCTTTCGATATCGTGCCGTTATGGAAGTTATTCCAGTTATGCCGTCGTGAGAAATTTGACTTAGTCGCCACTCATACCTCGAAGGGCGGGATGCTCGGCAGGATCGCCGCGCGGATGGCCGGAGTGCCGAATATTGTGCATTACGTGCATGGGTTCGGCTTTCACCAATTCACCCCGTGGCTCCTCAAGCAGGTTTATGTCGTTTTCGAGAAGCTGGGAGCCTGTTGCGAGGACTTGATGATCACGGTGGGCGAGGAGCACCGGCAGATCGCGATCGGCCTGGGAATTGAGAAAGCCGAAAAGATCCGGACGATTCTGAACGGGGTGGATGTGAGTCGTTTCCTCGGCGTGAACCGGGCGGCCGCGCGACGGGAACTGGGTTTCAAACCGGATGAAATCATCTTGGGTAGCGTCGGCCGTTTAGCCACCCAAAAAGGCTTTGAATACATGATTGACGCGCTGCCGGCCATTCTGGCGGCGCAGCCCGGCGTGCGGCTAGTGCTGTCAGGCGAGGGCGAGTTGGAAGTGGCGCTTCGGGAACGCGCGCAGGATCGCGGCGTCGCGGAGCAAGTTACTTTCCTGGGCTTCCGCCGCGACGTTCCGGCCCTGCTAGCCGCGTTCGATGTCTTTGTCCATCCGTCTTTGTGGGAGGGTTTATCCATCTCATTGATGGAGGCCATGGTAGCGGGTTGCCCCATTGTCTGTAGCCGGATTCCGGGCAACGTGGAGATGATCCGGCACGGCGAGACGGGCCGTTTCGCTGCGCCGGCGGTGCCCGCTAGCCTTGCGGCCGAAGTTTGCATTCTGTTGGCTGACCTTGACCGCGCTGCCGACCTCGGTATCGCCGCCCGCCATGATGGCTTGGCTCGTTTCTCGGTGGAGCGGATGGTGGACGAAAACATCAGGGCCTACGACTCGGTCGTGCGCCGCAAGACGCCTTGGCTGCTGGATAGCCCTAAAACATTGGCTGGGAGCGGCGTTTGAAACATTGGTTAGTGCTCTTGTGGTCCGCCGCGGCCTTGGGGGCGGAAGTGGAAACTGGCACTCATTGGCCGCCGGTAGCTGACTTTCCGCAGCTCAAGAGCCTGGGCTATAGCTTTGTCGTCACCACGGTGGACGGCAACCCATCCAATTGGGCGACGACGTTTGACGCGGCCGAGCAATCCGGCCTCAAGCTGATCATTGGCGTCTATAATCCTCCGTACGCCCTATCGAATGGTACATGGACCATCTCGCCGATGGGCCAGAGCTTCATTCGCTACGCCCAATCGCGTTCTGCCCTGGTGAAGGCGCTCTTCGTTTTCAACGAGCCCTATTGGGTTGACCCCTGGACCTATCGAACCAATCTATGCGGTCAAATTAGTGCCACGGACTTACGGTCATTACGAACGGAGATTCGTAAGTTATGGCCAGCGGCGAAAATTTTCCATGATATCGGCGCGCCCCAAGCGTGGGCACCCGGCGGCGCGGTCCATCGGGAGAACGCCTGTATTGGGAATAAGTACGCCGATCAGAATGGCGTGGCTGACTTGGTGGGCGTGTGGTTTTATCCATTCGAACGCACCGGTTACCTGAGAGCTGAAGGATTGGCCGCCATGGGCGGCGCGATGCAGTTTACGAAAACCAAGATGGGGGCCGAGGCCCTGCTGGATGCGCAGTCCTTTCGTTGCCGGAATTGCGGTGAGGCGAGCCGATTCCCCACGGCGGCCGAATTGAAGGATTGGAATTGCGCGCTCCGCGAATTGCAGCCCAATGCCATTAGCTGGTACGTCTGGCGTCAGAACCTCTACGATGACTATCTGGCGAATTACCCGGCGCTGTGGCCCAGCACCAGTCCGGCGGCGTGTCGCGGAACTGCCGCAGCACCGGTGCCAGCGCTCAGCAGCGTAGCCAGCGCGGCCACTTATGAATCGGCGTTGCCGATGGCCCCCGGCTCGATCGTCGCCATCTTTGGCGACCGTCTGGCTAGCGAAGTGAAAGTGGCGGGGACGAACCGGTTACCTCGCGAACTGGAGACCACCACCGTGCTGCTCAATGGCGGCACGATCCCGCTGTATTTCATCGCGCCAACTCAAATCAACGCGCTTCTGCCCTACGATTTAGCCCCGGGCGATGCGGCATTGCAGATTCGGCGCGGCGAGCAAGTAAGCGGTACACTTACTCTGCGCGTGGCGGATCAAGCGCCGGGAATCTTCACGTTAAACGAAGGCGGTTCCGGTGCTGCGGTCGCGGTGGAGGCGCTCACCAACCAGGTGATTAGCGAGCGCAATCCGATCGCCGCTGGCGGCTACGCCGTTATTTACTCGACGGGGCTCGGCCGCCTGCGGACGCCGCTCACCACCGGGGAGATTCCGTTGGTAGCTAACGAGGCGCTGGTGAAGCCCACCGTGACTTTAAACGGAGCGCTAGTTTCCGTGCTCTACGCGGGAGTGACGCCCGGTTACCTGGGGCTTTACCAAGTGAATATTCAGGTTCCCACGGCCCTGGTGCCTGGAACTTATCCATTGCAGATGACTCAGAATGGCGTGGCCAGTAATCTTTGCTCCCTAACCGTCCGCTAGAGTCCCGCCCGGTCTCGACACCCCTTTATTTGCAAGTGTTTCTGTGATATAGTTCCGGTGTTTAGTCGACGAGGTGCGTGCATGAGATTTGGCTGGCAATCTAGACTTGGTTTGGCCTGCGTACTGGCCGCTTTCGCGTTGGTCGCGGCGGAGGGCGAACGCAAGGAATTCACTGCCGTCCAGAAGCGCTGGTGGGCCATCCAGCCGGTGCTCGAACAGACTCCGCCCCTCGCGCACCTTTCCCGGATCGACGCCTTCGTCCATGCCAAGCTACAGGCCAAGGGGATCGCCCCGAATGCGCCCGCCGATCGGGTGACCTTGCTGCGTCGCGCGACGCTTGACCTCACCGGATTGCCGCCGACGCCCGAAGAGACTCAGGCTTTTCTGAATGATGAATCCCCTGCCGCCTTCGCCAAGGTGATTGACCGCCTGCTGGCTTCGCCGCGCTACGGCGAACGCTGGGCCCGGCATTGGCTCGATCTGGCGCGTTACGCGGATAGCGAAGGCTTCAAAGCCGACGAGACGCGGCCCAACATCTGGCGCTATCGCGACTACGTCATTCAGAGTTTCAACCAGGACAAACCCTATGACCGGTTCGTCCAGGAGCAACTGGCGGGCGACGAGATGTTTCCCAATGATCCCGAGGCGTTGGTGGGGACCGGCTTCAATCGGCATTTCCCCGACGAATACAACGCGCGCAATCTGATGCAGCGGCGGCAGGAGTTGCTGAACGACATTACCGACGTGGTGGGTTCGACGTTCATGGGACTTACGTTCGGATGCGCCAAATGTCACGATCATAAGTTCGACCCCATCCTGCACAAGGACTATTACCGCTTGCAGTCGTTTTTCTCTGGCTTGCATATTGACGATAGTGCGGGTCTAGCTCCCGAGAAGACTCAGCAAGCCTATGCGGCTCAGCTGAAAGTTTGGGAACAAGCCACTGCGGGAGTACGAAGCGAGATCGCTACCGTGCTCAAGCCGCAACGCGACTTCCGGGTGAAGGAGAATTTCGATAAATTCCCCGAGGAGATTCAAGACTCAGTCACCAGCACGGCTGGCAAGCGGTCGCCGATGCAGTGGCAAATGTACTATAAGGCCCTGCCCCAGTTGACGTTCGATGACCGTGAGGTATCGAAGGGTTTGAAGGGCGAGACGAAGGCGGCTTACGCCAAGCTGGAAGCGAAGTTGAAGGCCTACGACAATCTGAAGCCAGCTGACTTGCCGGTCGCTCAAGCGATGGTGGAGGACGCGGCGGCAATCGCTAAGACGCATGTGCTTCGGGGAGGCGCCTACGATGCCGCTGAAGCCGAGGTGCAGCCTGGATTTCTCTCAATTTTGGACGCCAGCGATGCGGCTCTTCCCATCGCCATCCCCGGCAAGAGCGGCCGGCGCACGGCGCTGGCGAAATGGCTCACGCGCCCCGAGAATCCGCTCACCGCGCGGGTGATGGTGAATCGGGTGTGGCACTACCATTTTGGCCGGGGCCTGGTGGGTACCCCTTCCGATTTCGGCCTGATGGGCGACCGTCCATCGCACCGCGAATTGCTGGACGATTTGAGCTATCGCTTTGTGCGTGGCGGTTGGAGCATCAAGCAGCTGCATCGCGAGATCATGCTATCGGCGACTTACCAACAAAGCTCTGACCATGCTGAGGCGGCGGCCAGGATTGACCCTGAAAACAAACTCCTTTGGCGCTACAACCGGCGGCGGTTAGAGGGCGAAAGCATTCGTGATTCGATGCTGGCGGCGAGTGGCTTGTTGAACACTAAGATGAATGGTCCGGGAGTGTTTCCGCCCCTGCCTGCGGGCGTAGAGACGCGAGGCGGCTGGAAGAGCAATGAGTCGCTCGAAGAGGCGCGGCGTCGCAGCATCTACATTTTTGTGCGGCGCAACACGCGTTACCCGATGTTTGAGGCATTCGACATGCCGGACACCCATGAAAGCTGTTCGCGGCGTAATCAGACGGTCACTCCGTCGCAAGCGTTGGAGCTGATGAACAGCGAACTGGTGCTCGATTGGTCGAAAGGGCTGGCGGCTCGTGTACTGAACGACGCCGGTCTCTCGCGCGAGGCGATGGTGGATCGGGCTTATCGCCTGGTGTATTCGCGGCCGGCGAGTGAAGATGAGAAGCGGTTAGCGTCCGAATTTTTCGTCCGGCATCAGCCTATTCTGGAAGCTCGCCAAGCTTCGACTCCCTTGGGAGTGCCGGAAAAATTGCCGGATGGCATCAAACCCATCGAAGCGGCGGTGCTGGTGGACCTCTGTCACGCACTCTTTAACTCCAACGAATTCCTGTACATCAACTAGCCATGATCAAACAAATGCAGCATCATTGGCCCGTTCGCTCCCGGCGCGAGTTCTTCACGCAAACCGGCAGCGGGTTGGCGGGATTGGCCTTGTCGTCGATGATGGCCGATGCCGCGCCGCCTGCTCTGCTGGCGGCCAATCAGCCGCATCACGCTGCTAAGGCCAAGAGCGTCATTTTCCTTTTCATGGAAGGTGGGCCCAGCCACATCGACCTTTTCGACCCCAAGCCGGCCCTCAAAAAGCTGCACGGTCAGCCGATGCCCCCCTCCTACGGGAAGCTGATTACGGCGATGGGGACCGCGAATAACTCCATCATGGCCTCCCAGCGGGAGTTCAAGCAACATGGGCAATCGGGCCTGTGGGTATCGGATTGGTACCCTCACATTGCGAAGCATACCGATGAACTCGCGGTGCTGCGCAGTTGCTGGGCGAATGGGTTGAACCACGTGGGCAGCGTTTGCCAGATGAATACGGGCGATATTTTGGCGGGCCGTCCGTCGCTCGGTGCCTGGACCACCTATGGGCTGGGCACGGCCAATCGCAACCTGCCTTCGTTCGTCGTCATGCAGGACGATAAAGAGCCGCTGGGCGGTACTAAGAATTGGAGCGCGGGCTTTCTGCCGGCCACTTTCCAGGGGACGCAGTTCCGTACCGGCGATACGCCGATCTTGAATTTGAAGCCCGGGGGCGGCGCGACAAGCGATCAACAGTTGAGTAAACTCTCCTATCTCCGGTCATTGAATGCCCGTTTTGGCGAAGGTAAGGCCGAGGATTCGGAGCTCGACGCCCGGGTGCGTTCCTTTGAGCTGGCCTACCAGATGCAGTCCGCTGGACCGGAAGCCGTGGATCTGACGCAAGAGAGCGAAGCCACCAAAAAGCTGTACGGCATGGACGATCCGGCGACGTTGAATTATGGCCGGAATTGTCTGCAGGCCCGCCGGTTAGTAGAGCGTGGCGTGCGATTTATCGAGCTTTATTGCGGATCTGGTTCCGGTTGGGATGCCCACCAGAATATCGAAGGAAACCACGCCAAATGGTGCCGCGCTTCCGATAAACCGATTGCTGGGCTGCTCACCGATCTGAAAGCACGCGGCTTGCTGGACGAAACGCTCGTCGTTTGGGGCGGGGAATTCGGGCGCACGCCGTTCAACGAAAAAGGCGATGGGCGAGACCACAATCCTTGGGGCTTCACGATGTTTTTCGCGGGAGCCGGGATCAAGCCTGGTCAAGCGGTGGGCACCACCGATGAGATTGGCCTGCGGGCCGTCGAGCGTCCGGCCCATGTACACGACATTCACGCGACGATGTTGCACCTGCTCGGGCTCGACCATATTCAACTCACGTACCTGCACAACGGTCGTGCCGAACGCCCGACCATCGTCGGCGGCAGCCTGATCAAAGAACTTCTGGCCTAGTCCCCGCCAAAGCGAAATTCCGCTCCCCCCAAGCTAACCGCATTATTGGGTACCTGGGGTCGGTGGTGGTGCGACCCCATTTTACTGGAATGAACGGCTTACGAGGATAGCGAGCTTCCGTGCGGGTGATGCATAATCCATCACGACGTGCTCCGGTACTTTTCCCGATGCGGGTAGTACGGGGCAAACTCGTGAAATGGTAGCCGGACCAAATTGGTTTGCTTACAATAGGGAACCATGATCATGCGCGTTGATGCGATCCATGAAAGCGGACTGCTGTGTCCGCTGGAGCAACTCGAGTTAGAAGTGAGACAGCGCATCGCTTTGACGATGGCCGCCCTGGAAGACGAGTTCGAACGGGAATTTGGCGCGGCACGCCCACCAGCCACGCCAATCAGTGCCGGACCAGTGCCATGGGGCGGCTTTCTGGACCTTTCCACACTCTAATCAGCCGTCCTCAGGCAAACCAAAGACGCCATGCGGCCGTGGCGGTCAAAAGCCCGAAGCCAATCAAAGCACTGTAGACCAGCGTCGCGAAAGGAGCACCCTTCCTCGCGCCATACGTCACCTGCCCCGGCTTTTCCGGATCGTAATGAATATTGATGGGTTCGCCTCGACGCGAGGCACGCCAAGTATCTTTTTTGAGGGTCACCCGGCACCGCCGGCCGCCAAAATCCACCCAACAATGGAAGGCACCCTTGAAGGGCAGTTCTTCCTTTTCAACGATGGTGGCGATACCCGGCACTCCCCGCTCCCGCCGGCGTTGGGTGTCAAGGAGAACCCAGGCCGGAACGGCGATCAGAATAAGAGCAATGAAGGCCAAAACTGCCGGAAGAGCCGGATGGTAGAGCACCCTCTTAGTCTACCCAATGCGAGTTTATCGGCGGTAGGAATTCATGACAACGCCGAGAATTTTTTCGGGCGGTATGCGGGCCGTGGCTTGCTGAGCGTCAGCAAAAGCGGTGTGTCCTGGACGTACTACCAGTAGGCTGGCATCGGCGATGTGCGAGAGGATCTCGGCATCCGAGGTAGTCGCAAAAGCCGGTCCGTCCAGGATCACCCAATCGAAACACTGCCGCCAGTGCTCGATCAAGCTGGGGAGCTTTTGTAAGTCGACGGTATCGATCTGGCTCGCGTCACCAGCGCCCAAGGTCATGGTGAACAGGTTCGTCTCCGGCACGCGATGCAGCGTGGTCCACCAAGCTTGGTTCGCCAATCCTCGCGGACCTTGCAACGCCTCGGTCAGGCCCGGAACGGGCGGCACTCCCAGCGCATCGTGCAGCTGCGGCGCGGCAGTATTCACGTCCACCAAAAGGACTTGGGAATCCGAGACGGCCAACGCGGCGGCCAGATTGGCGGCAACAAAACTCCGCCCGTCGCCGGCGGAGGGGCTCAACACGCTCACCACGCGAAGATCCAATTGGCGCAGGCCCCAGTTGCGCTGTTCCAGGCAAAGGCGGGTGCGGAGCGCCCGGAATTGCTCGAGATACTCCCGATGGCAACGGGGATTGAGCACGGGGAACGTCCGTAAGCAGGCCGGGCGGTCTAGCGCCGGAGGCTCATAACTGTCCTCCACCTGCGCCGGACTGTTTTCACCCGCCGCTGGTTCGCCCAAGTCATTACCGGCGGCCATCGGCTCAGGGGGCGGCTCAGGCTGCGATTCAGGCTGCGGCCCCAGCGCAGGAACGCTCGAAATGTCGTCCAATTGTCCGGCGAGGTTCAGCAGGTTGAGCGCGAAGTCCTGCGGCACCACCGGGCTGGAGACCTCTTGAGTTTGCATCTTAGTTCACCTCGAATTGACGCAATGCCGCCGGCCAATCGCCCCGGCGCACGTGCGAGAGCAGTCGCGCAACCTTCAAGTCCTGCGGACGCGCCGCAGCCATCTCTTCCAGAATGGCGGTGGCGTTACGGCC
The DNA here is from genome assembly GCA_031367405.1 of Bryobacteraceae bacterium. Lineage (GTDB taxonomy): Bacteria > Acidobacteriota > Terriglobia > Bryobacterales > Bryobacteraceae > JALHNI01. The sequence continues at coordinate 10,227 of JANLPT010000314.1, forward strand.
CATGCCCATCGCCACGTAAATATACGCGAGGGTATCGTTCACCTCGCGGCTCGAAGGCAGGATGCGCTTGGCCTGCTCGGCGTATTGAAGGGCAGAAGGAAGGTCTTTGCCTGATTTCGCGATCACGAACGCCAGATTGTTCAGCACCAGCGGATGGTTGCGGTCGCGGCGAAGGGCCTCCTGGTAAGCCTCCTGCGCTTCGGGCAACTTGCCGCGCGCTGAAAGTAGTGCGCCGTGCAATAACCAAGGCCGGGGATCATCCGGGCGCGACTTCTGCAATTTCTGAAATTCAAGAGCGGCCTCCGCGTGCTTCCCCAGTAAAGCGAGGGCACCAGCCAGACCCAGCCGGTACGCGTCATTGCCAGGGGACTGGCCCAGCAATCCCGCATACAGCGCCCGCGCTGCCTCCGGATCCCCGTGCCGCAACGTCAGATTGGCTTCCGCCTCGGCCACCGCCGGCTGCTCCGGCCATCGGCTCACCGCCTGCCGCAGGTTCTTGAGCGCTGCCGCAGTGTCGCCTCGCGTGACGCTCAGTTCGGCTGCCAACAGCGTCGGCCGATAGTCCTGCGACGCCGTCTTATCGGCGGCCGTAACTGCGGCGTCGGCTGACTTCTGCGCAGCGGGCAGCTTGCCTTGGCTGATTTGGGCGCGGGCTAACGTCAGCCAAGCCTCAATGTTCGAGGGGTCCTGTGCCACCACCTGTTGCAGGCCCGTCTCGGCGTCGCCGGGCTTCTGGCCCGCCAGATTGGCTTTGGCCTGCATCAGCAAAGCGGGTGTAAAGGTGGGGCTCCTTTGAAGCAACGCCCGCAAACGATTCTGCGCCAGGCCGACGCGGCCGCTCATGATATCGGCTTCCGCCAGCGCCACCCAACCCGGCGCATAATTCGGGTCGAGCATGACGCATTTTTCAAAGTGCTGTCCAGCGCGTTCGATCTCTCCCGCTTGCAGATACGCGCGACCCAAATGGAAGCGCACAAAGGGCGAGTTCGGCATTTTGCTCAGAATGCTTTCCAGGCGCGTGCGAGCCTGGTTGCGCGCCGTGGCACCCGGCGCGTCCAGGTCCATGGCAGAGGCGTAGGCGAGCAGCAGCGGATCGTTGGGTGAGAGGGCAAGCTCCTGGGTAATGAACTGGTGAGCGACGGCGGGGCCTCGCTTGGCCACTAGCATTTCGGCGATGCGGCCGGCGTAGACGGTCCGGTTCTTGGTGTCTTTTTGGAGCCCCGTATTGTAGAAGGCTGTCGCGCGTTCAACGTCGCCGCGATGCATCCAAAAGTCGCCCAGATCAGAGAAGGCGAAGGGGTTTTTGGCGTGCCCGGTAACCAGTACGTCGGCAGCGAGCCGGCCGGTGGCGTCGACTGCGCGTTGGTGCTCACCATTGGCAAAGTCATGCGCGGCGATTTGCAGGCCGAAGGCGACCGTGCGTAAGTGGACGTATTTGTCTTCTAGGACGGCCCGGGCGGGGGCGAGTTGGCGACGGTCCATCAACTGTAGGTACAGCAAGTCGTAGCCAGGAGTGTATTGCGGATGTTCCTTGAGCAGTTCACGAAGGCGTGCTTCGGCGTCCTCCTGCGCGCCCGTCTGATAGAGCGTGGAGGCCAGTTGGCTCTTCAGCGCCGCCGCGCCTTCGGTGGTAGGGTCAGCGAGTTGCCCGATGGCCTTTTCCATCAGTACGACAGCCTCCCCGGTAAGATTGCGCTCGATCAGCACCTGGGCCAGCAAGCGATGGCCAGCCGGATGGCGGGGCCAGCGGTCGGCGAGCCGATGCGCCGTCTCTTCCACCTCGCGCAGCAGCGCGGCGGGGCGGCCAGGATCGCTGAAATAGATTTCGTAGCTAAGGTCACCCAGCCGGACATGGACGTCCTGCCGGTTGGGCCAAGCCTCCGCCGCGCGAATCAGATGCTCACGCGCTTGCGTGGCCAGCCCGTCTTTCAACAGGATCAGTCCCAGTTCGTAGTGCGCCTCGGGATAACGGGCGTCAACCTGCAACGCCTTCCTTAAAAGAATCGTCGCGTTAGCGGTGTCCCCTTGGCGCAGCGCTTCGACGGCATGGCGCGTGAGCGACTCCTTCGTTTCGCCCTGGCATCCGCTCAGCACCATCAGCAGCAGCGTCAGGCTGGTGAGGGCCGCCTTCACCGGGCGTTGGCGCTTGCCGCCACTTTTTACAGGCATCAGCAGCGGCGTCGCGCGAGGGAGTTCCGCCAGCACGGGAAAGTCACCCAGCAGTGCGATGTGGTCCACCGTGCGAATGCGGGGGGATCTGAGATAGCTTTCCAGTGACCAGCTATAGCCCAAGAGAAATCCGGCCAGTCCGCCGAGGGCGAATTTGATTGGCCAATTGGGCATCTCAGGCAGCGATGGCGCTGAGGCCGGCTCGATCAATTCCACCGTCTCGCCCTGGCCTCGGCGTTCCATATCGGAAGCGATTTGGGATTCGCGTTGCTTCTTGAGCAGATCGGCATAGTGATCCTTGAGCATGGAGTACTCGCGCTGGATGACGATGCGGTCCATTTCCGAGGCGCTGTCCGGCAGATAGCGGGACCGAAGCGCAACCACCTGAGCCGATAGCTCGCGCTCATCTTTTTCGAGCCGCTTCACCGTGAGTTCGTAAGCGCGCCATTCCGCCCTCACCCGGCCGATCTGGTTCTGCAGTTCCTCGCGCCGCATCTCAGTTTGCATGCGCGTCTCATTGTGCTCCAGGCTCTTCAGGCCCTCCTCTGCGGCATGCACGGCATGCTCGGCCAACGTCCGCTCAGGAAAGCCTGGGGCATAGCGCATCTTCATCTCTTCGGCGTGGGCCCGCACCGTTGCCAATTGGGCCCGTTGCGTCTCCAGCGCCCAAGTGCCCCCTGGTGCGTCACTATCCTTCCGCTGGCCAATGTTCTCCATTTGGACCTCCAACGCGCCCAGCAGCGACCGTCGAAGGTCGCGGTCGACAATCGTCGTGTTGAGCTGGTGCTGCATATCGGTATGCCGCCGGGCTAAGTCATGCAGTTGGCCCGTCTTGATGATCCCGCGAAAGTTGTGGTCCGAATCGCTCGGATCTTCCAATCCGGCCAACCGCTCTTCGATCTCGCCGAGTTGTTCCAGTACCGTTTTTACTTGTTGTTGCAGAAACTCGGTGGTACCCAATGATTGGTCTCCCCGGTAGCGGCGGTTCTCTTCGTACACCAGTTCGATGATGCGCTGCACGACCTTTTGGGCAATCTCCGGCTGCGCATACCGGAAGCTGATCGTCATGGTCGGTACGGTCTTGTGGGTGTCGGTGCCTTCGCTCGAAAGACGGCGAATTTGCAGATCTTCCTGGAACTTGCTCACCAGATCGGCCACCGGTAAGAAGCGCCTTCGCTCCGGGTAGAGGCCGAAACGCTCGATAATTTTCGTGGCCGTCAAGCGGCTGCCGACGAGTTGCGCCAGCGCAAAGACTCGCTGGTCCACTTGCATCGCCACATTGGGGACGACATAGCGGTCAGCCAGCTGTGGCGGGATGAACCTGACCTCGGCCTTAGAGAGGTAAGTGTCAGGATTCCAGCGCAGATAAATGGCGCTAATGCCTAACCCCAACAACGTGAGGAACAGGATGCGCTTCCAGTAGTGGCGCATCGTCCAGCGGGTATCGTCCAGCCACGCAACTTGGATCCATTGCTCAATCGCGAAACCGCGCTTCGGGAGCGGTCGTCTCATGGCGGGCTACTTTCGGGAGTCAATATCACTGGGAATCTTGAGGGAATAGTCCTATGCCCCTCAAGGAAAAGTATATGGAACCAATGGTTGCCATTCCTATCACCCGAAAGTCCTAAGTCGAACCTTAGAACCGTACTACCGGAACACCTGAGACAAGCCTAGCTGACCTCAATGTCCCAACCGAAACCAGGACGCTCGTGAGCCTGAGTGTAGAGGCCATCGGGACCCCGTGTGATGCGGTACTGCTCCTCCCAAATCTGGTAAGCGGACCGGGGCCCGCCCGGCGGCGGCATAAACAGTTCCGCCCACGGGGCGTTCACATTGGCTTGAATCCAGTGCGTACTGCCGTTGAGTCCCCCACCATGCGGGATGACGGGGATGTCGTAAGCGGCGGCCAAATGGCCGATCTTGATCAGCTCCGTCAGGCCGCCGCACCAGTTCAAATCAGGCTGCCAGATGGAGACGCTCTGGTTCTCCAGCAGATGGCGAAATCCATAGCGGCCGTACTCATGCTCACCGGTGGCCAGCCGCGTTGATTTAATGCTGGCACTCAGCCGGCCAAAGCCTGCGTAGTCATGCGGCGGTAGCACCTCTTCCATCCAATAGATGCGGTAAGGGGCCATCATCTCGGCCATCTCGATGGTGTAGCGCTCGGTCCAGGCCATCCAGCAATCCAGCATGATTTCGCCGTCCGGCCCCAGAATGTTACGCGCCC
>JANLPT010000138.1:0-3067 GCA_031367405.1 Bryobacteraceae bacterium
AGTACTTGTTGGGCGAGCCGGGTTTTGCGGAGGTACGGGAGGCCAAGTCCCAGGTCCGCTTGCTCCCGCAAATTCAGGGCCCCAAACGAACGGGCCAGCACCTCGGCCAGCTGGTTGAGCGAAAAGGGCTTGGCTAAATAATCGTCCATGCCGGCGGCGAAGCAGCGCTCGCGATCGCCTTCCATCGTGTCGGCCGTCAGGGCGATGATCCAGGTATGTTGGCCCGTGCCCTCTTCTTGAGCGCGCATCAGCCGCGTGGTTTCCCAACCGTCGAGCACTGGCATGTGGCCGTCCAATAAGACGACCGCATAGTCGCCCTGAGCCCAGGCATCCAGTGCCTGCCGGCCATCGGCGACGACGATTACCGTATGGCCAAGCCTTTCGAGGAAAGCGCGCGTGATGCGCTGGTTGGTCGGATTGTCCTCTGCCACCAGAATCCGCATTGCCTCGACGGCAAGCATGGGAGCAGGGACGGCTGCGACCGGCAGGGCGACGGGGGCGCCTTCGACCAACGGCAAAGTGAACCAAAAAGTAGAGCCTTCACCCGCCGCACTGGACATGCCCATTTTGCCGCCCATCAGCTCAGCCAGATTCTTCGAAATCACCAGCCCCAAGCCCGTGCCGCCATGCAGGCGCATGGTGGAGCTGTCCGCTTGCCCAAAGGCGGAAAAGAGGCGTTTTTGGGCCTCAGGGCTGATCCCCATCCCCGTGTCGCTCACCTCGAAGCGCAGATTGGCTCCATTGGCTCCGGCGCGTTCCACCGAAATGCGCACCGAACCCTGCGCCGTAAATTTGATGGCGTTCGAACCCAAGTTCAACAGCACCTGGGAGAGGCGAGTCGGGTCACCCCGCAACCATGGCGGTATGTCGGTGTGGACGGCGATCGCCAGTTCGATATTCTTCGTCTGCGCTGCCGGATAAAGCGAATTCCGCACCGTCTGCAAAATCCCGGTGAGCGAGTACGGAATGCTTTCGATCTCCACGCGGCCCGCCTCCAGCTTCGATAAATCGAGAATATCGTTCAGGATCGTCAGCAGACTGAGGCCCGAGCGTTGGATGGATTCCGAAAGATCGCTCTGCTCCGGCGTTAAGGGTGACAGCAATAAAAGCTCGGTAAGCCCCAGCACGCCATTCATCGGCGTGCGGATCTCATGGCTCATGTTGGCGAGAAATTGGCTCTTCACCTGGTTGGCGTGGTCAGCCTCGCGACGCGCCTGCCGCAATCGCCAGGCCACCAATACCAGCGCCAACGCCAGCAGCCCGGCCGCGCCTGCCAGCAGACCCAAATAGTAATTCTTCTGCTCCGCCAGCAGCAGCGAGCCGACCATCGTCCCCTCTTGCGTATACCCCACATCCCAACGCGCGAAAATCTCTTCCATTCGATGGTTTTTGCCCACCGCCGCGATGCCCCGGCGACTCAGACGGGCCAGCGCCCGGTGTTGCCGCGCACTCAATACGCCTAGCGAAATTTCGCCACCCGGTATGGGCTGCGAGTTCAGCTGCACCCCATTGCAGGCGGCGGGACGGTTGAGCAAGAGCCCCGTCAAAGGGCGGGTTTCGATGATGCCCGCGTCCAGCTGACTGAGGCAAATCGCTTCTAGCAGTTCCGAACGCGCCGGGATCAGCACGATCGAGGCTTGCGGATACGAGCGTTTCGCAAAGCCGAGTGAGAACTTCACTGCCGCCGAACCTACTCTTTGCTTCGCGAGGCCGGGGGCCAGCTTCCGGCCGGCGCGGTGAACCAACCAGAAGCCGGACCTCAGCCAACCGTCAGTCAGATAGAACTCCTCCTGCCGTTCCGGCGTCATCACCGCCAATGGCCAAAGCTGCACCTTGCCAGACCGGATCGCCCCATCGGGACCCTCCGGCGCATAAACCCATGCAATCCGCATCCCCATTTCCTGCGCCGCCTGCGCCACCACTTCCACGCTAGCCCCGGTGGGGGCAGCGCCCGGATTGTGGAATTGATAAGGAGGATTGTGATTGTAACCGACGCGATAAGTTTGCGACCGGTCAACGTAATTCTCTTGATAGACCCACGCACCCAAAACGACAGCGATGCCCGCTCCGGCCGCCCACAACTTGGTATTCCCCAGATACATCACTCTCTAGCTTATCGGCAGAATTGCCGGTAATTTGAGGTCCGGCCTTTTAGAGCGAGGCCGGGGTGCGCGGACGCTGCTTGGCAGAGATCGATTTAATGATCATCGCGCGAGTGTCCCCAGGATTAAATGGAGGATTGAACGGGACGCGGGCGCATTGAACGGCATGCTCCATCAGTTGCAGTACCCGCGGGTCGTCAAGCACTTTTGCCGTCTCCAATACGATGAACCGCACCACGGCACCCTTCCCTTTAAACAAGCCGTGCGGATCGGGGATTTGCTGTCTGGCCTGGAGGAAAAACAGGCTCACCCAACGCGGGTAAAGGGCAATCGAAAAAATCCCATCCGAAGTGCGCGCGGAGGGGCTGAAGCCGATGGCCAAAGCGTTGTAGTTGTCATAGACCAGTTCCCAAGCCGTAGGATAGCGGCGGCGCATCTTGGCCAGCGCCTGACGAGCGGTCACCGCGATCTGCGGCGTAAACTGGTCAATGAAACGGTCTAACTGCTGCTGCGGAGTTTCATTGGGCGGCATGGCCGCAATCTACCACATTTGCAGCTGCCCGATATTTTGACCGCGTGAAAACAATCTTCTATCGACGACAGACCAGAATCGCCCTCGAGCCGCGACTGGAGGGAGCGGGCTATGTTTATCCTGGCTTAAACAGCTATCAAATGTAGTTTCTGGCCCGCTCTGGCCCGCTTCCTGCGGTCGCGGCTCGATGACGGGGCGTTTCGTCGTCGAGGCGGTTAAAAACAAACCTTTTCATCCGGTCGCGGCACTAGTACTTCGACAGCTTGAAACATATCTTCTGTATGCCATCGCGGCATCCCCTCCCTCACGGTCAGGGTTCGTCGGATGGCTGTATTCATTGGCCCAAACGAACCCTGACCGTGAGGGAGGGACTTCTGCGACACGCCGGAGGATAAAAATCAACCGGTCGACACTAGCTTGCTGATGCTGTCCG
>JANLPT010000347.1:0-6131 GCA_031367405.1 Bryobacteraceae bacterium
ATAGAGAATCGGCGCCCCAGAGCTGCGCATCGTCGTCGCCTGATACATGGCGGGCAAGAATCCGGCGCCGTACACCGGTGGCCCGCTCTTGATGCCGCCCTCCAGCATCACGACGAAAGCCGGCAAATTTTGAGCCTCGGAACCCAAGCCATAAACCACCCAGGAGCCGACGCTGGGCCGCCCCAGCCGCGGCCACCCGTTGTTCAACCAGTTGAGCGCCGCCGTATGCGTGAACCCGTCGTGATTCATCGATCGGATGACGGCCAGCTTGTCGGCGTGCCGCGCCAAGTGGGGAAACAGATCGGAGATCTCAAGCCCCGCTGTCCCATGCCGCGCGAACTGCCGGCCGGAGCCCAGAATCGGACGTTCCTTAAAAGTCGAAAACTGCAGCCGGACGTCGCCAAAGCTCTCCGGCACCAGCTGGCCGTGCATCTTGTTCAACAACGGCTTCGGGTCAAAGGTGTCGAGGTGGCTGGGTCCGCCATGCATGAAGAGCGAGATCACGCTCTTCGCGGTGCCGCCACTTGTCCGCTGTCCAGATAGCAACGAGCCGGCCGCCAGCGAGCCGAAGCCCATCCCGGCCCGCGTCAGGAATTCCCGGCGGTTCACGTCAGTCCACATAGAGAAACTCGTTCATGTTCAGAATTAACCAGCACAGATCGGTCAAGCTGTTGCGCTGCAGGAACTGCTGGGCCCGCTCGCGCTCCTCGGCCGTTGGCGCGCGCCCCAGCATTTGCCGCCATGCACCCTCGATAGCGCCCAGACCCGCAAACCGTTCCGCCATCTTCGCCGCATAGGTGCGCGTGAAGTCGCCATTCATCATGGCCAGTGCCTGGGGCGCCACCGTCGACGATTCGCGCCGCGCACAACTCAAGATTGGGTCGGGCACGTCGAAGGTCTCGAGCATCGGCATCTTGAAAGAGCGCTTGACGTAGAGATACACGCTTCGCCGCCGGTGCTCGTCCGCGTCCAGGGTTACCGGCCACAGTTCCGGCTCGCGGATCCCCAGAAATTCTTCCTTGTTCAAGGGCAGCACCACCGGTGGCCCAAACATCTTGGGATTCAACTGGCCCGCCGCCAGCAGCACCGTATCGCGAATCTCTTCCGCTTCCAGCCGCCGCCGGTTCATGCGCCACAGATAGGCGTTGGTCGCGTCGATTTTCGCGTTGGCCGCATCGGGCCCCGACGAACGCCGGTACGCCTCGCTGGTCATCAACAGCCGATGCAGGCTCTTCACACTCCAACCCTGCTCAATGAACTCCGCCGCCAGCCAATCCAGCAGCTCCGGATGCGTGGGCGCATCGCCCTGCCGTCCGAAATCGTTGGGCGTGGCGACTAACCCGCGCCCAAAGTGCCCCTGCCAAATGCGGTTCGCCATCACCCGCGCCGGCAGCGGATTCGCTCGCGACGCCAGCCACTCCGCCAGCGCCTTACGCCGTTGCGGCACAAACGGACCGCTGGCCGGCTCGATAATTTCCGGAGCCCCCGGCAACGCCCGCGGTAAGCCGGGTTTCACCACTTCTCCGCGATTGGCGAACTCGCCGCGGCCCAGAATATGCGTGTCGGGCACCGGATCGGTATGGGCCAAAATCGTCGCGGTTTGGATCCGTAGCGGCGCCTTCAAATACGCGGCCCCCAGCATGCGCAAGTCCGTCTCCCGCTCGTCCCGTTCCGCCGCCGTCATCGCGCGCTCGCCGCGCGCCTTGTCGAGCCGTTGCATGCGGGCCTTGATCTGGTCGGCTTTCTCCTGCCGCGGCACGTTACGCGTGTAATCGAAGATTCCGTAGCGGCCCACGATCGGAATCTCACGGTCCTCGCTGCCGGCGAATAACGCCGAGAACTGGAAATAGTCACGCTGCGAGATGGGGTCGAACTTATGATCGTGGCAGCGCGCGCAGCCCAAAGTGAGGCCCAGAAACGCCGCTCCGGTCGTCTCGACCGCGTCCGCTTGCCACTCCACCCGGAATTGGTCGCCGGAGAGAGCAAATTCGTAGTTCACCGGCCCCACCGCAAACAGCCCCGTGCCGATCCATCGCTCGAGCCTGTCCAACTTCTCCTGCGGAATAAAATAGCCGCCCTCCCGCTCCAAATCACCCGGCCAGATCTCATCCGCCGCAATCTGTTCCTTCATGAAAACGTCGTAGGGCTTGTCGCTGTTGAACGAACGAATCACGTAGTCGCGGTAGCGCCAGGCGTTTGAAAAAGATACATCGGTCTCATAGCCGCCCGTCTCCGCGTAGCGTGCCACATCGAGCCAGCGCCGACCCCAGCGTTCGCCATAGCGCGGCGACGCCAGCAACCGGTCAATCAGCTTCTCCCAAGCATTCGCCGACCGGTCACCGGCAAATGCGTCGATCTCCTCGGGCGTCGGGGGCAGGCCGTGCAAGTCAAACGTGGCGCGACGAATCAGGGTCAATCGGTCCGCCGTGGCCAAGGGCCGCAACCCCTTCTCCCGCAGCTTGGCCAGCACAAATCGATCAATCGGATTCGCCGCGTCACCCGCTGGTAAAGCAGGCCGGACAATTTTCTGGAACGACCACCACGACGGCGTCTCTCTTCGCGTCGCCTCCGTCTGAGGCGCCCCCGCCGCCAACCACTCCCGCAAAAGCGCGACCTCTTCGGGCCGCAATGCCGCCTTTCCAGGCGGCATTTGCAACTCACCCACCCGTCGGACTGCCTTCAACAGCAGACTGTCGTCAACGGTCCCCAGCGAGATCGCCGGGCCGCGTTTCCCGCCGCGCATCAGGGTCTCCCGCGACCGCAAATCCAGTCCCGACATCTGCGCTGCGCCATGGCATCCAGTGCATTTCGCGTCCAACAAACCCCGCGCGCGCTCCTCCAGCGTCTGCGCACACACCAAGCGCAGCATCGTGACTACGACGAAGAGTCCACGAGATAGCATCCCGCGCAAATCTTATCAGAAAAAGCCCCCCACCCCCGAGCCGACTTCCCAGCGTGCCGTCTGAATGCAAAAGCCCTACTCTTGACGAAACTTCACAGTGCTTTGCCAATCGAGCAGGACCGTTACCGCGCGCTTGCTGGTTGCGGTGGGGCAAGACATGATAAATCTCTCGCCACTGGCCGATACGCTGAAGTCCAGATATTCACTCGGACACCGGAGAAAGAGCGGCTTCGGCGTCGTTACACGGACCGTCTCGCCGACGGTGATGCCGACGGCCATCAGTCTGCGATCCGCTGCCATGAAATTGATCTGCTTGCCGTTGGCTCGCCACCGGGTCACGTCGCCGCCGGTCACCGAAATCCGGTAAGCCCGCGCACCCACGAGGGCGCGGACATACACTTCGCGCGCGCCAGTTTCGTTCGACGTGTAGGCCACCCACTTTCCGTCGGGCGAGAATTGCGGACTCGCTTCCAGAAAATCCGACGTGAACCAAGCCTTGGTTTTCGAGCTGGCGGCGATCGCGGCGAGCCAAATATCCCCCTTGTCTACGTAGGCCAGAGTTTGCCCGTCTGGCGACCACGACTTGGGAAATGCCCCGCCCGATGCTGAGGGCGGCACGATCATTTCCTCGACGGAGTTCCCGTTGACTCTCTTGCGCCAGATGCTGGACTGAGGGGTGCGGTCGGAAGCGAAGGCGATCCATTCCCCGTCCGGCGACCAAACCGGCTGCCAGTCGTTCGCCGGGTTCGAGGTGAAACGGGTCAGAGTACCGGAGCCCAATTCCATCATCCACAGGTCGCGATTGCCCGTGTTGGAATCGGCTTGGGTGAGAACTAACTTCCGGCCATCCGGTGAAAGTGAAGATCCCATCGAACCGCCAACCGGACCCACCCGCTCAATCACCGAACCTTGACGATCAAACCACATCATTTGGGTCGCAGTGCTCGAGGCCAGATGGTAGGCCAACACCCGACCGTCTACCGAAGCGGTGAAGAAAGAGTTAGCGCTGGTTGGGGCGTGGTCAATGTTACCGGCTACCGGCAGCGGTTTGCCGGAAACTTGCAGCTTATCCAGATCGAATCGCTGTGCCATCAGATTCCCCTCGCGGCCAAACAGCAAGTATTCGGCCGCATAGATGGCCTGGGACTGCTCGGTTAGCACGCGCTTCACTTCCTTCGAATCGAGCGAACCGATGTAGACGGCCGTATTTTCTCTCAGACTGCTGCGCGCGGTGAACAGAAAGTGTCGGCCATCGGGCAGAAAGCTTGGCCAACGATGGGAGTTTTCCTGCAGCGCGTCGTTCAATCGCGTAAGCGGCGCTGGTGCGCCACCCGCGGCCGGCACGCGCATGAGGGGGGCCCGATTGGTTGGATTGAAGACAATGTCGCCGGACGGGCTCCAGGCGGCGCCCAATCCCGGTGCTGAGTTACAGATGTTCTGTAGCGGCCCGCCATCCGCCGGAGCTCTCTTTAGTTTGCCGTCGGCAAAGAACGCGAGATGCTGGCCGTCCGGCGACCAGAATGGGCCCGACGCCCCCTCCGAGCCTTCTACCTTGCGCATTTCCTCTGAATCAAGATTACGAATCCAAAGCCACGCCGAGCCACCTTCAAATTCGCTCACAACCGCAATCCGGCTCCCATCGGGTGAGACGGCGGTCTCCCCTGTACCTCGACGTTGCGTCGTGCTTTCAGGCATTTGAAAGGTGAAGCGCGCCGTGAGCGGCGCGATGGCGGTGCGACGCACCCAGAACATTCCCGCCAAGGCGGCAGCCAAGGCGGTGGCAGCAATCGCCCAAGCTAGGGTCTTTCGGGACTCCATCACCTGGGAGGTTGCGCGGGCGGGTTGCGCTGCGGCCCATTCGAGCTCCGTCCGGACGTCGGATGCGGTTTGCCAGCGCAGGTCCGGGGCGGGGGCGAGCGCCTTTTCAAGGACGTGAGAGAAGCGTTCGGGTAGCGTAACCAAAGTTGCTGGCAGATCGGAGGGAGAGTAGCGCTTGCCCGTAACCATCTCGAACAAGATCAGCCCGAGGGCATAGATATCCGTGCGCGCGTCGCAACTCTTTCCTTCACGCTGCTCCGGAGCCATGTACGCGGGCGTGCCCATGACCGCGTTGGCAATGGTGAGAGTTTCTTCGCCGGCCATTTTCGCCAGGCCGAAGTCGAGCACTTTGATGCCGGTCCTGGTCACCATCACGTTGCCGGGTTTGAGATCGCGATGAGTAATGCCCCTGGCATGGGCGGCGGCGAGAGCGTCCGCGATCTGGGCACCATAACGGATGGCCTGTTCAATAGGGAGAGCCCCTTTTTTGAGCCGGTTTGCCAAAGTTTCGCCTTCCACCAACTCCATCACCAGGTAGTCGGGGCCAAGGTCATGAAGGGTACAGATGTGGGGATGGTTCAGTTGGGCGATCGCGCGCGCCTCACGTTCAAAACGGGTGTCGAACTGCGTGCTCGCGACTTTGAGCGCGACGTCGCGAAGCAGCCGATTGTCGTGCGCGCGGTAGACTTCCCCCATGCCACCCCGGCCCACCAGGGCTAGGATTTCATAAGGGCCGAGCCGGTCGCCTTTCGAAAGAGGCATAGGAATAGCGTAGTCTATCCTGTTGAGGCTTCAAAGGTGGTCGTGAGACGACCTTGCCCTCGAACGTAAAAACCGGCTCTTTCGCCCGAAGCAAAAGAGCCGGCGGATTTTGCGGATAGGGCTAGATTAGAAGCTGATCCGCAAGGAAAACTGCACCTGCCGGCTGGCACCTAAGCCAACCACCTTTTCCACGGTGCCTTGGATCTGGCCAAACGCGCCTGCGCTCGACCCGCCATAGGCTGCCCCTGGCTGCAACTGATTGGAAGCCGTACCGAGCGCGTTGTTCAAACGAGCAACCGGCAGGTCGAAATTGGCCCGGTTGAAGATGTTGTATCCCTCGGCGCGGAATTGCAGATTCACCCGTTCGGTGAGGTTGAAACGCTTCGAAAGGGTTAGATCCATCTGGCTCATGCCCGGTCCGTGGATCGCGCCACGTCCGAGATTGCCGAACGATCCGGGTGCCGGGGTGCTGAAGGCGGCCGGGTTCAGATACACCGTCTTGTCGGTGCCGGTGATCAATGGGTTCACGCCGGCCACCACATCCGGACGGCGCACATCTCGCGTTGCGCCGCCTCCGGGGACGTTGATCACCGCCCTCGTCACCGGCACGCCACCCACTAGCACCGGGCTGTTGAAGACCTGTCCGGTC
>JANLPT010000139.1:0-12301 GCA_031367405.1 Bryobacteraceae bacterium
GATCACGTTGAATTAGGTGGTGCGGCTTCTCTGGCATGGCAGGAATCTTCGGGCGAAGGGGAGTTCCGAAGATCGGGGATGGGTTAACTGTATTTATTTACTGCGAGTTAGGGGAAGGTCGGGGGATACCCGGCGATGGCCCCGTTTTCCGGCCCCGTTTTCCCGGGGGATACCCGGCGATGGCCCCGTTTTCCCGGGGGATACCCGTCATAAGCGCTAAGGTAAGAACATTTCTATGCCAAAATGTTCGTTTGCGAGTGGTCAAAAACTACAAAATCGCAGGTTCCGGCGGTTATCTTAGCGCTTATGGGGGATACCCGGCGATGGCCCCGTTAGCCAAGGTGCTCGACGGTAAGTTGGGTTAGGCGGACGCGATGGGGTCGGGCTCGCCGGATCGATTTGGCGATGGCGGGAAGAGTTTGGGCTCGGCAAAAATCTTCGGGCGGACGTGAGTTTCGAAAATTGAAGAGGGGTTAACTATATTCCTTTACTGCGAGTTACAGAAGGGTCGGTGGATACCCGGCGATGGCCCCGTTCTCCGGCGATGGCCCCGTTCTCCCGGCGATGGCCCCGTTCTCCCGCTAGCGTCTCCAGCAGGCGCAAAGAAGGGTTCTTTGGCAGCCGCAATACGGCGATTCCGGCGGTTCGGTGCGGCGGGAATCGCAGAACATCGGCGAAGTCGATGTCCAGTGTCAGCAGGCATCGGTCCTCTCGGACGCACACCGCGTAGAGAGCCTCGTCACTGGCACCGCTCAGTTTCTCCTGCAGGACCGTTTCGGCGTCATGGCCCGCTTGGAGAAAAAGCCCGGCTGTCCTCGAACCAATATTTTCGTCCAGCTTCCATTTCATGCGGCACTACTGCCGGGCAGGTCCACGAATCGTTCCCGGCTCATTTCGGCGCCGTACGCAATCGCAGCCAGCAGATCCTCCCGTTTGAGCTGCGGGTACTGTTCCAGAATCTGCTCCATGGATGTTCCGGAAGCGAGAAAATCCAGCAGCAGCGAGACCCAGATCCGGGTACCCCGGATGCATGGCTTTCCAGCACAGATCATCGGGTCCACCGAAATTCGGTGCAATAGAATGTTCATCGCGTGTCGAATTCCTTAGACCCTCAGGATATCAAGGCAGGCCGGGATTGGAGCGGCCTCGGCACATTATCGCTCGGCCGGCACCTTCCGCCGCAGCTCATCCCCGAAATTCAGCAGAAACGTCAGACTCGTGGGCAGCTTCCCGGCCTCCGCATCATCCGCCAGTAACGCCGCCAGGCGCTTGCCGTCCAGTGCAAGGTCGTAATTGAAAACGTGTCGCTGGCCAGTTAGGGGTGACAGAATCGCTGGCCAACTACAGTGTCCGGGAAAGAAGCTTGACAGGATACGATATTTCGGCAATTATAGAACTACTGAACTAAGCCATGGCCAAAACAAAACAGGAAGACGTCATACGGTTTGCCGACATGCTTGGTGCGATGGGTACAGAGCCCCGGCTGAAGATTATGCGGCTCCTCCTCTCCGCACACCCTGAAGGCATGGTGGTGGGCGAGATCGGAAGTGAGCTGGAGATCAGCCCTTCCACCCTGTCTCATCATCTGGACAAGCTCAAAAATGAAGGGCTTGTCAGCGTGAGGCGGGACAAAACCTTTTTGTGGTGCTCAGCAAATGTAGAGACCCTGGAAGAACTTCTAGGGTTCCTCTATGCCGAGTGCTGCACGCGAAACAAAGCAATCGAACCGCAGAAGATTGTCTGCTGCAAATAGGAGAAAAACCATGACCACGACTGAAGATATTAAAGCAGTAGTTAAAGAGAAGTACGGCCAGGCTGCGCTTCGGGTCACCTCCGGGGGAAGCTCCTGTTGCGGAGCGGATGCCGCGTGCGGTACTGATGTAGATCCAATCACATCCAACCTCTACGATGAAGCCCAGAAGAGCGGGCTTCCCCAAGAGGCGGTGCTTGCGTCTCTCGGATGCGGAAACCCTACTGCGTTAGCTGAGCTGAAAGCCGGCGAGGTCGTTCTCGATCTCGGATCGGGCGGCGGTATTGACGTTCTTCTTTCTGCAAAACGTGTCGGCCCGACGGGAAAAGCCTACGGGCTTGATATGACCGACGAGATGCTGGCTCTCGCTAGGGAGAACCAAAAGAAGTCTGGGATTGAGAACGTCGAGTTCCTGAAGGGCGAGATTGAAAACATTCCGCTTCCCGACAATTCCGTAGACGTGATCATCTCGAACTGCGTCATCAATCTCTCGGCTGACAAGGACAAGGTCTTGAAGGAAGCGTTTCGAGTGTTGAAACCTGGCGGCCGGTTTGCAGTCTCCGATGTCGTGACCAAAGGCGCAATGCTCCCTGAGATCCGGGAGAAGGTTCTCTTGTGGGTTGGCTGCATTGCCGGAGCGCTTGAAGAAAACGACTACCGGGCAAAGCTGACCGCTGCTGGCTTCGCGGGAGTCGATATTGAGCCGACGCGGATCTACAACATTGAAGACGCCAGAGCCTTCCTCAGCGGGCAGGGGCTTGACGTCGATGCACTGGCACCTCAGGTTGAGGGTAAGTTCATGAGCGCTTTTGTTCGTGCAACGAAGTCGGCAGAGGGCGCGGCTTGCTGCGTACCTGGCTGCTGCAATTAGGACCAAGGAGAACAACCGACATGCGCCTTCTCAGCACACTACTAATTGCAATGCTGCTTCCTGTCGTTGGCTTTGCACAACAAGGCTCGGCTACCGCAAAGAAGCGGATCTTAGTTCTCTGCACCGGAAACAGTGCCCGCTCCCAAATGACGGAGGGATTTCTACGCTCTTTTGATCCAGCTCTGGAAGTCTATTCGGCGGGGACTCAACCAGCGGCGCGCATAAACCCATTTGCCGTACAGGCGATGAAGGAGGTCGGCATCGACATCTCTGGAGGAAAACCAAAGGGCGTCGGTCAATTCACTGGCGACTCTTTTGACTACGTCGTCACGGTCTGTGACGACGCGGATAAGAACTGTCCGAACTTCCGGGGGAAGGTCGGCAAGCGCCTGCACATCGGGTTTCCTGATCCTGCCAAAGCAACAGGCACCGATGCTGAGAAGATCGCCGTCTTTCGCAAAGTGCGCGATGACATCAAGGCGAAGTTTCAAGAGCTATACGAGAAGGAACTCCGGGGACGCTCTTAGAGCGTTCCTTGGGAGTTTGATAACCACCAGGAAGTGCTTGAATGGCCGCAGTGGAAAAAGCGAATACAGCTAAGCGCCTCGGCTTCTTCGAGCGGTATCTTACCATCTGGGTGGCGCTCTGCATGGTCGTAGGGATTGTCCTTGGAAAGATTCTTCCGGGGCTTACGGCTGCCGTCAGAAGCCTAGAGCTTGGCGAAGACAGTCAGGTGAACGGCCCGATTGCAGTGCTGATCTGGCTGATGATCACGCCGATGATGATGAAGGTCGATTTCGGCTCAATCCGCAATGTCGGAAAGCGGCCGGGGGGACTCATCGTTACGCTGATCGTCAACTGGATCGTAAAGCCGTTTTCGATGGCTGCCCTGGCCTGGCTCTTTTTCAAAGTCATCTTTGCAGCGTTTCTCAGCCCGAGTGAAGCTGATCAGTATATTGCTGGCTGCATCATTCTGGCGGCTGCGCCGTGCACGGCGATGGTATTCGTGTGGAGTCGCCTAACAGACGGAGACCCGGCTTACACGCTCGTTCAGGTTTCGGTAAACGATCTGATCATGCTGGTGTTGTTCGTGCCCATCGTTCAGTTCCTCGTCAGCGGAGCCTCTGCCCTTACGGTGCCTTTTCAAGTGCTCGTTGTCTCGGTTGTTGTTTTCATCGTCGTGCCGCTTGTTGCGGGAACTCTCCTCCGTCTCTTCTTTATTCGAGGTCGGGGAAAGGAGTGGCTTGAAACTTCGCTTCTACCGCGTTTCGCGCCCGTGACGATTGTCGCGCTCCTTGCGACGCTAACTCTGATCTTTGCCTTCCAAGCTGACAACATTACCGCCCGCCCGTTGCATGTAGTTCTGATAGCCGTTCCGATTCTTCTTCAGGTCTACTTCAATGCAAGCCTCACTTACGGGTTGATGCGGCTCGTTGGTGCGGAGCACAACGTCGCTGCTCCTGGTGCGCTCATCGGAGCTTCGAATTTCTTTGAGCTTGCCGTGGCGACTTCAATTGCTCTCTTCGGCCCTGAATCAGGTGCCGCGCTGGCAACTGTTGTAGGTGTTCTGGTCGAGGTGCCGGTGATGCTCTCCGTCTGTGCGGCTTGCAATCGCACGAAGCACTGGTTTCCTAAACAGGCTTTGAAAGTTTGAAAAATATCTTAGAGGGGAGTCTATGGAGAAAAAACGCGTATTGATTTTATGCACCGCAAACTCAACGCGGAGCCAAATGGCTGAAGGTCTGCTGCGTGCCGATCACCGCAACAAGTTTGAAGTCGAGAGCGCGGGCACGAAGGCGACGCTGGTGCGACCGGAAGCGATCAAGGTTATGGCCGAAATCGGCATCGATATTTCCGGACATCGCTCGAAGGTGGTTGATGAATTTGCCGGGCAGAGTTTCGACTACGTGCTGACGGTGTGTGACAACGCAAAGGAAAGCTGCCCGATATTTCCCGGACACGGAAATCGGCTTCACCACAGCTTTGAAGACCCAGCGGCGGTTCAAGGAACGGAGGAAGACCGTCTTTTGCCGTTTCGCCTCGTGCGAGATCAGATTCGTTCCTATCTGCGGGAATTCGCTTCGGAGCGCGCTTAATGCTGGCCCTTCTCTTGGGTGTTCTTTTCCAACAACAGTTCGACCGCATCCGGGCGGCGGAATTCGCTGAGAAGGCGTTACTGAGGGCGAAATACGAGCCCACGAGCAATCAGTAAATCCTTGCCAACTGCGAAAGTCAGGTTAGGGTCCAAACGAACCCCGACCGTGAGCTGAAAAAGTTACAAACCAAGTGGTCGCGGCACGTGCCGCGACCGGGAAAAGAAGTACTACAGCGACAATTGCTCCACGCGGCCCGTCGAGTCGCCGATCGTCTCGGGCTTTACGCCCATGCGATCCAGCAGCGAGAGGTAGAGGTTCGTCATGGGCGTCCGCGACGTGTACTGGATGTGGCGTCCACCTTGCAGGGTACCGCCACCGCCGCCGGCCACGATCACCGGCAAATCGTGATGGTCGTGCCGGTTGCCGTCCGACAGTCCGCTGCCGTAGACAACGAGCGAATGGTCCAGCAGCGTTCCGTCGCCGTCGGGCGTGTTCGCCAGCTGGCCGAGAAAGTAACCGAACAGCTCGGCGTGCAGCACGTTGATCTTCGTAATTTTCTCGATCTTCTCAGCGGCATTCAGATGGTGCGACAAGCCATGGTGCGCTTCCGGAACGCCGATCGAACGGTAGGTGCGATTGGAGCCTTCGCGGCCCATCATCAGGGTCATGACGCGCGTAAGATCGGTGCGCATCGCGACGACTTGCAAGTCAAACATCAGCTTGGCATGCTCTTCGAAAGTAACGGGAATGCCGGCAGGCTTGTCGATGGTGGGTGCCTGATCGCGGCCGCCGCTCGCCGCCTGCTTCTCAGCTTCCGTGATGCGGCGCTCGATCTCGCGCAACGAGTAAAGATACTCATCCAACTTGCGCTTGTCGGCGCCGCCCAAGTTGGTCTGCAATTCCGCCACGTTGCCTCGGACAAAATCGAGAATGCTCTTGTCCTGCCGCGCCATCACGGCTCGCGTCGCCGGGTCAAACTTCTCGCCATCACCGAACAGGCGCTCGAACACCGCCCGCGGATTCACCTCGGGCGGCAGTGGCGTCGATTCACTGCGCCACGAGATCGAATTCGAGTAAGCACAGGAGTAACCGGAGTCGCAGTTCCCCACCATGCCCGAGCTTTCCAGGCCGAGCTCCAGCGAAGCAAAACGGGTCTGCTTGCCCATCGATTGCGCCGCGATTTGATCTACTGAAGGGCCGAGCAGAATATCCGCGCCTTCCGTCTTCTTGGGATGCACGCCGGTTAAGAAAGACGCGGCCGCGCGCGCATGGTCACCCGGACCATCGCCTAGAGCCTGTCCATTCTTATGCGCGAGACCCGAGAGCACGAGCATCTTTTCGCGATAGGCGGCCAGCGGCTTGATGACGCGGGTGAGTTCGTAATCCTTGCCGGCGGTGGCCGGCGTCCAAGCCGGCATGATGATGCCGTTCGGCACATAACAAAACGCGAGCCGCCGGGGCGCGATGGGGTTGGCTTTATTGTTCGCAGCAAAGGCCGGCGTCATGGCATCGAGCAACGGCAACCCGATGCCGAGGCCTAAGCCACGGAGGAGAGTCCGGCGATCGAGAGACTTACGGGTGATGAACATGACTACCTCTTTGCTATTTTACTTGGTGCCTTGACTAGTGGCGGTATCGCACTGACGATCGCCGCGCGCCGCATTTGAAACGGCAGACTCTCCACAATTCCGATGATCAGGTTTGAGAAATGGTACTCGTCGCGAACCAGACTCCGGCTAATCGATCTTACTACGGGCTTGTCGGCGCGTTCGAGTCCCCGGCCCAGGCCGTAGGTGAGTAGCTTTTCCGTTAGGCAACCGACGAACTCATCCTGGCGCGTACGCAGCAGAGCTTTGAGGTCAGCCGCGCCATTGAGTTGGACGCCGTTCAGCGTGCCCGACGCGTCAATGGGAAACTTACCGTCCTGCGTGCGCCAGCGGCCGATCGCATCGTAATTCTCGAGCGAGAATCCGATCGCGTCCATACGCGCATGGCACGACGCGCAAGCCGGATTCGCCCGATGCTGCTCCAATTGCTGGCGCATGGAAGCGGTGGTTCCGATCTCTTCGGTCTTCAGCTCCGGCACATTCGGCGGCGGCGGGGGCGGCGGGGCGGCCAGAAAGTTCTCCAAAATCCACTTGCCGCGGATCACCGGCGAAGTACGCGTGGGATATGAGGAGACGGTGAGAATGCTGCCTTGCGTTAACACGCCACTGCGCTGATCGCCGGTTAATGCGACGCGCCGGAAACGCGACCCGCTAACGCCCGGGATGCCATAGTACTTTGCCAGCCGCTCGTTTAGATACGAGAAAGGCCCATCCAGAAAGTCGAGCACGCTGCGGTCTTCACGCATCACCGCTTCGAAGAATAGTCCGGTCTCGCGCCCCATGCTCTCCCTCAGCTCAGTATCGAACTCGGGGAACTTATCCGGATCGGGCTTCAACAGCGCCAGATTTCGTAAGTGCAGCCACTGCCCGGCGAAGTTACTCACTAACGCCCGCGACCGGCCGTCGGCTAACATGCGCTTCACTTGCGCCCGCAAGACCAAAGGCTCGTGCAGCTTCTTCTGCGTGGCGAGCGTGAGTAACTCGTCATCGGGAATGCTGCTCCATAAGAAAAATGACAATCGCGAGGCGAGGTCAATGTCCGTGACTCGTTCCATCGGCAAATGGCCGACCGTGGTGGGCACTCCCGCCTTTTCAAGACGAAATAGAAAATTTGGCGAAACCAAAATCGACTTCAGGGCCAGTTGAATGCCCGCATCGAAGTTACCGCCATCCTGCCGCCCCATGCGGAAGAAGCGCAGCAGCGCCAGGTTTTCGGCGGCGGTCACCGGACGGCGGTAAGCCTTCCGCGCGAGCGCCGTCAGCATCGTCTGCGCACAGGCTTCGGTTTGGGTTTGGCAGGTGAAGATCCGCTGGCGGCTGGCACTCCTCAAGTTCGGCTTCGGATGAAACGGGCCGCCGATCTCCACAAAATCGACATTCAGCAATTTCGGAGCCACGTCCTCCGTCTTCCCTGTCTCTTCAAGGAACGTCGCCGCAAGCTCATGCCGCCCCGCCGCGATGGGCACGCGCAATTCGAAGCGCCGCCGCTCTTCGTCGTCTTCCTCCATGCCGGATGGCACTTCAAACAGCTTCAACCGGGCCCCGTCCAGCCGCACATCGAGCCAAGGTGCGGGCATCGTCTTGTCGAATTGTCCCGAGAGCCGGATGCGTACCAAATACTCCGCATCCACGGGAAAGCGATGCTTCACGATCAACCCGCCGCGCGTACCGAAAGGCAAGTCGTCACTGATTCGGGTCCGTTGCGAACGGCGTTTCTCCGCCGTGTATTTCTCGATCGCGGGCGATACCTTCACCAGGCCCAAGGCTTGGCGAGAGACTTTGCCGGCCGCGTTCAGATACTTCTCCATCAACAGCGGCGGCAACGACAGCACGTCGGCGATGTTGTCGAAGCCATAGCCGGCATCGTCGACCGGGAAGTCGTCGGCCGGCGTAAAGTCGACGGCCAGCAAATCGCGTACCGCGTTGTTGTATTCGGTCCGGTTGAGACGATGCAGAGTGACGCGGCCCGGGTCAGGCCGCAACGCCGCCAGCCGGTCAAGTTCCGTCTCTGCCCAGTGCGTGAAGCTGGCTGTGGCGGCGGCGGCAGGTTTCGGGAAACCCACCGGCGGCATCTCACCCGTTTTCACCTTGCGCAGGATCTTTTCCCAAGCGTCAGCATCGGTCGTCAGTGAATCCGCCGAGGTCAGCTGATCCACCGCTAACCCGCCCGTCTTGTTCTTCGCATTGTGGCAACCCTGGCAGTTACGCGCGAGAAATGGGCGAATAAAAGACGAATACTCATCGACCGGTGCCTGCGCGCCCATCAATGAGCTTCCCAGGACCGCATAGTAAAGGTAACGTTTCATCCGAATTGAACTATCTTACTTATAGATGATGACGTCCGCACGTACGCTGCTGGTTATTCTCCTCACGACAATTTCGGCCCGCGGCCTGGAATTGATCGATGCGGCTCGCGAAGGCGACTTCAGCAAAGTGAAGTTACTGCTGGAAAAGAAGCCCCTCATTGACGAAGCCATGCCCGACGGTACCACCGCGCTCGCCTGGGCCGCCCATGAGGGCCATCTGGAGGTGGTGAATCTACTACTCACCGCCGGAGCCGACCCCCACAAGAAAACCGAGAATGGTGACACGCCGCTCACCCTCGCCGCATCCCGCGGCCACGGCGCGATTGTGCAACGTTTGGCCGCCGCGGGAGTCGACGTAAATACGGCGCGCTGGAATGGCGAAACACCGCTGATGGCGGCCGTGCGAGGCGGCAGCCTGCCCGCCGTCGACGCTTTGCTCGCCGCCGGCGCTCAGGTGACGCCGCTGGAGCCGCGCCTGGGCCAATCCGCTTTGATGTGGGCCGCTGTTGCCGGCCCCGTGGAGATCTTGCAAAGTCTGCTTAAGGCTAGTGCGCCCATCGAAGCCCGCTCAAAGTCCGGGGCCACCGCGTTGATGTTAGCGGCCCGTCATGGCCGTACCGACGCGGTGGCCGAGTTACTCAAAGCCGGGGCGAACGTGAACGAAGCCCGCCCTGACGGCCGCGATGCCCTCTTTCTCGCCGCTAATTACGGCCATGCCTCCAGCGCCATGCGCCTCATTGAAGCGGGTGCCAATGTGAAGTCGCAAGATGACAAGGGCACGACGATTCTGCACTTAGCCGCCCGTAGCGGCAAAGCCGCGCTGGTCGACTTACTCATTGCCAAAGGCGCGCCGGTGAACGCGCAACTGAAGGCCTCGCTCGACACCAACAATCCTCAGCGCCGATTCACTTACGGGCGCGACGGCGCAACGGCTCTCTTTGAAGCCGCCGAAACCGGAAACGCTGAAGTGGTCCGCGTCTTGATCAAGGGCGGTGCCGACCCCAGCCTGGCCACCACCGATGGTGCCACCCCTTTGCTATCCGCCGCCTTCGGCAATTTCCTGGCGAATAATCAGCTTTTCCCTAAGCTCGCCAACGCGCAATTGGGGGCGGTTCGCGCCTTGGTTGAGGCCGGTGTCAATGTCAACGCCAAAACCGATCGGGGCATTACGGCTCTGCACCTGGCGGCGTCTCGCTCGGGTGACGACGTGATCAAATATCTGGTGGAACATGGTGCCAAGCTGGATGCGAAGGACGCCCGGGGTAACACTCCGCTGGCCACCGCAAATAGCCGCGGAGCCAAAGCCACCGCCGCTTTGCTCACTGAGTTGGCTGGGAAGCAGACGCCATAATCTGCATATTCGATGCCCCAAGTTTATATTCCCGCTCTGCTGCGCGCCGCGACTAACGGACGCGAACTTGTCGAAGCTCAAGGTGCTACCGTGCGCGAGGTGGTGCAATCGCTGGAAGAGCAATATCCCGGCTTGCGCGGACGTCTGGTGAAAGACGGCAAACTGCTCTCGAATCTGGCCGTCGGCATCGATGGCGAGGTGAGTGTGTTGGGCCTGGCTGAGGTGGTGCCGCCTGCGGCCGAGGTCCAGTTTCTCACCGCGATCAAAGGCGGCTTATAGGCCCAGGTGCGGCGCACGGGCCTGCATCGCCTTGAGGCAGAAGCCAATGTGCGCGTCGAGATCGACGGCCATTTCGGCCACGCCCAGGGTGATGTCGTCGCGATTGACGCCGCGGGCGAAGGCCTTGTCTTTCAGCTTTTTCCTGACGCCTGCCACATCGACGTCGGCCACCTTGCGGCTGGGCTTAACGTAGCTGCAGGCGGTGATGAAGCCGGCGAGTTCGTCGCAGGCGAACAGGGTGCGCTCGAGTTTCGAGATGCGCTCGACGCCGGTGAAGGTGGCATGCGACAGAATCGCGCGGCGGATCTCGTCGCTCACACCGCGTTCGGCCAGGATGGCTTCGCCCTTCACTGGATGGTCTGGCAGGTGGGGATGAATCTCCCAATCGAAGTCGTGCAGCAGAGCCGTGACGCGCCATTTTTCCTCGTCCTCGCCGAACTCCTTCGCGTAGGCGGCCACGCAAGTCTCCACTGCCAGGGCGTGCTTGCGCAGGCTCTCGCTCTTGACGAATTCGCACATCAGCTCCCAGGCTTTTTCTCGAGTCATCTTTGTACTATAATTGGAAATGTCCGCACAGTGTGGGCCTGTGGCGCAGTTGGGAGCGCGCTTCCATGGCATGGAAGAGGTCAACGGTTCGAACCCGTTCAGGTCCACCAAAATTCCCCCTTTAACTTGTGTCCTTCGCTGAAGAACTCACGCAACTCCTGCCCGCCGATCTGCCCCACCGCGACCGCTGCATTCAGGTCTGCGCCCAACACCTCGATCTGATCGTCGAAGCCAATCAAACCATGAACTTAACGCGCATCCTGGGCGAGCGCGAAGCGGCCATCAAGCACGTGCTCGACTCGCTGTTGCCGTGGCGCTTATTTAAGAATGCGAAGCGCGTGGCCGATGCCGGCACCGGGGCCGGATTCCCCGGCATTCCGCTCTCCGTCGTGCTGCCGGAGACGCGCTTTTTCCTCCTCGAATCCGTCCAAAAACGAGCTCGCTTCGTCGAGTCGGCCGTCGCCGCTCTTGAACTGCCCAACGTGGTTGCGATCCCCATGCGCGCCGAAGAATGGCTTGCCAAACAACAGATCGACATCGTGACCGCCCGTGCCGTGGCCCCGCTCGATAAAGCTATTCCGCTTTTTGCGTCAATCTTGCGTAGCGGTACGCGGGCGCTGCTGTACAAGGGCCCGGACGTGGAGAACGAGATGGAGAAAGCGGCAGCCGACGCGCGCAACCGGCGCGTGAGGATGCAGGTGGTGGAGCGCTATGAGTTGCCCGATGGCCTGGGCTCGCGCACGATTGTGGAGCTGTCCGCTGGGAGCTAGAATGCCGCAAGCGGTCCCGGCATTAGTCGACTAGGTCCTTGGCCTTGGCCACGGCGGCCTCGCCGGCGTCCTTTAGCGTATCGCCTATCGACGACGCCTTACCGGCTGCGGCGCTGGCGAAATCACCGGCCTTGTCCATCGCCGTATGGCTGGCGTCGGCAATCGATTCTCCGAATGCTGAAGCTTTCTCTCCGGCTGCACTCGCGAGGTCTTCGGCTTTATCTGCGGCTACCTTGGCGACCTCGCTCAGTTTCTCTGCCGCGCCGGAGGCCATTTCTTTTGCTTTGTTCAAAAAGTCCATGTTCCTACCCTACTCGCTTTCTAGCCACGAAAAATCAAACTGCCAAATTGAGGCACCAATGAAGAAGAAGGTTAGTACCCCTTCGGTGGGAAAGCCCGCCACCATCGAGTAGCCGCCCGGGGAATGCTCGGCGTAGCCGTTGGCGGTCAGGCGGCCGGCCAAAATGGACCGACCGGGAGGCCTTTTCATAAGCGCTAACTTAAGCGCTTCCTGCCAAAGCATATCGTGGACAACTAGTGCTCCGACCGGGTGATATCTAACTTTCGCAGCGTGTCGCAACATCCCCTCCCTTGTATGTTAGAAGTACGGAGAAAATGCCCGGCCCCGTTTCACCGACGGGGCCGGGCGGGTGGCGCAAGATCGATTCCTCCCTAGGGTGAAGTTTCAATCCCGTCCGTGAGCTGGATCTGCGCCATTTTGTCTC
>JANLPT010000141.1:0-5524 GCA_031367405.1 Bryobacteraceae bacterium
AGCCACACCTTCTGCACGGGACAAACGCCCGTGATGAAGTATCATCGGGCGCTGATGAACGCCATTCTTTACGGCAAGGTTCACCCGGCCAAGGCTTGTGGCGTGCAGATGATCACGCTGGACGACGCGCCGAAGGGCTACGCCGACTTCGATCATGGGGCGGCGAAGAAGTTCGTGATCGATCCGCATAAGATGGTGCATTAGTCATTAGGATCTCGGTACCCTTGAAGAAAGGTCTTGGCCGCAGCGGCGGAAGCGCCAGCATGCAAGCCTGACTCGACGAAATGGCCCAGCCGGGGCCACGATCCGTGTGCTCACGGTGCTGGTTGCCATGCTCCCCGACGCGCTGCCTCAGGGCGGCGAAGCAGGCCCCGGCCAAGGGCTTGGCCTACAGATAGACTGGAGGCTGAATATGGGCCTACTGATTAACGGCGAGTTTGTGGATGATGCGGTGATTCGCGCTGAGGCGGCGTCGATCCGGCCGCGCTACATGGAGGCCATGACCGGCATGGACCCGGTGGCCGCGGAGTTGCAGCTTTGGGAATGGTCGAAGGAAAACGTCATTGAACGGCACTTGCTGCGTCAAATCGCGCAAGCCGACCCCGAGGCGATTCCCGAGGACGAGATCGAGCGGGCGATGACCGAAGTACTTCCCCCACCTGGTGGGCCCGAGAACTGTGAGCCGGGGGTGACGCGGGCCGGGGCTGATCGCGATGCGTTGCGCCGCGAAGTGGAGATCCGGCTCCGGATCGACCGGCTCGTCACCCGGTTGAACGCCAAGGTTTCCGCGCCGCGCCACAAGGACTTGGTGGAGCGATACAAGAAGAATCGCGACGCCATGCGGCGGCCCGCGATGGCGCATGCTTCGCACATCGTACGCGATGTTCAGCGTGATGGCGTGGGCGTTGACGAGGCGCTTGCCGCCATCGAAGCCGCCGAACAGCAGCTGCACGCCGGCGTCGCTTTCGCGGCAGTGGCTGACCAGCATTCGTCCTGCGCGGGCAATGGCGGCAGCCTGGGCTGGTTCCCTATGGGCGAGATGGTGCCCGAGTTCGATGCGGTCGTCTTCGCCTTGAAGCCGGGCGAGCGCAGCAAAATCTTCCGGTCGGAGTTTGGCTATCACATCGCTTTGCTGCATGAACGGCGCGAGGAAGGCCCCATCCCTTTTGACGAAGTGAAGGGCCATTTAGAAGAGGAGCTTCTGAAGGAAAAGCGAGATAAGGCGTTGGGCGACTATCTCGACCGGTTGCGGGCCAAAGCCGAGGTCCGGCCAGCGGAAGCGGCGGCGGTATGAATCCATTGGGCGTCATCCAACCCTGTTGCGTGCCGAGCCGGCAGCGGTCGGAGCAGTTGGCGCTGTCCGAGCGCATGACCGCGGGGCGGACGAAAGCACGTTCGGGGTCAACCAGCGGGATGATTCGTTTGGACGGCGGCAAGTTTCTGATGGGCACCGAGGACCAGGAAGGCTATGCGGCCGATGGGGAGGGCCCGATTCGCGGGGTGGAACTGGCGCCATTCTATGTCGATACTACGCCCGTCACCAATGAGCAGTTTGCGGAGTTTGTGGCGCGGACGGGCTATCGCACGGATAGCGAACGGCTGGGCTGGTCGTTCGTCTTTCACTTACACGTAGCGAAAGCATTGGTTGACCAAACGGTGCCCGGGCACTATTGGTGGTGCAAGGTGAACGGGGCGGACTGGTTACATCCGGAAGGCCCGGATAGCCACCTCGATGCCCGGCCCCATCATCCGGTGACTCATGTGTCGTGGAATGACGCGCGCGCTTTCGCCAATTGGGCGGGCAAACGTCTGCCGACCGAGGCCGAATGGGAGTACGCCGCGCGAGGCGGCCTCGAGCAGAAACGTTTTCCGTGGGGCGACGAACTGACTCCTGGCGGAAAGCATCGGTGTAATATCTGGCAGGGCACCTTTCCGGATATTGACTTAGGCGAGGACGGCTTTACCGCGCCGGGCCCCGTGGATGCGTTTCTGCCCAATGATTACGGGCTGTTGAGTGCGACCGGCAATGCGTGGGAGTGGTGCGCCGATTGGTTTCATCCCACTTGGCATGTCACCGCCACGCGGCTGAATCCGCTAGGGCCGCCCGAAGGGCACGAGCGCGTGATGAAGGGCGGCAGTTACTTATGCCATCCGAGTTACTGCAATCGTTACCGGGTGGCCGCGCGGACGAAGAACACGGCCGATAGTGCAACGACGAATATTTCATTCCGTTGCGTGCGGGATGTCTAGCCCCAGCCTGGGCTTAGCGAACGAATCAGCTAATCAACTCAACTCGTAATTTAGGGGCTTGACAAGGGCCAGCGGCCGGTTCGACCCCCATCTCCCGCTCAAATATTTCGTCATTTGCCATCTCCGGCGTTTCCTCTCAAGAGATCAAAGAATCGCCTCGCCTGGCTGATTCGCCGCCCGCTTCACCCACTTATAAACCGCTAGCGAATTCCGCCAGAAAAACTTCTCCTGCGCCGCGCGGCTTTTCGGCGCGAAATAGGCTTGCACCGCGAGCAGACCCTGCGAGTAGGTGCCCGCATTGTCGCTATTCGGCCAGTCACTGCCATAGAGCACGCGATCTTCGCCAAACGTGGCGCAGAGCGGGTCAAGCAAGCTGGCCGTGGAGGGTTTATCGGCCTCTTTCTGCCGATGTAGAACTTCCGATAGCTTCACGGCCACTTGCTTCCGCGCTACGAATTCGCGGAGTAACTTCTCGTAAGCGGGGCGCTCGGCAGCCTTCAGCCGGATATTCGGCAGATGGTCAATCACGATCCGCAAGGTGGGGTGGCGATCGGTAATGCGGAGCGTATCCTCCAGCAACCGGATCGACTGGTTCGCCGTATCGAGCAACAGCCCGGCCTTCGCCAGACGGCCGAGGTCAGCCATAAACTCGGGCTTAGCCAACCCGGCGCGCAGGTCGCGATCCCACAGGTATCCGTGGCGAATGCCCCGGTACAGGGGATTCTTGGCCAGCGTCTCGAGTTGAGACGCGAACCGGGGCTTGCCCGGCTCCAGGTTCCCCACCGTGCCCACTATGATGGTGTCCTTGGCGGCGACGTCCAGCACCCATTGGTTGTCAGTAAACCAGGGGCTGGCTTCTACTTCGATGGCGCCGACGACGTGGTGCGCCCCGATTACCTCGCGCAACCGCTTGGGGAGAGCGGGTTGATAGAGCACTTTGTTATCTATCGGTGGCCAGGGCACGCCGCCGGCCCGGGTTGGGTCGAAGAGGTGGATATGAGTATCGATGATGGGGATGGGCGGCTCGGCCTTTGCCAAGGGTGCGGCCGTAATCTGGAGAGCTGCGGTCTGGAGAAAAGTTCGACGCTGCACCTAGCGATTCTACTTCATGCCAGCTTGGTAGGCTGAGAATATGGTTCAGCGGATTGAGCAAGCCTTCGCCGTCTTGGGTAGCCGATTCGCCGATGCGGGTGTGCAACTCGGTACCGGGGCCGCGAAACAGGCCGCCGGTGCAGGCTGGGCGACGTTTCTGGGCGTGGGTTCGCCGCTCACCCATGTGGTGGGTGCGGATGGCCAAATCACCCGCGAACATATCCAGGAACTCGAAGATTTCTTCTTCACCCGCGGCGCCGATGCCATCATCGAAGTGGCCGACGTCTGGCAATTGGAACCCTGGTTAACGAGGCAGGGCTACGAGATGTCCGGCAGCGAGCAAGTGCTGGAGGCCAGCCTCAACGGCATCCGCTGCTCGCCCCATGCGGAAGTCATCGATGGTGCCATTGATGGTGCCATCGATGGTGCCGGTCGCCTGGAGGATTGGGCGCTCGCCGTGCAGCTTGGCTTTGGCATGGAGCCGTCGCCCAGCGGACAGCTGTTGGGCCGCATCCTGGCCAGCGAAACAGCGCTCGCCGTTCTGCGTAACGGCCACATCGTGGCCTCCGCCGCGCACGCGGTGGTGGGCGGCACGGGTTACTGTTTTGCGGATTCGACGCTCGCCGCCTTTCGCGGGCAGGGCCTTCAGCAAGCGCTGATTCAGCATCGCCTGTGGTTGACGGCCCAAGCGGGAGCGCATTATTGCGTGGCTGAAACCGCGCCCGGCAGCGGCTCGCAGCGCAATTACACGCGCGCCGGCTTTGTGCCCGTCTTTCTGCGCCAGACCTTCGTCAAGCGTTTGGCACTTTAGCCTGAGTGCTAACCTAAAAGCGCTTTCACCGTGCTCTATCCTAAACTCCAAGAATTGCATCAGTTCGTTGCCAACGGCTATTGCTCGCGCCGCCGCCATGCACGCCTTCCGCTGTGGATCTACAATTATTCGCAGCGTACCCAGTTCGATTTCAAAGCCCACGACTGGCCGGATGTCCTGCGCGATGCCCGGGGCCTCGTCCTGGACGAAGCGGGCCAGATAATTGGCCGTGGCTTTGCCAAATTCTTCAATCTCAGCCAACTCACTGAACTGCCAGCCGGCCATCCGGAGTTTTGGGAGAAAGTGGACGGCAGCCTCATTCTGCTGTTCACTTACGAAGGCGAGCGCGTGTTTTCGACGCGCGGCAGCTTCGAATCTGAGCAAGCGATTTGGGCGCACTCGTGGTTCTTCGCACAAGCGCCCGATTATTTTCCGCCGGTGGGTGAAACGGTGCTGATGGAAGCGGTTTACCCGGGCAATCGCATCGTGGTGGACTACGGCGGGCTGGAGGAGTTAGTCGCGCTCGGCTCAGTGGATCGCTTGGGCGCTGACACGGCCACTTGGCAATCGTTGCCGGCGCAGATTCGCCGGGCTCATTTTCACGGAGAAATGGACCCGCGGGTGATTCCCGAAACCGACGGCGAAGGCTTCGTCCTGCGCTGGCCCGATGGCACGCGGGCCAAGGTGAAGCTGGACGAATATGTGCGCCTGCACCGGCTGATCTTCGGCACATCGACAAAGACTGTGTGGGCCTCTGTGCGCGCCGGCGAAGCACCTGAATCCACCACGGCCGACCTGCCGGATGAATTGCGGGCGTGGATTCGGGAACAGGCCGAACGATTGCGCGCTGAGCATGCGGCGATGGCGGCGGAGGTGCAGGGCTTTGTCGACGAAGCGGAAGGGCTGGGGCTGGTGAAGGGTCCGCGAAAGGACTTTGCGCATTGGGTGACGACTCATCCAGTCATCAAGCGGCGCGGCCTTAGCGGACTCATCTTTCGCGTCGCCGATGGCCGGGATGCGAACGATGAGATCTGGCGCATGGTAGAGCCGGTGTTTGTACAACCGTCCTGGCTACAGGGCGAAGAAGGGGAATAATCTAAGGGCAGGCCCCCTGGCTTGACGGCAGACCCAAATCGCGACCGATGGCGGGGCGTTTCGTCGTCGAGGCAGTTCGAAAGGACCTTTTCACCCGGTCTGAACAATACGCGACCGGTTGAAAAATGTAACATTCCCTCCCTTGTATGTTAGAAGTACGGAGAAAATGCCCGGCCCCGTTTCACCGACGGGGCCGGGCGGGTGGCGCAAGATCGATTCCTCCCTAGGGTGAAGTTTCAATCCCGTCCGTGAGCTGGATCTGCGCCATTTTGTCTC
>JANLPT010000378.1:0-14174 GCA_031367405.1 Bryobacteraceae bacterium
AAATCGCGCCGCCCCGGGAGGGAGCGGGCCACGACCAGGCCCCCCGAAATTGGTTGGCCAACGTTCTCGGGGCCCGCTTCCTCCGGTCGCGGCTCAAGTGTTTTTCCAGTTTTACTCAAAGAACAGAACTTGCGAGTATGGCTCATGGAGCGTAAGCGGCGATTGCGGGCTCAGCAACGAAACATTTCTAGGCGAACACTTCGGCGATCTTGAGCGAAAGGTCGAACTCGGGCAAGGAGAATTCGGGAACTGAGGTGAGGCTACCATCGCGATAGATGGAAAAGCTGCGGAGGGCTGGATCGGCCAGCCAGATGTGGGGCACACCAAAAGCCTGATACTCGGCGAACTTCACCATCAGATCCCGAAGGCGGTCATCAGGCGAAAGGATCTCGATGATCACGTGAGGCACTTCGGGCGGAATTTCGGCTGAAGGTGCCTGGTAAGCAAACACGGCCAAGTCAGCCACCCGGAATCGTCGAGGGGCAACCCGCATGCGGAGTTCAGGGCGAGGGAAGATAGGAAATGCGTTCATGAAACGTCCGAAGATCAAACAGAACGAGAGCATCGCCAAGCTATGAGAATTCGTGGGCATCGAACGTTCTTGAATCTCACCTTCGAGGTATTCCGCTTCAGGACCGTCAAAGGCCATCTGGAGGTATTCCGATTCCGAGATGAGAGTCTTCGCACTCATGGCTCAAGACTATCACGGTCCACCGAAATCGAGCGGCTTAGGCGAAGACTTCGGCGATCTTGAGGGAAAGGTCGAACTCGGGCAGGGCCAATTCGGGGACGGAAGTAAGGCTGCCGTCGCGATAGATGTAGAGGCTCCGGAGGGCAGGGTCTACCAGCCAAATATGCGCCACGCCAAAGTTCTGATAGTCAGCTAGCTTTTCCATGATCTCGTCGTGACGATCGTCGGGCGAAACGATCTCGACGACGACATGGGGAGCCTCGATCGTCGGAACCGCGTTCGAGGGAGCTTGAAACGCAAAAACAGCCAGATCGGCGACCCGGAAGCGCCGGCCGGCGACCCGCATCCGAAGTTCAGGGCGAGGAAACACCGGATATTTTAACGAAGCGAGGAAGAACATTCCATAAACCCAATTAGCGGCTGAGCTATGGAAAATCGTAGGCATTGAGCGCTCCTGTACTGCCCCGTCGACGTACTCCGCCTCCGGACCGTCAAAGGTCATCTGGAGGTATTCAGCTTCCGGGATGAGAGTCTTCGCACCCATGGCCCCAGCCTATCACGACTTCGCGAAAAAGGCAGTCAGAAGCGGTAGTAAAGGCTGAACTGCAGGAAGCGCGCGCCGTTGCCGGTGACTCCCGTGATGCGGTTAAAGTTCACGCTGTTGATGTCCTGATCGCCAATGGTGAACGCCGGATGATTGGCCAGGTTGAAGGCGTCGGCGCCCACCTCGATGGAGTGGCGCTCCTTGAAGACAAACCGCTTTTTGAGCGACGCGTCCAGGAAGAAGTTGGTGGGGCCGCTGAACATGCGGCGCTGCAGGTTGCCGACATTGCCCGCCGTCGGGTTAAAGAAGGCCTGATTGGCGAACGGCGCAGTGCCGTCGGAATTCACGCCGCGCCCTGCCAGGGTGTAGCCGGGATTGATGAAGAACACACCCTCCGTCTTATTGAGCGCGAAGATCTTGGACGTAATTTCTTCGTACGTAAGGCTGGTGACGGCGGTATTGCGCGCCGTTGATCGCGGACCGCGGTTCAATGTCCCTCGCTGCGAGAGCACGGAGAACGGGAAGCCGGACAGCCAGCTATGGGTGCCCGAAACGATCCAGCCGCCCAATACCTGATTCACCGCGCGATGGCCACTCCAGCGTTTGCCCGCCCCAAACGGCAGCTCATAGCTGGCATTCACCTTAAAGGCGTGCCGGAGATCGAAGGGGGCCCTGGCTCGTTCGAGCGCGTTGTTGCCGAAGTCGAGAAACGGATCAAAACGAGCCTGGTCGTCGCCGGAGGTATCGCTCAACACCTTCGACCAGGTGTAGTTGGCTTGGAAGAACAAGCCTTTCATGCGCCGCCGGACATCGATTTGCAGGGCGTTATAGGTGGAGTTACTGCCGTTGCCGATCACATTGGCCGCGAGCGCGTTGGGGTTCTTGAAGAAGTTGACGGAGCCTTGTTGATTGTTGATCTGGAGATTCGCCGCCAGGGTTCCCACTTCCCCTTGCCGAATGAGGAGCTGGTTGGCGGCGGTACCCAAATTCACATTGAGATTCGGGATTACCGTCAAGCCGGGTGCCGTCAGGCCACCACCGGCTTGCAGCCTGCGGAAGTCGGCCAGGAAGCCGTTGTTGACGATGTCCACTTGGTTATAGTCATAGGCCCGCAGCAGCTTGGTGCCGTGGTTACCCAGATAGCGGGCCTCAATCACGGTCCCCTTGAGCTCGTGCTGAATCCCGATCGAATACGTCTGGGCGTAAGGGCTCACCAGGTTAAATTCCGGACGCCCCAGCGCCACTTGCCGGTTCAAGGCGTACTGGCTGGCCAAGCTGAACGGCGCGGCGAAGGGCGGGGCGACCAGCGACGGGACGTTGGCGAGCGTGTTTACCAGGTTGGTCTGCGTCACGGTGGTGTTTAGGCCGGCATTGGTATTGGCACTATTGCGGATGGCCGTCAGGCTGTCGTCGTTGAAGAAGGCGATGCCGTAAGAGGCGCGAATCGCCGTCTTGCCCTTACCGAACGGATCCCAGGCCAACCCAATCGTGGGCGCAAAATTATTGCGGTCGGGATTGTATAGCGGCCGGCCTTCCTTATTAACGAAATCGAACGAAGCGTTCTGGTTCAACACCGTCGAAATGACGTTGCCGTTCACGCTATTGGGCAGTAGGAACAGGTTGTTCGTCTCTTTCAAAACCGTCCAATACTCGTAGCGCAAGCCCATCGTGAGGGTGAGCCTGGGACGAACCTTCCAACGATCCTCGAAATAGAGCGCATGGGTGTCGTTGCTAAAGTTACGGCGCTCGCCGATACCCTTGTCAAACCCGGTTTTCGGATCGTTCACAAAGAAGCTTTGCGTCGCGGTGGTGACAAAGCCGGCGATGGTCGCCAGGTAGTCGTTGGCTCGCGCCACGTCCTGGGTGGTGGCACCGGGCAGTTGAGCTGCCGTCGGTCCGTTGGTGTTTGCCGAACTCAAACCCAGCGTCGCGGTGGGCACGGAAGCGCCGTCGTTGTAGGCAAAATTGCGAATTAGCTGAGTTTGGAAGCCGAACGAAAGGTTGTGTTTACCCTTTAACCAAGTGGCATTATCCTGAATCGAATAGGTCCGCGTGCGGCGGCCTTGGGCCAGAAAGTTATTGGTGGGTAAGGTGAAGACCCCACCGGCGACAATAGAGGCCGGTGCCGCATCGGTGCGGTCGAAGATGCTGGGGCTCTTCAGAAAACCGCCCCGCACTTCGTTGGTGAAAGTGGGCGACAGCGTGGATCGCCAGCTCATACTCAGAAAATTACGCGTCGCATCGGTGAAGTTGGGTGGCACGGCACCATAGAAACGGTTTGAAATATCCGTCCGGTCGTTGTATTCCGACGTCCGGTTATAGGTAACGAAAAAGCTATTCGACGAATTCAAATAATAGTCCCAGCGATTGACAAACTGATCGCGCACCGCGTTGCTGCGCGCATTGAACCGGAAGCCGCTGGTGAGAATACCGTCGCCGGTATCGGTGCTGTTCGGAAGGGGCAGGTTGGCGATCATCGCTTTGACGGTCGGATCCGCGGTAAGGTTCCTGGCCGCCAGCACGTTCACCGACACGATCGGCGAGCTCGGAGTGGGCCGGTACAAAAAGTTACCGGTCCGGGCATCCGGCATCAGGACGGTACGCAACTGGCTCGACTGTTGCTTCAGCCGCAACGCCTCAAAGTTTCCGAAGAAAAAGAGCTTGTCCTTGATCAGCTTGCCGCCCAACTCGACACCCACCTGATTCTGATTCAGCTTCGGCTTGGCCACGCCGGAACGGTTGTTGAAGAACTCGTTGGCGTTGTAAGACTGATTCTGATTGAACCAATAACCGCCGCCATGCAACTGATTGGAGCCAGACCGGGTGGTCATCGAAATTTGGGCGGTGCCGCCGCCGACGGTGGAGCCGGCGTTGCCCACGGCAATCGACATTTCCGCCACCTGGCCGACCGTGGGCCGGATCGGCATGAAGTCGAGCGAGTTGGTCCGGATGAAATTATCCTGGATGTTGATGCCGTCCAGCGTGACGCTGGCCGCCGAGGTCCGCATGCCATTGATCACCGTCGTGCCGCGGCCATCGCTGACCCCCGCCTGGGTGGTGAATAAGGTGCTCAATTGGCGCGATGCCGTCGGTAGATTTTGCACTTGTTCGCGGGGAATGGTGCTCACCAGTTCACTGCCGCCGAGCTGAACGCCTTGCACTTCCGCCGGCACCTCGACGACCTGCGAGGCCGAAGCGACTTCCAGCTTCAGCGTGCCGAGCGACGTCTCCTTGAGCGCGTCCACCTTTACTGATCGCAACGAGACTTTCGCGAATCCGCTCCGCGAAATCGCGACGTCATAGGTTTCCGGGCGAAGGGCCGAAAAAGTGAAAAGACCGTCCTGGTTGGTGAGAGTCTGCAAGAGTGCGGAGGTGCCGCCACCGATGAAAACTTCGACTTTGGCCGCCGGAACCGGCGCGCCCGATGGATCGAGGACGGTACCCGTCAGCCGTCCATTTACTTGGCCCAGTAGGCTGGACGCAGAAACACAGGCTAGAAAAACTCCCAAGCGTAACATGGCTTCAGAGTAGCAATTTTCAACGTTCCTGTGACAAACCGCCCCCTTGTTCAGTAGATCAGCTCTTTAACTCTTGGCGCGCCTGTTTTTCCCAGGGGCCTAATTCGCCGCGACGAAATTTCGGCGCGGTCTTGACGGCTTCAATCGCTTTCTCGAATGCGGCCCGGGCTTCGTCCGGCCGCTGCATGGAACGCAACGCCCGCCCGTAGAGCACCAAGCCTTCCGGGTCATACTCGCGCACATTCACATAGCGGTCGAGGTGCATCAAGGCTTCCGTCGCTGCCCCGGACGCCAAGGCCACCGCGCCCAATTCGCGCCATACCTGATGGTTCGCCAGCTTCGGATCGAGCGTCGCCCCGCGCTGCAGCAACACGCGCGCCTCTGCCTCATGCCCGCCTTGTTGCCGCAACAAACGGCCCAGCTGAAACAGCGCATCCGGCTCATTCGCATCGATCTCCAGCGCCCGGCGGAAGCTGGCTTCGGCCTCGGCCAACGCCCGGCGCTGGACATACACTAACCCGAGTTGATAGTGCGCATCGGCATCGCGCGGATTCACCGTTGCCAATTCCAGTTGGCGCTTGAAGTTCTGCCGTGCCGACAACCCGCCCCCCAGTGACCTGATGTCGCGCCCAAACATCTGGTAACCGAAATAGAGCAGCCAAGGCGAGGCGAACATGTAAACCAGATTGCCGGAGTTCGCGAAAAACAGCGATGCCCCCGCACTCGCGGCTAGCCCCGCGACGGTGGCGCCGGCGGCCTGCCCTAAGCTGACTCCCATCACGGTGGACAATACCGCCACGGCCAAGAAAAGAAAGTAAGCCAGCCCTGCAGTTTGCAGAAAAACAACCGCCATGCCCGGCACCAACCCGCTCCACCAGAATGCCGCAATCGGCAATTGCGCCGCCGTCCAGGCAAATAGTAAGCCAGCCAAAACCGGCATAAAATCACGAAACAGAATGGTGAGGCCGCCGCCGAGATGGCAGAAGCCCGCCAGGATCAGCACGCACACCGGCACAAATACGATGGCCATCACCACCACGCTTTTGAGGTTCGACGCAAAGAAACGCGTTTCCACTTGATTCCTGGCGCGGTAGTAAGCCTCCGTCGCCCGATCCTCGTCAGCTTGATGCATTTGAGTCTGCTGCATCGCCACGCCAAACTCGCGGGATTTTGACGCATCCGCGCCCTGGCTCACTGCCAAAGTCACCAAGACTGCGGCGATCACCGCGAAGAGAAACTGCCCGTGGTCGAGCACCGCTGACGCAGCCTTCTTGGGATTCACATAGAAAAGGGCCAGAAATTTGAATTGGTCGCCGAGCATACTGATATGACTAATGTAATCGACGAAAAGCCCGAGCTTGGGGCTCGGGCTCTTACCTGAGTCAGCTACTTTGAATCCACTTAGTTATAACGCCGATAAGAAGTCCAGCAACGCTTGCCGATCCGGCGGGGGCAGACGGCGGAAGCGATCGCGGGCCGGGCCGGCGTCGCCGCCGTGCGCATCGATCGCGTCAGCGGGATTCAGAGCGCGTCCGTCATGCAGCAGCATCCGCCGGAAGCGCAAACCCCACAAAGGTGCCGTGCGGAACTCATTGCCGCGTGCGGCCGCCTGGTCAATACCGTCGCCAGTGCCAATGTCGTGCAGAAGAAAGTCAGAGAAGGCGTTCACCGGTTTACGGTCCAACGCCGCAATCTGGCTGGGGCCCGTCATCAACGACGGCCGGTGGCAGGAGGCACAGCCGGCCGCCATAAACAAATCCTCGCCACGCCGGTTATTGGGCGGGCCGGGCTCCCGGCCGGGCGGGGCGAGCAATTGCATGAAATTTGCGAAATTATCGATGCCGCGACGGCGCGTGATGGGATCAGCTTTATCTTCAATGCCCGGAGTGGCGCTGCATTCTGACAGCGTCTGCGCCGACAACCCCGTGCCGCCTTCGTTCGGGAAGATGTCGTTGGTAATGCCCATTTCATTT
Source organism: Bryobacteraceae bacterium (assembly GCA_031367405.1). Classification (GTDB taxonomy): domain Bacteria; phylum Acidobacteriota; class Terriglobia; order Bryobacterales; family Bryobacteraceae; genus JALHNI01. The sequence goes on from JANLPT010000378.1 coordinate 6,727, forward strand.
ACGTAAGCATCGCCGGCAAAGGAGAGCAACGTGGCCTGTTGCGCCTTCCAGCCGAAGCGGCCCACCCGTTGCAACCGCGTCGCCGGATCCGTTACCAGCGCCGCGCGCCCGCCCGTTATCGCCTGTAACTGCCGTAACATCTCGTCGGGAATCGATTCCACTAAGCCCAAGCCAAATAATGGCGTCGGAATGCGGCGCGCTATGATATTCACGTCCCGCGGCATCACCGGCTGGCACTTCGGCTCGGTGGCGAATAGGTGCAGCAGACTGCCGCCCTGCGGCTCGGTATAGGTGCCATTCTGCCGTCGACCCACGCGCAAGACACTGACGTTCCCCACGCCCCCCGTATTGGGTATGTTGTGACAAGAGTGACAGCTAATGCCATTGAAGGCCGGGCCCAGGCCGTTCTCTTTCTTTTCGAGATCCTCGAAATCCTCCTTTCCCGCCGTGAACAGTTCCAGCTGAGCGCTGGAAAGTCCTGGGAGCGGCGCGCCCGGTGGGGGCCGGACTGGGGCAAGAATCTGCGGCTGCGCCAAACAGACTCCGATAGCGGCGGCGAGTAAAAGGGAAGTTCTCCGATACATGAAGCTATCATGCGGCGTGAACGTAAAGATTCAATGGGCAACTTTGTAAAGACTATGTAAAAGTAGGCTCAATCTGAGGTATTTCACTTAGTCCTTGCCCAGTCAGTTCAGGCCAGCCCCCGCATGGCCGCCACTGGCCGGCTTGCCCGTTGGCTTGCCGGAATGATAGTCCGGGTAGACCGGCTTGACGGGCGTGGGAGGCGGATTGCGCTTCAGTTCCGCTAACGCCAATTCCACTGCCCGCTCTAACTGCGGATCGTGCCCTTCGCGCCAAGCTTTCGGGTCGAAGTCCACTTCCACATCCACCGATGTTCCGTGATTCTCCACTTCCCACTTACCCTCCGGGCTCCAGAAGCCGAAGTGCGGCGCGGTAACTGTGCCACCATCCATCAACGCCGGATAGCCGCCAATTCCCACCAGGCCGCCCCAAGTCCTCTTGCCGACCACGGGGCCTAGCTTCGCGCGCTTGAACATCCAGGGCAACAGGTCGCCGCCCGAGCCCGAGTATTCATTCACCAGCATCACTTTGGGCCCGAAGATTCCCGACGAAGGCGTCGTGATCGTTGCCCCTTCCCGCGAGGCCCACAAGCTGGCCAGCTTGCGTTGTAAGTGCTCAATTACATACTCGGATGCACTGCCGCCGCGGTTAAAGCGTCCGTCAATGACGGCACCTTGCTTGTCGGTCTGCGCATAGAAGTAACGATTGAAGTAAGTGTATCCACCGGCCGCCGTATCAGGCAGATGAATGTAAGCTAGCTTGCCGCCCGATAACTTATCTACTGACCTCCGGTTATCTTCCACCCACGCCAGGGTCCGCAGACCCGACTCAGAATCCACCGGCAATACGGTCACCTCGCGTGAGCCTTCGCCATTCGCATTCGCCCCAATCTTCAAAGTAACTCGCTTGCCGGCCAAGCCCTCGAAGAGAGCGTAGATATTATCCGCGGCCGTCAACTCGCGGCCATTCACGGCGAGCAGATAGTCGCCACTATGGGCATCTACGCCGGGTTGGGTGAGCGGGGCCCGGGTTTGCGGATTCCAGTTCTCCCCGGAATAGACCCGCGCCAGGCGATAGCGGCCTTGCTCAAGCGTATAATCGGCACCCAACAAACCGCCGCCCACCGGCTTCGGTTGATTCCCCTGGTCGCCACCCCCAATATAAAGATGGCCGACGCTCATCTGGCCCAGCATTTCCTGGAACAAGTAAGTAAGATCGCTGCGGCTACCCACTGCATTCAGATACAACGAATATCGTTCGTTGGCAGCCTGTAAGTCGAGCCCATGATACTTCGTGTCGTAAAAGAAGTCGCGTTCAATGCGCCATGCTTCTTTGTACATTTGCTTCCACTCGGCGCGCGGATCGATGAAGGCTTCGACGCCATCGAGCTTCAATAACCCTTCGTTCGGCTTCATCGGTGCCGCCGTGGCCACGATGGCTACGGTGGGGCTTCCCAGGGGGCCACCAGGCAGGCCAACCAGGATTTTCTCCCCGTTAGCCGATAGCCGGAAGAGCGCCACACCCGAGGCGAATATCTCCGCCTTGCGCTTGGATAAATCGAATTTTTGCAATACCGATCCACCGGGTCCACCGCCACCGCCAAAGCTGGATGGCGTTTCGACGAAGAATAAGATCCCGGTCTTACCGGCTTCGAGCCCCCGGTAATTGCGAGGCGCGAGCGGGAGTGGCACGATGCGTTGGCCGATGCCGTCGAAGTCAATCTTCACGGCCTTCACCTCTTCCTTCTTGGCGTCGTCCTTCTTCGGTTCGGCTGGCTTCGCATCAGCCAAATTCTCCTCGTCGCTCTCTGGGCTGAACGGCGAAGGCTCGGTCTTCGCCAAGACGGCTGCATAAAGGCTGCTGCTGGTGGGCCGGTATGCCGACGATAAATCGAATTCGCTCGCCGGGCCCGAATCAGTGGAGGAGGCGAAGTAGAGATACTTACCGCCCCGGTCCCACGCCGGGAAGCCCGCGTCGCTCAGCCCATCGGTAATCCGATTGATCTGGCCGCTTTCCACGGAGTAAATGTGAATGGCGGAAAGTTGATTTGGCATGCTCTTCGCATACGCAATCCACTTACTATCCGGTGACCAACGCGCGCGGAACCCCAGGTGGTCGCCATTGAACAGACCTTTGTCGACCAGTTTGATCTGCTTCGCCGCTAACTCCAAACGCCACAAATTCAGCCGCTTATCGACGAAAGCCACCTGCTTACTATCCGGCGACCATTGCAGCGCATAGAAAAACGATGGCTCAGCCCCCAAAGAGATCTTCGTCACGTCGCCGCGCCCGGTTTGGTCGCGTAAGTGCAGCGCATACTCGCCGTTCTCGTCAGAGAAATAGGCAATCAACTTACCGTCTGGCGACCAGGACGGATCGCGATCGGCGACGCCCGAAGAACTGGTCAAGTTACGCACATCGCCCTTCTCAGCCGGCACAGTAAAAATCTCGCCGCGCGCCTCGGCCAGCGCCCGTAAGCCAGAGGGCGAAATGTTCCAGTTGGTGATGTTGCGCGCCAGCTTCTCCAACTTCGGCCGCACATTGAGTAAGTCAGCCGAAAGCGAGACGGGCACCTTGGCCGTCTTCTTACTCTTCAAGTCATAGAGGTAAATGCCGCCAAATTGCTCATAGGCAATCGCATCCGGGCCAGCGCTCGCGCTTTTCATGTCCAGCCCTTTATTCTCGATTAACTGCGTGACGGTCTTGGCCGCAGGGTCGTAGGAAAACAAGGTGTCCGATCCATGGCGATCCGAGAGAAAGTAGACCCGGTCGCCCATCCACATCGGTGCGTGATCGTTCGAGCCCGCGTGGGGCACTTTGACGATGGAAGAGTCGGCTAAGTTGGCGATCCAGACCGGCGTGGCGCGCCCGCCCCGATAGTTTTTCCAAATCTGATTCGCGCGCCCAAAAGGCAGGTAGGCGATCTGCTTACCGTCGCCCGAATACGAGCCTTCCGCCGCGATCGGCAACGGCAGCGCCACGGGGAAGCCGCCGTCGAGACCCACGGTGTAGAGCCGCGGTTTGTCATTGGCCGTCGCGCCGCTATTGGCAAAGAGGACGCGTTGGCCATCGGGCGTCCACCCTTGCGCCTGATCCGGTGCCGGGTGATAGGTCAACCGCTTGGGAACTCCGCCCTTAGCGGCGACGACATACACATCGACATTGCCTTCATAGGTCCCGGTAAAAGCGACCTGCGTGCCGTCGGGCGAAAAGATGGGGCCAGATTCCATACCGGGGCCTGAAGTCAAGCGAACGGCGTCGCCTCCCGCTCGTGCCACTGTCCAGAGGTCGTCGGCGTAGGCGAAAACAATGTGAGTCCGATTGACAGTCGGCGTGCGGAAGAGAGTGCTAGTTTGCGGGAGTGCCGCGAAAGTGAAAACGAAAAGTAACAGCCAGCGCATACGCCAATGGTAGACGACCCCGGCGGCAAAAGGAATCGCGCTAGTCTGAAGAAGATGAAGGCGCACTTACTTGGATTGATGGTGTTGGCGATGGGCCTCACCAGTTGTAGCAGCACTGAAAAGGCAGCCACCGGCGGTGGGGCGATTGACCCGGCCAAGTGGAACAAGGAGAGTCCACCTGGTTATAAGGCTCGCTTCGAAACGACGGCGGGCGCGTTCACGGTGCAGGTACAACGCGAATGGGCACCCATTGGCGCTGACCGTTTCTATAATCTGGTCGCCAGCGGCTACTTCAACGGCGCACGCTTCTTCCGCGTCGTGCCGGGCTTCGTGGTGCAATTCGGGCTCAGCCCTGACCCCAAGGTCTCCTCCGCCTGGAAGCTGACCAGCCTGCAAGACGACCCCGTCCGGCGCAGCAATGGGCGCGGCTTCTTGACTTTCGCCACGTCGGGCACCAACTCGCGTACCACTCAGCTCTTCATTAACCTGGGCGACAACCTGCGCCTGGATCAAATGGGCTTTTCGCCCTTTGGTCTGGTGACGGAAGGGATGGAAGCGGTGGACAAGATTACGGCTGAGTATGGGGAGAGTCCGCAACAGCCGGAGATTGAGCAGAAGGGGGAAGCGTACCTGGAGCAAAGCTTCCCCAAGCTGGACAAGATCACGAAGGCCACGATTCAGTAGCGGCTGCCAGCGATCGCGGGGGCGTCCACGATTCGCAGGGCGGTGGGGGGATGCTCAATGGCCACGACCAAGGCGGCGATCATCTGTTCGATCGTCACCAAGCCGAGCCTGAGCGCCGCCTCGCGATGAGCGGGCGACCGCAGGGCCAGCCAATAAAAGGGTTTCAGCGCATAGGGCCACCAATGTCCCGGGCCGAGCACGTACCAGGGGCGGAGGATAGTCCGGGGGATTTTTAAGCGTTCCAACTCTTGCTCGCCCGCCATTCTGACGGCGATGTAGTCGCGCATTACGGGTGCCGGATGGGCGACGCTGAGGTAGACGAAGCGCTTGATTCTCGCCTGGGCCGCCGCCTCGGAAGCAGCCAGGATGGAAGGCAAGTCGAAGGCGCGGAATTGCGGGCCTTTGTTCGGCCCGGGATGCGGCGTGCCGGCCAGATGGACGAGGGTGTCCTGTTTGCTCAAGGTATAGTGTTGGGCGTTCAAGACGTCACCGACAACTGCCTCGCCGCCCACCAGTTTCTTTTCTGACCCGGGCCTGACGAGGCCACGAACGCGGTGGCCGCGCGCCAGCAATCGAGGGATCAAATGCTGGCCCATATAGCCGGTGGCACCGGTGATGAATACGCTTTCCATGTCGTAGAGTTAGTACGGGCGCGGGAGTAATGCTGGATTTGCCCGGTGACGAAACGAACCCGGGAGTTGTTGCGCTTGGGCGGCGGCCGGAACGGAATTGCCGGCAGCGCCTCAGTTCTTGGTAGACGGGTGCAGCACTCCCCGCTCATCCAGTTTCCGGATGTAGTTGGCGGCGAACGCCGCTCTGCCATCGGAATTCATCTTCACGTTGAACTGCCGGCAAAAGGCGGGGAAGGTCTCGGGTCCGAGAATAGCTTTCTCGTACTTGAACCCTTGGCGCTCCAAGTTTTTGAGGCCGTGGTTCGCGTTCGACAGCCACCCCTCGTAGTTATCCGGAAAGTTAGCGCCATCTTCGAACATCGCCATGAGGGTCTTGTACTCCTCGGGCCGATACCAAGTTACTCCGACGATCATTGTTGTATTTCCTTTCATTGGCAGCCCCCGCCCGTTGTAACTCATTGGCGATGCTACTGAGCGCCTGGCTGTCTGCCTACGGACAGATTAGCAGCCGAAGGAAAGAGAACTAATGGAAGTCGTTGATTCTAGGGATCAACTTACTTGTGAACGGCTTTTGGGGAGCAGGGGTTCGGCTCCATATGGCCGGTGGCAACCGGTGATGAAGACGTTACTCATTCAACTGATCTTACGAGTCACTCCTCAATGCCCCTTCTATCAGAGCACGATGGGCCGTGCGGACGAACAGGCAGAAGCTATTAGTCAACTTGTCAGGATCGCGGAACTTGGCTTCGGACTGGCGCTTCGCGAGCCCCTTCAGCCCGAAGGCCTTTTCTAAAGCATTAAGGTCGCCCAGGAACCACGACTCCAGTTCAGCGCAAGCGATTCGCACCGTAAAGTCCGCATTCGCCCGTGCGCCCCGGCAAAGGGCCGTTAGTTCGCTCTTTAGCAAACGGCAGTTGTGCGTGTGTTGGTCGTGTACGATGACGAATTTGGTTTTGAGAGCCCACGCTGCGTATTCCGGGCTGATGGCGATCACGATTCCGCGCTCCGCCGATCTCTTCCGGTCGCCTTCCCCCCGGAACCCCGATCGGTTTCCCCGGAATCGTGATCGCCATCAGCCCGGAATCCTGATCGCGTTCGGCCAAATACGCAACTGCCTGGTCGGTAACCGTCACCGATGCCGCAGCCGCCAAGGTGAACAGCAGCCAAGCGGTTATTTTTCGAAATCCCATAACTTTCTGTTCCGCAACGTTCCGGCGCGTGTCCTAGTTGTCGAGTGCCCCTTAAAGGGGTGCTCACAGCTAACCGAAATCTCCATCTTCTATGGCGAGGGTCCGGTAGTAAACCAAAAAAAGGAATGTCTATGACCAAACAATTATATTTGTGCACGCTAACTTTAGCAGTAACAGCAAGTGCTATGACGCAAGGGTTTCTACCGCCAGGTGCCGTGCCCAGTTTCTTAAAGGCGGTTCGATATCCGGTCCCAGGCGCCGTCATGGTAGCCGTGGTGGATGTGAACAATGACGGATCGCCAGATCTGGTTACCGTCAACGGAACCGCAGGTGGTGTTAGTCTGCTTCTTGGCAACGGCGACGGCACATTTCAGGCTCCACGTTCGATTGGGGCCGGAAACCCCACTAGCATCGTCACTGGTGATTTTAACGGAGACGGTAATCAGGATCTTGCGGTAGCGAATATGACGTTCAACTCCGGCCAGAATACGGTATCCATATACCTTGGCAATGGCGACGGCACTTTTCGGCAAGTTGCTGATATTGCGGCTGGGGGGCTCTCTATCAGCTATTTGACCGCCGCCGATTTTAACAACGATGGCAAGATGGACCTGGCCATTTCGACTTTGACGTCGGTCGCTGGCATTAATCAGAACATTGTGACCTACAACTTGGCCATCATGCTGGGACGGGCTGATGGTACGTTTGGTCTGGGTTCTTCCGCGCCAGCAGGCGGCTACGGCACAGTTGCGGCCGATTTCAACGGCGATGGAAAACGCGACCTGTTTGTATTCAGCAGCAGTCAGATTAAATTAGGGAATGGCGACGGGACGTTTGTGGACGGCCAAGTTGTTCCTGGGCCTTCCTATTGGGGCGTCGCGGTGGATGGTAATGGCGACGGGAAAATGGACTTAATCATGCTAACCGGAAGCAGAACCCGCAGTGGACCCATCGTCTAC
>JANLPT010000413.1:0-9278 GCA_031367405.1 Bryobacteraceae bacterium
GTCTTGATCGCCGCATAGCAAGCCGGATCGTTGACGTCTCCGGCGATGTAATGCAGCTTCTGCGCGAACTCCTTCCACAGGTCCTCGTCGAAGACGCTGTCTTCGAGAAACTGCTTCACACTCTCGTACATTTTCTGGCGAAACGCGTCGTCCGTCAGCGCGGTACGCGAATTGCCGATGATGGCGAAGCCCGACGGCAGCCGCCGTTCATACGCGAGCCGGTAAAGCGCGGGCAGTAACTTGCGCATCGTCAAGTCGCCGTTCGCGCCAAAGATGACCAACGCGACCGGTGCCAACCGGCGCTCAAATCGCAGCGGATCTTCGAACGGATTCTGCAGCGCGGAAGATAAGTTGTTGGAAGGAGGAGAATCAGCGGCCATGAAACCCCAAACATAGCACGTCAATATGCTTAAATGGGAGCTGACTCATGAGCGTTCTAGCACGCATTGGCAAACGCAAGGCGATCTTCCGGACGGGGGTCTGGCTTTCGAGCGACCCTGGCATCGAGACCTTACTCAATCAGGCCGTGGAATCGTGGATTGTTTCCACTGGCGGCCCGCCGCTCAATCACCCTGACCCGGAGCATGCCACGGCCCATGAGGTGATCCGCCAGTTGGGGGGCGCGATCACGGTTCACGTCCCAGCGGCCAATCGCCGCACGCGGCAAATCTTCTTCCGCCGCCGCCAAATGCGCTTCGACTTTTAACCCGCCGCTACCCGCAAGCGCGAAATTCGCTACCCCCTCGTCACCCTCACTTTTAGGTGGTTGGGGTCGGTGGTGGTGCGACCCCATTGTATAAGAATCCCCATTGTATAAGAATCAGGGACTTAGACGTGGTCTGCGATGAACTCGTTGTGGCCGCTGATGATCAGCAGGACATTGCCTTGCTCGGTCTCCAGCACCGGATGCACGGCACCGGACCTGGTCGTCACAAAGTCGCCACGCTGATAGCGCGCCTCGCCCCAGCGCACGTCGCCCTCCAATACCAGGCATTGTTCATCGTCAAAATGAATATGCTTTGGATAACGGGCACCCGGTTCCATGCGCACCAACTGCGTGTACAAACCCGCTTTCTTATCGTGGTAAAGGGGCTTGAAATCGATCCCTGGAAGGCCCGTCGTGCGCCATCCGCCGTCATACGTGCGGACTTCGGCGGCTGGCTGTAATTGCTGATGATCGGCCAACCGCTGCATTAATCTCGCGCGCAGATGCGGCGGTGGCGTCACGAGCCTCACTTGCTGCCCGAACAGCGCTGCCACCTCACGCTCCTCGTCTATCAGATGACGAGGAATGGCCGCCAACTCTGACGGACTCAAGATATCGAGCGCCGCCAGGCTCACCTGTTCGGCTAACTCATCCGCAGTCATTTGTTTGGGCTTGCCATCGCTCATGCGCATGCCGCACTCTCTTCTAGTAAAGTTCGTAGACGGCGCAGGCCTAGGCGAATGCGCGTCTTAATTGTGCCCAGCGGCTGGCCGAGCCGCTCGGCGAGTTCACCGTGGCTGAACCCGCCAAAAAATGCCAACGTCAGGGCTTCCCTTTGCTCTTGCGGCAATTCGACCATGGCGGCGCAAATGCGGGCGCGCCATTCATTCTGCGCCGTCGCCTGTTCTGGCGTTTGCCCAAACGTTGCTTGATGCTGAACCTCCCGGCCTGTCAATTCCGAAGTTCGTGGCTGCGCTTGACGTGACCGGATCCGGTCAATGGCCACTGTCCGCGCCATCATGACCAGCCAAGCCGTGACACTGCCACGATCCTCCGAATAGCTAGACGCATTGCGCCAAGCTTTCATGTACACATCAAGCACAACTTCTTCCGCGTCCTGCGCGTTCTCCAGAATGCGTAAGGTCACCCCGTGCACCAGACTGCTCGTCAGATCGTATAGTTCGGCCAGGGCCTGCTGCTGGCCAGCGGCCATCGCCGTTACCAAGTGGGACAAATTCGGATTCGGCCGCGTACTCAATGCGGGTCGGGGATCGCTCATACTATCAGACTCCCGCATCACGGCGGGCAAACTAATGAGCATACTCGACATTGAGCCTAAAGTGAACTCCACTGGCAATGAAATCTTTCACCATGTCTTACGGGCCATCCTGACCTTTGGATTCATCCAAGGAGACAATTTGTCCTCACCTATCGGACAGATCGTCCACCGCTTGACAGATTGTATAATCGAATCAATGGTTTATGAATGGCAATCCGGTTGCACTAGCAATGTTGGCGGTTATCCTCAACCGTACCGCCGATCCGGATCTCGGGGGCCTTTCGGGGCCCCTCCCGGATTCCTAACTGGTCTAAATTCGCTGACAACGAAAAATAACCGGCCGGGAATTTCTCCCGGCCGGCTTGGTTCGCTTCGAGACGGGTGACTCGGTTGCGAGGTTCAAAAAACTCAATTACTTCAATTGGTTAGCTCTTCGGGCGGCGCTTGCGGATCCCCGCACCGCCAGTTAAGCCCCAAACGATCGATATCAAACTGTTTCCTACCTCCGAGGTCGACTTGGGATCACTTTTCGTGAGCGATTTCCCTATGCCCTGACTCTAACTTCTGTCCCTGATACCCACAACAAACGAAAGCACTATCTTGATGCATCTTCGTACTAGGCCGCCGGGAGGCCATGGTCCTGGTGCTGCGAAGAAGAGGCCTACAATCGCAGAAACGCACCGCCGGATATTTTCGTCCCTCCCTAAAGTGCCGCTGCTTCTGCCAATTCGAAGGCTCCTCCTGGTTTGTTTGATCGCTTCATGCCGGCTGGCGGCCCAAAAACTGAGTGACCTTCACGTGCCCGCGCCCCTCCCGTACGGCGACGTCCTCGTGTTGGGCTTCCTCGGCGGTTTCGAGCGCTGGGACGACAGCAATCGGGGCGTCCGCCAATTGATGCTCCGGCTACGGGAAGCTACTGGTATCCACGCCGAGTCTCTCGCCAATCGCCATCTCAAAGTCGCCGACCGCCTGATCCTGCGCGCGTTCGACCGCAACGGGAATGGCAAGCTCGAACCAGCCGAACGTTCCGCGGCCCGGCTGATTCTCGTCGGCCAGAGCCTGGGCGGGGGTGCGGCCGTCCGTCTGGCTCAGCGGCTCAAGAACAAGGGACTGCCCGTTTTGCTGACGGTCCAAGTCGATAGCTTCGGCCTGCGTGACAGTGTCATCCCCCCCAATGTCCGCGCCGCCGCCAATTTCTACCAGCATGAGATCTTCACCCTCCGTGGCCAAACCAGCATCCGGGCGGCTGACCCCGCCGAAACCCGCGTCCTCGGAAATTTTCAAATGCATTACCCACTGCTGCTTCCCTTTCCCCTGGCCGAAAGTTGGCCGCGACGTGTTTTTGGCGGTGCTCATGCCAAAATGGAAGCCGACCCCTTCGTTTGGGCCCAAGTGGAGATGCTCGTCCGCCAAGCGGCGACGGGCGGTCTTTTTACGCCGGAAAAAGTTCAGTTAGAGGTGCCTCATCCATGAAGATCCCCTGGTTCGCGTTATTCATCATCGTGCCGCTCACGCTGCCCGGCCAATTTTTCCGCCGTGATCTTGATCCCGCTACGCCGCCCGCCAAGGTCAACCCCAACGTCAAGGAGATCGCTCTCTCCGGGGACAAGCAGTGGGTAGACACCGGCATCGACCTTTTGCCGGGCGATATCGTGAAGCTGACGGGTTCCGGCACCATCAAGCTCGGCAATGCTAAGGCCGAAAATGGGCCCGAAGGAGGCCCCCGCGCCTGGACGGACATGCTCCGCACGCTCCCCGTAAACGACGCTAACCGGGGTGCCATCGTCGGCCGCATCGGCGATCGCGATACGGCCCGCGCCTTTCTGATCGGCGCGCTTCGCGAACAGCGCGCCGGGCTCGCCGGCCGGCTCTTCGTCGGCATCAACATGGCCAGTTCCGACCAAGCCAACGGTGCCTTCAAAGTGGTCATCGAAAAAACCGCAGCCACCCTCTCCACCGCCGCTCCCTACATCGTCACCACGAAGCTGACGCAAGACCAGCTCGACTCCATCCCGCGCCGCGTGCAAGGTGAAGACGGCACGCCCGGAGACCGGACCAACTTCGTCGTCGTCGGCTCCGAACAACAAGTGAAGAATGCCCTTGAACACGCGGGCTGGACCTCCGTCGACCGCACGCCCAAAGACGCCGTCCTCCGCAGCGTGATGTCCATCCTCACCAAGGGCTCCTACGTCACCCTGCCGATGAGCCAACTGATGCTCTTCGACCGCGTCCAGGACTACGGCTATGCCCAAGGCGATCCCCTCAAAGTCATCGCCGCCCGCCATCACTTCCGCATCTGGAAAGCCCCCTTCAAACTGGGAGAGCAGGAAGTCTGGGTAGGGGCCGGCACCCACGACATCGGCTTCGACAAAGATCAGCGCAACGGCAAGATCACGCACAAAATTGACCCCGACACTGACCTGGAGCGCGAATACATCACGCGCAGCTTCCTGGAAGAAGGCAGCGTGGTCCTGACCGAATTCATGACCGCGACTGACCCCATCAAGGAAGCCAATACTGCCCACGGCGAAGCTTTCCATTCCGATGGCCGCCACGCGATCCTGTACATGAAGCCCGACACGCTCGACCTGATCGTGCCCTTCAGCGACCTGTTTTGCTCGGTGTTAAAGCAGAACAACCCCGACACCGGCGATTGGGGGGCGTGCTCGCAATGGATCGAAGCCCCGGGTAAGGAGTCGTTGAATCTCGATAAACTCGCGGGCGGCGACAAGTATCGCGTGGTGATCGTGCCCGGCTTTTTCAGCTCCTGTTTTCCAGAGGCCCCCGCTTACATTGAGGCTCATGAGTATATGAAAACGGCGTTCGGCTATCAGGTGGACGTCTTCGGGGTGCCCAATGATTCGAGCGAAGATAACGCCGCCAAAATTGCCGCATACCTCAAAGCCGAAGCCGCCAAGGACTCGCGCCAATTCATCGTCCTCGGCTACAGCAAAGGTGCCCCGGACCTGCAGGTGATGCTGGCCGATTATCCCGATCTCCGGCCACGCATTGCCGCCTTCCTCTCGGTGGCCGGCGCCTCCGGTGGCTCCCGGATGGCCGATGCCGCCCCCGCCATGGCCGAAAAGTACATGAACCAGTTTCAGATCAGCAAAGCTTGCCAAGGCGACGTCGCCAAAGGCTTCCGCAGCCTGCAACGCCGCGTCCGCATGGACTTCCTGGCGCGCAACCCCAATCCCTACGTCCCCACTTACTCGCTTCCCGCCATCGCTGACAAGAGCAATATGTCGAAGGCTCTCGCTAACGCCGCCCCCATCATCGCCGCCTTCGACCGCGACCAGGACGGCCAACTAACTCGCGGCGACGCCATCGTCCCCGGTTCGAAGTTACTCGGTGCCGCCCGCAGCGATCACTTCGCATTGGCCTTGCCGTTTGAGAAAGCAAAGGGAAGCCAATTCGGGGCCATGATGGACAAGAACCACTATCCGCGCGCGGCGTTACTCGAAGCGATGGTGCGCTTAGTCGTGCAGGACTTGGCCGCTAAGCCGAAGTAGGAGGCGGGCAAGGGAGCCGCGCCACGGATTTTACCCCGTGCGTTCGCATTGGGGGCCGGTCCCTTGGCTTGAATTGGCTTTGGACCGGCCGGGAGGCTAAGCCGGGAGGTCCTCTCCACTTATCAGGTGATGGACGTTAACGTTAGCGAGGGCAACGATCAAAAAAGTCGTCTGTCTTGTCCCTTCGAATATCCCGTATTGGTGGCGGGAGGCTGTGGCTTCCCGTTCTACGTATACCGCACCGAAATTAACCCTGCGGTTGTCTACTCCGGGGCGGATCCGGATGATCCGAACCACAAATGGATGTGTGTGTGGGCAAACCCCAGCGCTCACAAGTCAAGTCCTGCGCCTCTATCCTCTCCCTCGCGGCTGGGCTCTTCGCCCAGCCCGCTACCTTTACCGGCGATGCCACATTAAAGGCGCACTCACCTCAGATCCACTTCGGCGCTCGGCTGCCCGCCATACCCCCACTTGTGGAAATTCGCTCCCCACTCACTCCCCTCCCTTTCGGGTGGCTGGGGTCGGTGGTGGTGCGACCCCAGGTAATGGATTGTGCGACTTACCGGCCCATGGGGGAGTCAGCGCTATGATTTCCAGAAAGGCCGGTGGATTACAGCCGGTGCGCGAAATGGTCCTTGCTGAATTGGGTTCGTCCGGAGAAAAGATCGGCCCCCTCCCTTACATTTACGAATTGGCTGGACCGTCAGATACGTTACTTCTTCGCGCCCGCGATCGGATAGCCGTGCCAGACATACTCCAGCGCCTCTGGCAAAGTTTGTTGTTTCACCGCGCGGTCAGTATGCCCGGCATTGCGCGCAAAGACAAACTGATAATGATAGCCTTTGGCCGCCAGCACTTTGGCCATATTTTCATTGGCGAGTACCCAGTCGTGGTAGTCGTCACGCGTTTGGAGGTTGTCACGGTCGCTGACATGCATCCACAGGCGGATCGGCTTCTTCGGGCTCTTGGGAATCAGATTCTCATGAAACTCCCATGCGCCGTGCGGCAGCTTGGGGTCGGTCGGCCATTGCTGATTGACGTAAGTGCCCGAGTAAGTGAGAACGCGGTGGTAAAGCTCCGGGTGATACCACGCCATGATCAACGCCGCCGAGCCGCCTGAACTGCCGCCCATGGTGGCCCGGCCATCGGGATTCTTCGTTAGTTTCACGTTGGCTTGCTTCTCCACCAGGGGCAGCACTTCTTTCTCCACAAACTCCGCATAGAGGCCCGACATGGTGTCGTATTCCAGGCCCCGTTCGCTCCCTTGGGCGTCGCCACTGCCATTGCCGATGGAGATGCCAATCATCACCGGCACCCGTTTTTGGGCAATCAGATTGTCGAGCGCCGTAAATAAGGCTTTGTCAATTCCATCGGCCCCGGCAATAAAAGGCGCGACCGTGCCGGCGACGTATTGTTTAGGCACATAAACTGCCACTTTGCGAGTGTAAGGGGCGGGGTGGCTGGCAACGATCAGCTTGGTGGGGTCGGCGGGGTCTGGCCGGCCAAAGGTGCCGGCCTCGCGCGCGATACCGGGATAGAACTTGCTGTCAGTGGATTCCATGGTGAAGTTAAAGACCTCTCCCTGGGGCACGCCTTCCTGCACGGTCATCTCCGGCGCGGGATTGTGGGTGGGGCCCAGAATGAAGTTACCGTCTTCCTTTGCCGGGGCATTGGCACCGTCCGGCAACTCTTTCGCCGTCACATAACCGGGCGTATGAGGATCGCGAGTCGGCGGCGGCGTCCGCGCGGGGCGTGCCGCCGGTGCCGCGCCTAGTCCGGGACCGGCAACTGGACCGGGTACCGGGGCTTGCGCCGCCATCAAGCTAGTCAAAAACACGATGCTGAAAAGATGCAACATGAAGGGGAACTCCTAGTTCAACCGATTCCCGAGTCGCCCGAAGGTAACTCTAAGAAATCACCAATAAGCTTATCTCAACATCATGCCGCCGGCTCTCATCTCACCCTTGACGGCATGATCTCCTACGCAGATAAGACGGTCGTGGTGACCGGCGGCAACTCTGGGATTGGCGCGGCCACGGTCACGTTGCTGCGCTGGCCGCCAAATTCAGCCCCTGGACCGAAGACCAAGCGCACTTTGCCACCGGTCACTGGGCCCTGCGCTAAAGCAAGGCCAAGAACGGGGTCTGTCCCCAGATCTACCAAAAACCCGCCCAGGACCGAAATCTCTGGGACTGACCCCAAATGCAACAAAAACCGCGTGCCTTCCCGCCAGCCGCGCAAGACATCACCGACGCATAAGAGCATTTCATGAACTTCGCAAAAAACGTGGTCCGCTTCCTCTGGTCGCGGCTCGGTTTGAAAAGCGGCCCGCCCGCGGCACCGCTTACCGGTATCCCGTCATCTCCAAATAACCCACCCCCGTCGCATCGCCACTAATCGCGACGGCACCTTCCCAGTAAGTGGGCGCTTGCGGCTGCTGACTTACTAACTCCTGCTGATCGAGCCGCGTCTTCACCAGCAACTTCAGCCCAGCGGCCTCGACACTCCACTCGACCGGATAGCCCTTCCAACGCCGTCCTGGTCTCATCCTAATCTGCTTCAAATGCCGCGTACTTCCATCGCGTTCGATCAACGTGCCGCTGGAGTAAGGATCGATCGTGCCATCGCGCCGCCGTAGTTGAAAAACCATCAACTCGCGCCCGTCATTCAGCTGAAGACTCATCCAGTCCCAACCGATTTGTTCCTGATCGAGTTGGTGGGTAAAAAACTCATGGTCCATCCACGCTTGCCCCGTCACGCGACGGCGCTCGTCGCCGAACCTCACTTCGCCAGTAACTTCAAGCCGCGTCAGCGACACATAGTGCGACGCGCGCCCCTCGCCCATTGCCTTCTGGCTCACCCCGTTCTCGCCGTGGATCGCCGGTGGCTTCCGGCTGCGTAAATTCAAAGACAATGAGAAGCGCGGGTCAATGCCCTGTAAGTGCATCGTGGAATCGTTCACCCACACGACATGCCAATTGCCATTCCAAACGCGCTGGCCCGGCTCGTCCACGCCGGCCAATCCGGGGCCCGCCCGGTTCAGCCGTTCGGCATGAAAGAACCTTTGGCCGGTAATGTCAGTCAGCGCCAGGTGCGCCAAATAGACGTCCCGCACGGCCCAAGCCGCCGGCTTGCCGGTGCGGTCCACAGCGGTACGGTCCACCGCTTGCCGGAAGAAGGTCAACTCAAAGCCCAACTCCTTTCCCTGCGCGTCACGCAGATTACCCGTGTAATACCACCACTCAGTTTGAAACTCGGGATGGTCAAAGTAGTCATGCGGAAAAGCGTAGCGATAGCCCGGCAACGCCGCCCGGTATTGCGCCTCCAAACTCATGGCCACCAACATAAGCATCAGCAGTTTCATTCTTCGTGAATCACCTCAATAGGATTGAGCGCCAGCGCCACGCGAGCCGGATAGAGCCCCGCCAGCAAAGTAGCCGTAAAAATAATGGTCAGCGCGCTGACTAAGATGGCGATCGGCGCGTGAAACTGGATTGACCAGCCAAAGGATTGCTTATTAATCACATAGACGAGTACCAACGAAAGCACGCCGCCGAGTAACACGCCGCCGATCACCGCGAGTAACCCGATCAGGCCTGCTTCATACAAAATCAACTGGCGAATCTGGCTTCGCGCGGCACCCAGAAAGCGCAGTAAGCTCAGTTCCCGCCGCCGGTCGATCACCAGCGCCAACAACGCTCCGGCCACACCGGCCACCGCCACAAAGACCGCCACTAATTCCAGCGCGTAGGTAATGGCGAAAGTCCGGTCGAAGATGATA
>JANLPT010000003.1:0-1780 GCA_031367405.1 Bryobacteraceae bacterium
CCGGCGATCATTACGTCGGTGGCGCGCTTGATGCCGTCGACGAGGCTCTCGCGGCAGCCGTACAAGTTATCGAACTTCGACTTCGTCACCGAGTCATTCACGTTAATGGCCGGGACGAGTAACTTGCCCGCCTGGTGCATCTTATAAAGGCGATGGACACCGGTGGTGGTCTCTTCGGAGACGCCCTTCCACTCTTTCACGATGCCGTGCCAGAGCGTAGGATTTTCGGCGTGAACCTTCTTCAGCAGGTTCTTGATGATCTGCTCTTCTTCGCTGCCGGACGGGGTGTTCACCCAATCGGCACCGTTTTCGAGCTCGTAGCCCTTATGGATGAGCAGCGTGACGTCGCCGCCATCGTCGATCACCATCTGCGGGCCGAGGCCGCCGGCGTGGATCATCGCCTTGTAGGTGCATTCCCAATACTCTTCGAGGGTTTCACCCTTCCAGGCAAAGACCGGGACGCCGGTGGCGGCAATGGCGGCCGCCGCGTGGTCCTGCGTGGAGAAGATGTTGCAGCTGGCCCAGCGCACTTCGGCACCGAGGTCGACCATGGTCTCGATCAGCACGGCCGTCTGAATCGTCATGTGCAGCGAGCCCGTGATGCGGACCCCCGCCAATGGCTTCGAAGCGGCGTACTTCTTTCGGATCGACATCAAACCGGGCATTTCGTGCTCGGCGACGTTGATTTCCTTACGGCCCCAGTCGGCGAGTTTCATGTCGGCGACTTTGAAATCTGTGGCAACTTTGGTTAGTGTGTTTGTGCTCATGAATTGATCTTATCTACAAATCAAGATATGTTGATAGGATAAACAGAGGGAGTACCGAAAGTCAATGGGTTCGATTGTCAAATCTCTACGTGCTTTGTCTGACCCGCTGCGGTTAAGGCTCGTACTCCTACTCAGGCGCGAGGAGCTGTCGGTGGCCGAGATCCAGGAAGCGCTGGGCATGGGGCAAAGCCGCATCTCGACCCATTTGGCGCAACTGAAACAAGCCGGACTGGTGGAAGACCGGCGCTCCGGCAAGAACATTCTTTACCGCCTACAGCCCGACGTCCATCCGCAACTCATTGAATTGCTTGAGAAATCGGCGCAGGAAATCCCCGAAACCGAGCAGGACTCCCAGGCTCTGGCCCTGATTCTGCGAAACCGCCTCGACAAAACCCGCGCCTATTTCGACGAGCTCGCCGGACGCTTCGGCCGCCAATACGTGCCCGGGCGATCCTGGAAAGGGCTCGCAGAAAGTCTGCTGATGCTGCTGCCGCCCATGGTCATCGCCGACCTCGGGGCAGGGGAGGGCACCTTCACCCAACTCCTTTCGCGCCGCGCCAAACACGTCATCGCCGTCGACAGTTCCCCCAAGATGGTGGAGTTCGCGAGCGACTTGGCCCGCAAAAACGGCCTCACCAACGTCGAATTCCGGCTAGGCGACTTGGAGTCGCCCCCCATCGAAGCCGCCTCCTGCGACCTGGCCTTCTTAAGCCAAAGCCTCCATCACGCCCTGCATCCGGCCAAAGCGGTAGCCGCCGCCCACGAGATTCTGAAACCGGGCGGCCGGCTGGTGATCCTCGACTTGAAGCGGCACTCCTTTGAAGAGGCTCGCGAACTTTACGCGGATATCTGGCTGGGATTCGCCGAGGTGGAACTGGATGGTTTTCTGCGCGGGGCCGGTTTTGGGGCGATCCAGGTCTTTTCCGTGCATCGCGAGACGGATCACCCGCATTTTGAGACGCTGCTGGCGGTGGGTGAGAAGTCCACCTGCTG
Source organism: Bryobacteraceae bacterium (assembly GCA_031367405.1). Taxonomy (GTDB): domain Bacteria; phylum Acidobacteriota; class Terriglobia; order Bryobacterales; family Bryobacteraceae; genus JALHNI01. Next base: position 1,761 of record JANLPT010000003.1, read on the forward strand.
ACGGGCGCACGAGAGCGCCA
>JANLPT010000007.1:0-20217 GCA_031367405.1 Bryobacteraceae bacterium
GCAAACGGGGGCGAGGCGGCTGGGGAGCCGCGATCGGGCGAGGGAATTGGCATGGCGTGCCGGGCAATTGGCATGCCGGGCGGGCAATTGGCGTGCCGGGCAAGCTGTGCGGGCTGTCCCTCAGGAACTGTCGTGGTCTCAGAATCGGTGGTCAGAATCGGTGCCGGTCAAGAATCGGTGGTCGTCAAGAATCGGTGGTCAAGAATCGGTGGGCATGGCGTGCCGGGCAATTGGCATGATTGGCATGGCGAGAACCCGATGGCGTGCCGGGCAAGCTGTGCGCCGGCATGGCGTGCCGGGCAATTGGCATGGGCAACTCCCTGGGCCGCGAAGGCTCCGAAGCTCTGCCCGGCGGAGCCGGTGAAGTTGATTTTAATGCAGTGCAATGCTGTGCCAGTGCAATGCTGTGCCGGTCAGTGCAATGCTCAGTGCAATGCTCCCGGTCAGTGCAATGCTGACTCGGCCAAAAGTTGGAGCGGCTGGGCCGCAATATTTCCCCCTGGGGCTACCGTTTACCGGAAGCCTGGAAATGGCAGCGCGTGGCGGGTCTTTAACCTTCACCCTCCACGCCGTCCAACAAGCCATCGAGCCAATCATCCCCTTGGCCACTACTCTGGGCCAGTGGAATCAAATCGAGATGGATCTCCGTGAACGCTCCAGAAAGCGCATCCCCCAGGTAATAAAAACTTCATCGTTAAGTTAGCGCCTATGTTGAAGGCACCGGGAGGCCGGTCCTACTGAGCTCAAATGCGCATGGGCATGACGACGTAGCGGTAGGTGAGCTTGTCGCTCTCCTCGCCGGGCTGCATTTCGCCTGCGGATTGTCCGTCTTTGAAGAGGAACTTGGCTTCCGCTGTCGGTAGCGCTCGTAAGAACTCGATCATGTAGGAGGCGTTGAAGCCAATCTCCACCAGCGGGCCGTTATACTCCACCGGAATCGACTCTTCGCTCTCACCGGTCTCTGACAGCGACGAGTAAATTTTCACTTCGCCGGGCGAGACCTGCAAGCGGATCGCCCGCGAACGGTCGTCCGAGAACTGGGCCACGCGTTCAATGGTCGCCTTCAATTCGTCCTTGGCCAGGTTTACTGAATAGGCGTGTTCCTTGGGCAGGACGCGCTCATAATCGGGGAAGTTGCCCGAGAGCTTGCGCGCCACCAAAAGCCGGTCGCCGAACTGGAAGAACAGGTGGTTGTCGTCACCGGAGAAAGCGATCTTGGCATCGGCTCCAGCGTCACCGGCGAGCTTCAGGATCTCAGTCATCGCCTTCTTGGGCAGCAGCGCCTTGTAGGCCCCACTGATGCCTTCGAGTGTGGTCTTCTCTTCAACGAGGGCCAGGCGGTGGCCGTCAGTCGCGACCATGGTGATGCTATCGGGCTTCAAAATCAACTGCGCGCCATTCAGGGTGAAACGTGACTCTTCGTTTGAGATGGCAAAGATGGTCCGGCTGATCATTGAGGCCAGCAGGCCGGCGGGTAAATCGACGATCTTTTCCGGCGTGGCGGGCAGTTCGGGATAACTTTCGCGCGACATGCCGGCGATGCGTGTCTTCGAGCGGCCGCAGGTCAGGTTGGCCCACTGGTTCTCCATGAACTTGATGGTGACGTCCGAATCGGGCAATAGGCGCACGAAGTCCAGCAGACGCTTGGCGGGAATCGTCCCCGCACCTTTTTTGGCCACCTTGGCCGCGCAGGTGGAGCGGATACCGAGTTCGAGGTCAGTGGCGGTGAGGGTGAGCCCTTCGTCCGACGCTTCCAGAAGCACGTTCGACAGAATGGGGATCGTGGTCTTTTTCTCGACCACGCCTTGGCTCAAACCGAGCTCTCGTACGAGGTCGGCTTTCTTGACGGTAAACTCCATCCTCTAGCTCCTTCGGATTTGCTGCTTGTGATCTATCAGTGTATCGCTGTCGGGTGGATTCTTCGAGCCTTCTGAGTGTTCTTATTTGCTTTAAATAAATATTCAATAGAAGAAGACAGAAGACATCGGTGCTGTGGAAATGTGGAAATCTGGAGAAGGGTCAGTAGATGAGCGGTTTAGCGGGCCGGGCGTCTGTGGAAAGACGTCCTGGAAGTTCAGGCGAAACCGGCCGGTATTGAGAGAGTGTCACAGGCGGGGGAATTGAAGCCGGGCGGGGCTGTGGATGATTGAGCTTCGAGCTGCGGAATGAGCCGATTAGGCTGTGGATGGCGCTGTTCAATTCCAGGTCCTAATGGGTACCTGTTTCGATATACCTCAGTCTATCAAGGCTTCGGTTTGAGAGCTTGCGCGATGGCCAATTCGTAGAGGGCCAGGGCGCGATAGTAGTCGGCCAGGGCGGAGACTTCGCGGATTTGGGCGTCGGCGGTCTGCAATTCGCGTTGATTGAGGACGAACAGGGTGCTCTCGCCCAGGTCATAACGGAGGCGTTCGGCGTCTTCCACTTGGCGCGTGGCCAACACCTCGGCTTCGAGGACATTGGCACCTTCATAAGCCGCGCGGACGGCGGAGACGGCGTCGCGGACCTCCACCGAAACCTGCTCGCGCTGAAACTGCAAACGCTGGTCGATTTGGGCGACGCGCGTGCGGGCGGCGACGGCTTGGCCGGTGGCGGTGCGGCGTTGTAAGGGGAGTTCAAAGGAGACGCCGGCGCGCAGCTCGTTGGGTCCGCGGGGGATGCGGCGCTCGCCGAGTTCACGGTCGTAACTGAGGATGAAGTCGAGACCGGGGAGGCGGCGGTTTTCGGCTAAGCGCTGGTCAATGCGCACTTGATCCTGTTGGGTGGATAGCCGGGCCAGTTCGGGGCGGCGATCCAGCGCTTGGGTAATGTCGCGCTCGAGTTGGTTTTCGTCGATACCGGTAGGGCGGGGAAAGGCGGGAGGGAGTTGCGCCGGCTCGGCGATGCGGGGCTGCCCTTGGTCGTCGCGATAGAAGAGGGACAGGTCGAAGGAGGTTTGCTCCAATCCTCGGCGACCGGCCACGAATTGCGAGCGGCGTTGCTCGATGATGCGTTTGTTGTCGAGGACTTCGAAACGCGGCAGTTGGCCGAGTTCGACGGCCGTCTCGAGGATTTTTTCGCGTTCGACGGCCATGTCGAGGATGGATTGAGCCACCGCGAAGCGGCGGCCGGCGGCCACCCAGTTCCAGTAGCGGGCAGTGGCAGCTTGCAGAATCACGAGGCGCTGCTGTTGAATGCCGAGGCCGGCGAGGCGGCGGCCCAAGTTGGCTTTGCCGAGTTCGGCGCGGCGGCTGTCCACAGCGCGGTCGCGGAAAAGAGGGACGCGCATGCCGGCGCGATATTCGCCCAAGCCGTTGGTTTGAAATTTGCCGTCATAGCTGGGAAACGAGCCACCGCTGGTTTGATAGCCCGAGAAGAACGAAGTTCCCCAGAGGGCCGTGGGCTGCTCGGCGGAGACGTCAAAGCGGCGCGATTCGTAGAAGCCCAGGCTGTTGGTGTCGACGAAGCTGCGCAGGACAAGGTCGAAGCGGCCCTGCGCGGCGAGGTAGTCGGCTTCGGCGATGGGTGCCTCCAGCAGCGCCACGCGGAGCGGCGGATAATGCCTCTCGACCGACTGGAGGACATTCTCCAGGGTGAGGTGATCGCGATCAGGCACGGCGGTGGACATCAGGGGCCGGATTTCGGCGGCAGGAGGCAGTTTTACCTGCTGGGCCAGCAGGAGCGGAAGCAGAAGGCCGATCACTTCGTGCCTCCTTTGCCGGCGGTGCCGGGTTCTTTATCGGCGATGGTGGGGGGGAAGCCGTTGAATTGCCGCCAGAGCTCCCAGCCCAGCCTGACTTCGCGGAGCAGCACCCAACCATTGGCGCGCACGCCCTGCCGGAGGTAAGCCGTGGAGGGCCAGGGTTTGTCGGCGGGGTCAGGCTCGACCAGAATGCGGAACTTCCCCTTGCCGTCGTCCGTCTGGTCGACCAGAAATACGCGTCCGCCGAAAGTTCCCACGGCGACGCTGGGCCAACCGGCAAACTGCACGGCGGGCCAGCCTTCAAACTGCAGCCGGACCTTGTCGTTTTTATGCACGAGCGGCGTGTCGTTGCCATTCAGGTTCAGTTCCACCGTCAGGGTGGCGGAATCGGGAATCAGGATGGCCACCGGATCCCCAGCCTTCAGCAATTCGCTACCCGGCTGGGCGAGCAGCCGAAAGATGGTACCGGCGCGCGGCGCAAGAATGGTTTGTGTACTTTGCCGCGCCACGGTGATCTGCATGCGTTTCATTTCGGCCGTGGCGCCTTGGATGTCGCCGCGCGCCGCTGCGAGGGCCGCTTGGGCGTCGTTGATTTGGCGTTGGTAGGCGGTTTCGATGCGGTCCTGGTCGGCTTGCCGGGCAAGGACATCGCTGCTGTTCGCGATGAGGTTGGCGCGGAAGCGATTCAAGTTCGCGATGGCAGTTTGGTAGGCCTGCTGGCCGACTTCGAGGTCGCGCGTGGAGGAGAGGCCGCGCTCGACGCTCAGCTTGCGGCGTTCGAGGTTTTGCTGGGCGGCGAGTAAGTCCGCTTCCCCGGCCCGGATTTGTTGCTCGGCGGCGACGCCACTGGCCTTGGCCATGTCGATGCGGCTGGTGTTGGCCAGCAGTTCGTTGCGCCGCGTGAGGTCCAGTTGATGGAGGCTGCTTTCGAGCGAAGTGACGCGGAGCTTGGCTTGGTCAAGGCGCTGGTTGACGGCGATTTGTTCCTCCTGACGGCGCAGCAGGACCAGCGGGTCGTTGTCCATGATTTCGGCCACCAGATCACCGGGCTTCACCTTGGTTCCTTCCACGACATTCCAGCGGCGGATGCGGCCTTCAACGGGCGCGCCGATGGTTTGGCTGCGGTCAACGGGATTGAGGGCGACGACACGGCCCCCACCGGCGACGGTCTGCACCCACGGGGCGAAAGCCAAAGCCAGAATCAGCAGGAGGATGATCACGAGCAGCCAGCGCGCCAACCAGCGGGCGAAGCGCGTGGAGCCAACTAGTTGCAGGGCGGGCAACGGCTCGCTGGAGCCTTCCAGTTCTAGTGAGTTGTTCATGCCTGTTCAATCGCTCCGTGGCTGAGGACAAACCGTTGATGGCAGCGGTCGAGCACGGCGGCGCGTTGTGAGGTGACGATGAGGGTCCATGGATTTTCGCGGTCGAAGAGACGGTCGACGAGGCGGGAGCATTCGGCGGGGTCGTCGATGGGGTCCAGGATTTCATCGAGAATCAGCAGGCGCGGACGGCTGGCGACGGCGCGGGCGAGCATGAGCCGGATGAGTTGGCCTTGAGACAGCGGCAGTCCGCTGGTGATCAGCCCGGTTTGTAAGCCGGCGGGCAGGGCTTGCACGTCGTCCAGCAAGCCAGCCAACCGCAGCGCGTGGCGAACGTCGTCCAGGGTGAGGGTGGCGTCACCGAAACGCACATTGTCGGCGACGGTGCCTTGAAATACTTCGGGGTGCCGCACCAGCGCGACTTGCCCCCGCAGGTCTTCGAGCTTCAAGTCGCGCGTATCGCGGCCATCGAACTCGATCACGCCGCTTTGTGGAGGGCGTAAGCTGTAGATCACGTCGAGCACGGTGCTTTTGCCACTGCCGCTTTTGGCGACGAGACCCACCCGCGCGCCGGCCGGCACCACCCAGTTCACGGCATCCAGAATCTTGCCAGGCCGGCCCTCGTAGGTAAAGCTGACCTGCTTCAACTCCACCCGCGCGCCCGTGGAGAGGCGGGGCAGGCTTTCGACACCCGCTTTTTCGAGGGGCAGGTCAGTAAAGTAGCCCAGCTTATCCACGGCCGCCAGCAGGTCATAGAAAGTTTCGAGTTGCTTGCCGAGCTTGGCGATCCCGGCCAGCACCACCGCCACGATCAGTTCGGCGGCCACCAGTTGCCCGATCGTCAATCGCTGTTGGATCACCAGGTATCCGCCGGCACCCAGCAGCGAGGCGGTGCCGAAAGCCTGCAGCGCGACGGCACCGACGTTTTGCCGCAGCAGAATGAGGAAGTGTTGGGAACGGTACTTCAGGTAGCTGGTGGCCAGCGTGTTGGCGCGGCTGACAGCATAAGCCTGTCCACCGGCGCTCTTGAAGGTGGTGGGATGGCGTGCCAGTTCCTCTAGCCAGGCGGCCATGGCGTATTTGGCCTTGGATTCTTTCACTGCCGTCTTTAAGGCTCCCGAGCCCAGCGGCACCAGAATCACGACTACGGCCACGACGAGCACCAAGACGAAGCCCAGCAGAATGGGATCGTAAGCGGCCATCACCGCGAGACCTACCGCGGTCTCGATCAGGATGGTCAGCCCATCGACGATCAAGGTTGCGCCGGCCTTTTGCACGGTGACGACTTCAAAGAAACGGTTCACCAACTCGGGCCCGTAGCCTTTGTCGAATCCGTCCATGCGGACGCGCAGCAGGCGGTAAACCACGTCGGTGACGATGCGGACGAAGACGCGCCGCTGCAGCACTTCCACCACGTAGAGCCGCATCACATACAGCAGGCCGGAAAGCGTCAAAGCCATCAGCACGATGGCCACCAGCACCACCAGCGGCTGCATCAGGGTGCCGAACGCGATGGTATTCACCAGCGCCTGGGTGGCGATCGGCACGACGAGCGAGAGCGCGCCCACGGCGACCGAGTAGATGAAGGCGACCCAGAGGTCGCGATGTTCGGCCTGCATCCAGCTCAGCAGCCGGCGTAGCGGGTGGACGCCGCGCCAAGGCGTTTCGAATTCAGGATCGAGTCGGGTCAAGGTCGAGGGCCGATCAATTCATAGATCCATATGGATGGATTTATTAATATATTAGATGTGACGAAGGAAGTCATGTATTTACTTAAGTTTATGGGTTTGCTTGGGCGGATCAGCCGAAATATTTTATGCTGGAGAGCAGCTGTCTTCATTATAATATTAAAGAATATCAACCTAGCGAGTCAAGCTGAGTCAAGCCGTGACCGGCAAGAAATGAGGTAACACCGATGCCTTCGCGTGCCATCGTGACCAAAGAAATGGCGGATTTGCTCAGTGTGCTGGCGCACCCGCACCGGATCCGGATTGTGGAGGAGCTACGCAATGGCGAGATGGACGTCAACAGCCTGCAAGCCATTTTGGGGGTGAGCCACTCGCGGGTTTCGCAGCATCTTTCGGTGCTGCGCCTGCAGCGGGTGGTGGTGGAGCGGCGGGAAGGGCGCTATGTTTTCTACCGGCTGCTACAGCCTGGGATGGCGAAGTGGCTGTTGGACGGTTGCGAGTTTCTGGCGGGTGAAGTCCAGGACATTCGCCAGGCCTTAAGCAAGACTCGCGAAATGTGGTCGACGGGCGAACCAGGATGACGGTTAGGATGACGGTTGGGGCCCGCCCTGATCATAAACGCTTCCCACAGCACATCGTGGACAACTAGTACACTGTGACCGCTTGGTTTGTAACTTTCGTGGCTTGTCGCGAGGACCTTACAGATTTGCCATAAAAACATACATATTCACGCGGTCAGAGCTCTGGTGCTCCGTCCGTGTAAAACGTCACTGTGCCTACCAGCCGCGAACGAGGCGCGTCATGAGGGGCATGAGGCACCCTACCGGCAGTAAACCAGCCGGGAACGCAGTGACCGGGTCCGCTCGGCCGTCGACAACCCGGTCACTGCGTTCCCGGCTGGTAGCGACGTTGACAATAATGGGTTTGCGAGCATGCCTCATGGAGAGTGAGCGGGTCCTGCGGCAAGCCGGAAAGCAACAATTCACCCGGTCGATACATTCCGTGAGACATACTCGCAAGTCGAATCAACCAAGGCCGGGCAGGGGGCGCTTAAAGGCCCAATTTATAGGCTTCTCGCTTGGGCAGACCGAAGCGTTGGGCGATTTGCTTGGCCGCTGCGCTGGGCGCATGGCCGGAGGCGATCAGTTCGTCGTAGCTGCGTTTGAGCTCATCGCCGGCGGGGGGCGGTTCAGCGCTGCGGTCCGTTTTGCCAATGATTAGAGTGATTTCGCCGCGTTCGGTGATGGTTTTGGCTAAGTCGCCAGAGAGCCCGGCGGCGAACTCTTCGTGTAGCTTGGTGAGTTCGCGCGCCACCACCACCGGACGGTGCGGTAGGATCTCGGCGGCATCGGCCAAAGTTTCGCGGATGCGGTGCGGCGCTTCGTAGAAGACGAGCGTTACCTCGAGCGAGGCCAATTCTTCCAGGGTGCGCCGGCGCGCTCCAGCCTTGGGAGGCAAAAAGCCCCCGAAGTAGAAAGCGTCAGTCGGCAGGCCAGAGGCACACAGGGCGGAGGTGAGCGCGGACGCCCCTGGCAAGGGGACCACGGCGATGCCGCGCCGGCGCGCCTCCCGCACCAGTGGAAAGCCAGGGTCAGAGATCAGCGGCGTACCGGCATCGGAAACCAGGGCAATCGACTCGCCACCTTCCAGGCGTTCCAATAGATGGTCAAGCTTCTGGCGCTCATTATGCTCGTGCAAGCTGGTGGTGGGAGTCTTGATCGCGTAGTGATGGAGGAGCTTAGCCGTCTGACGGGTGTCTTCACAGGCGATCACGTCCACTTCGGCTAGTACCTTGGCGGCCCGGTACGTAAGATCGCCCAGGTTGCCGATTGGGGTGGCCACGATGTAGAGAGTTCCCGGCATTTGCCGATAGTACCTTAGCGGGCGATTTATTGTGGTGTAACTCGGCAAAGCGAACCTGCGGCGAAAGATTCGTTGGCCGTTTCGGTACTTTGTAATAAGATATGAAGGACGATCAAAAGACCTTACATTTCAGCTGCTTGCTGAAGCCAGCTGAAGACGGCCAATGGATCCAGGGACGATGTCGACAGAAAATACAGTGACCAGTCAACCGGCGATAGATGGAATGACCGCAGCGAAGTCCTATTACAGCTGGGCCCCAGACGGCAAGCCGATCCAGGTACGGCTGGACTTTGGCGTGATTGACCGCATGTCGGCTGAGGTGATGCGCGGGTTTGGGTCCGTTCCGAAGCGCGGGGCCGAGGTGGGTGGCATCCTACTGGGCGAGGTGGACAAGACGGACAAGCTGTCCATTCATGTACACGACTTTGTGATGGTGGCCTGCGACTACCGGCGCGGACCGTCGTATCAGCTCACGAGCGGCGATACACTGCTGTTTTCGGAGGCGGTCGCCAAGGCCACGGCCACCGGCACGCGCGATCTGCAGCCCGTCGGCTATTTCCGTAGCCATACTCGCGATGGCATGGGCCTCACAGAAGACGATCTGCAACTATTTTCGAACTACTTCCCCGATCCGACGAGTGTCATGCTGCTGGTGCGGCCGTTTGCGACGAAGGTGAGCCAGGCCGGTTTCTTCTTCGAAGAGCACGGACAGATTCGCAGCGACGCCACCTATCTGACGTTCCCCTTCCGGCGTCGCGAACTCGGTGGAGGGTCAATGGGGGACAACCCGCGCCAGAGCGCAGAATCGGCGGCGGTCAGCCTGTCAGAGGCTGAATCGCCGGCCGTCACGGAACCCCCGGAATCCGCTTCCGAGCCGATGGCCGCCAGCGCGTTTACTGACACGTTGACGGGGCCTTTTGCGGCCACTGGAAGCAGCGCTTCGGGGAATAGTATCGACAACCGGCGGCTGTTCGGCAATCGCGATGAAGCGCCCGTTGGCTTTCCGTCCGGCTATGACGCTTCAACGCCCCGGGAATCTTTGGGCAGCTTTGGGGCAAGTACGGAGGCTACCCAGAAGATCAAGAAGAGCTGGGTGTGGCTTCCGCTTTCGTCGATTTTTCTGATGCTGGGAGTGCTGGTGGGCTTCTTGATTGCCATCACCATCAGACGCCCGAACACGGCGATCCCCTTGTCCGCTTATGCGCTCACACTGACGGCGCAGCAGGAGCCCGACGCCATCCATGTCACCTGGGACCGTGGAGCCCTGCCGGTGGCGATCGCCACGCACGGCATCCTCCACATACAGGATGGCGACTTCTACAAAGCCGTCGAATTGAAAGCCGCTGACCTGCAAACGGGCAGCGTGATCATCCGCAATGTGCGGAACAACGTCACCCTGCGGCTGGAGGTCTTCCTGTTGGATCGCAACAGCCTCTCCGAAGTGCGGGTCGTCAAAAACGTCAGCGCACCGAATCAATAGGCGGCATCTGTGATATGCTCACGAGTGCCCCGGCGATCTTGCGGCTTGCGCGAGAATGCTTTTTTTAGGACCTACCACCCACAAACGCCTCAACGAGGTGATCGCCCTCCTGTTTCTAGCGAGCGGCGTCTATGTCTTCCTCAGCCTGATCTCTTACCAGAGTACTGACCCGTCTTGGAACGCGGTTTCGAGCGTCGTGCGCGCCGAGAATCTGATGGGCCGCGTGGGCGCGCATATCGCCGACCTTTGCTTTCAGATTCTGGGCCTGGCTAGCTTTGTGCTGCCCCCCTTGCTGGCCCTGCTCGGCTGGAAGTGGCTCTTTTCGAAGCCTATCGAAACGCCGTGGGCCAAGCTGTGCGGTGCTGCCATGCTGGTCGGGGCGGGCTCCGTGGCCTTGTCGCTGGCCCCGAGCTTACGAATGTTCGCCTCGAACATTCCCGCCGGCGGCTTAGTCGGTTTCCTGTTCGCCGACTACCTGATCGACGCCATGAACGTCGCCGGGGCCACGCTCTTCACGCTGTTGATGCTGCTGGTATCGCTCTACCTGATCTCCACCTTCTCTGTCCAAATCATCGTCAGCTGGTTAAAAGGGCCCATCGCTTGGCTTCGTTTCGTTTACGAGGGCGTCACCAGCATCAAGTTGACGCCGCGCCGCAAGACCCTGCCCGCCCTGGAAGTCGATGCCCGCATTGTCGATCCTTTGGCGTTTCCGGCCAAGTCGAAAGCGCGGGCCGCCGCGGCCGGCGTGTCGCCCCTCCAGGGCAACTTGCTTGAAATGTTGCCGCGTCCGCAATCGATTCCGCGCGTGGCCGATGACGAGCGCGCCCCTTGGGATGAGCCTGAAGCGCCGGGTGAAATCCCCATTCGCGTACTGGAGGATCAGCCGCCCGCCACCATGCGCGGAGAGCTGCCGGCCACGCCGGCCGCCTTTGGCAGTGTGTCCGCCGTGGAGTTGAAAAATGGCGCGAAGAAGAAGCCGGCGAGGCACGCCACCCACTTTGAGTTACCCTCCACCACGCTGTTAAATGAAGCGCCGGAGCGCAATAGTTTCGATGCACAGGAGTTGAAGGAGACGGCTGCCAACATCACCACCAAGTTGAAAGAGTTCAACGTGCTGGGTAGCGTGGTGCAGATCAACCCCGGTCCGGTGGTGACCACCTTCGAGTTCAGGCCCGAGGCGGGCATCAAGGTGAGTAAGATCACGACGCTGGTGGAGGACCTCAGCCTGGGCCTCGAAGCCGAGTCGATTCTCATTGAGCGCATTCCTGGCAAGAGCACCGTGGGCGTGGAAGTGCCCAATCGCCGGCGCGAGATGATTAGTTTGCGGCAGATGATTGAGAGCGAGGAGTTTCAGGGCTCGGCTTCGCGATTGACGATTGCGATGGGCAAGGATATCAACGGCCGGATTAAGGTCTTCCCGCTGGAGACGATGCCGCACTTACTGGTGGCGGGTTCTACGGGGTCGGGTAAGTCAGTGATGTTGAATGCTTTGATCATGAGCATTTTGTATAAGTCGACCCCCGATGAAGTGCGGATGATCCTGGTGGATCCGAAGCGCGTGGAAATGGGGATGTACGAGGGGATTCCGCACTTACTCACGCCGGTGATTACCGATCCGCGCAAGGCGACCAATGCGCTGCGCAACGCGGTGCTCGAGATGGAACGGCGCCTCAAATTGCTGGCCGAACGGGGCGTGCGTAACATCGATCAATACAACAAGAAAGTCCGGCTGATGGCCGATACGCCACGCAGTTTGTTTGAAGAGGAGAGTGGTGAAGAGGTGGATCTGCGGCCGCTGCCTTACATCCTGATTATGATCGACGAGTTAGCCGACTTGATGATGCTGGAGCGGGCGAACGTCGAAGAGTCGGTGGCACGTTTGGCCCAGATGGCTCGCGCGGTGGGCATGCACTTAGTGCTCGCCACGCAGCGTCCGTCAGTGGACGTGATCACCGGCCTCATCAAAGCCAACTTCCCGGCCCGCATTAGTTTTCGCGTGGCCACTCGCGTCGACTCACGCACGGTGCTCGATGTGATGGGCGCCGAGCACTTACTCGGCAAGGGTGACATGCTCTGCCTGCCCCCCGGATCGAGCCGCCTGATTCGCGTGCATGGCGCCTTTGTCACGGAAGCGGAAGTCTTCAGCGTCGTCGACTTCTGGAAGCAGCAAGCCCGCCCTGAATACGATCAGAGCTACCTGATCGCGCCGCCTTCGGACGACGATGCCGAGTCCGGCGGCGAAGAGGAAGCCGAGCGCGACCAGATGTACGAAGAGGCCGTCAAGGTGGTCTGCGATGTGGGCAAAGCGTCCACGTCGGTACTGCAGCGCCGCTTGCGCTTAGGCTACGGCCGCGCCGCCCGCATCCTGGACATGATGCAACGCGAAGGCATCATCGGGCCGCCGGACGGCAGCCGTCCCCGCGACGTGCTGCGCATGCCGGACTGGATCAACCGCGTGGACGATCCCGAGATGCCGCATTTGTAAGGGGTGGTCAAGCCTCTGGGTCAGGCATGATGCGTTTCATGAACTCATCGAAGAGTGGGACCGTAAATTCGTTGTCTCCGTGACTTTGACTCCAAATCATACCTTTTTTGATGAGGCTCGCTCGCACCGGGGCGAGCGAGTTGACCGGTTTACTGAGCGCCTGAGCAATGTCGCCTGAGCGTTGAGGGCCCGCGCCAAGTTCTGCCATCGCCCGGAGATACTTCTTTTCGGTCGGAGTGAGCCGGTCAAACCGAACTCGAAAGAAGCTTTCGTCCAAGGCAGCGACCGCCTCAACCGATGCGGTTTTAACGTCGGCCAAAGTGATGGGGCTCTGGGTCGCGACGTCCCAAGCGCGTTTGCCCCACTCTTGAAGGAAATAGGGGTATCCTCGCGTTGCGGTCACAATTTCTGTCACAGCATCCAAATCAAAAGTGACCCCGGCGTCTCTGGCTGGTTTTACGATTGCCACCTCTGCCTCGCTAGGGGTTAAAGCGCCAATCATTGGATAGTCAAAGAGTCGTTCCGCATACGATTTGGCATTGCCCGCCAAACCTCTCAACTGCGGCAAGCCTGCGCCGACTAGCGTTAGCGGTAGCTTCTCCTGAGCGCACCGATGCAGCGCAGAAATCAACGCCGCGAACTGCGTCTTGTCTACATACTGAAGCTCATCGATAAAGAGGACGACCGCAGTTTCGGCCTTTCGCGCCGCAACTCCTACCTCGTGTAGCAGAGCGGTGAGGTCGACTTCTAAGTCGCCGTTATCAGCGAGACCAGGTTCCGGTTCCAGGTCGAGTCCAACTTCAATATCACCATATTTGAGTTTCAGCTTGGCGAACCCGGCCAACGCGCGCAAACCTCGCTGGGCGAAAGCTTTCGCTGCTTGAACGCTGCTCAACCGCAGCAGCACTTGCCTCATTTGTGGGGCCAGCAATGCCGGGAGTGAGCGATTTTCAGGTGCTTCAATCCGCAGCGCTTGCACGCCAGATTCTTCCGCATCCTGGCGCATACGATCAAGAAGAACCGTCTTGCCGACGCCACGCAGCCCAACCATGAGGACGCTCTTGGAGGGGTTACCGATCCGAATTCGAGCGATGGCGATGCGAACATCTTCTCTAAGTTGGTCGCGACCGGCAAGTTCAGGTGGGGGGCTGCCGGCTCCGGGTGAGTATGGATTGTGGATCGGGTCCATGAGAAGCCTCTGGGGTAATTATAGCAAAGTTATAGAAGTTATGATTTATTGATAACTATGTAAAGATCTTTATAAATTGCCAATATGGGAGATCGTGAGGAGCTCAATGGTGGGATCTAATCGCAGCCGAGCGAGAATCGCAGCGCGGCGCAGACTTCCTTCATTCGTTCGGGACCGAGGCTGGCGATTCTAGGGCCGAGTCGCTGTTGAGGGACGGTAACTATGTTTTGCAGGTTAACCGCGCAAGGCCCCTTCATTCCTTCTTCAATATTGAGAAGAACTTCCGATTCGGCACCGCGAATGGTGGATGAGATCGGGGCGACCGTAACCCAGGAAAGACTATTGACCACGTTCTCGCGCGTAAGGATGACTACGGGCCTTCGCTTATCTGGCGGATCGAAAGGGAAGAGGTGGACATCGCCGCGCGCTAGTCTTCGGGCCACGCCGCCTCCTCCCAAGGGATGAACTCTTCATCCCGCTGGGGTTTCGCCTGGTAGGCCCGGCGTTCACGTTCCTCTGCCTCCAGTATTTGAAGTCGCTGAAGGTGAGCTTGGAGGGCGTGCCGGATCAGTGCGGAGCGATTGACATTCCCGGTTTTCGCTGCCTTGTCGGCCGCTTCGAGCAGTTCGGTGTCGAGAATGATCTGGATAGTGGCCATAGTGTGGAGTGCTATCCATAGTGTACTCCACACTTAAAGAATGTATGCCACCCCCAATCGAATCGCGGGAGAATTTCGGAGTAGCCTCACAATCACGCGAGAAATCTCGGATGGGCGAGTGATTCACCTGTGTCGAATCGATTCATGGTGGGCCCTGTAGGATTCGAACCTACGACCAAGGGATTATGAGTCCCCTGCACTAACCGCTGTGCTAAGGGCCCGCTCTCAAGCTTATCAGTCGCTGGGCCATTGCTTTCCCCGCGCGCCCCGATGTGATACCGTCTCATGTCATGACGGCACTGCAATTTCTGGCTCTCGCGACGATGTTCGGCCAGCAACCGGCAGCGGAGCCCGCCGCGCCGCGATTGGACTATACCTTTTTCAAAGAGCGCGTGCAGCCCATCCTGCTGAAGAAACGCGTAGGCCATGCGCGCTGCGTCACCTGTCATGAGCACGGCAGCCCGCCACTGCAACCCCTCGCGGCGGGTGCCTCCACCTGGACCGAGGACCAGTCACGCCAAAACTTCGCCATCTGGAAGCAGTTTGCCGTGCCTGGCAATCCCATGAAGAGCCAATTGCTGCGGCATCCACTGGCCACCGCAGCCGGCGGTGACCACTTCCATGCGGGCGGCAAGCATTGGAAGTCGCAAGACGATCCGGAATGGCAAACCTTGGCCGCCTGGGTGCGCGGGCAGGCCACTCCGGTGGAAACTGCCGGTGCCACTGCGGCTGCCTTTCGTGTCCTGCAATCCAACGCCGCCGGTGACGACATTCACGTCATCGACCCCGCCACCAATCAAGTCGTCGGCCGCATCGAAGGCATCGAAGTGCCCCACGGGCTGGTGATCTCGCCGGACGGAAAACGCGTCTACGTTACCAACGAAGCAATGATCACGCTCGACGTGGTGGACGCCATGACGCTCAAAGTCTTCCGGCAGATCAAGCTCAGCGGCCGGCCCAATAATGTCGCGGTGAAGAACGATGGATCGGAAGTCTATGTGGGCATCCGCGAGGGAACCGGCGCGGTGGACGTGATTGACGCCACTTCGTTGACGAACGTGAAAACGATCCCCGTCCAAGGCCAGATACACAATGTCTACGTGACACCCGACGGAAAGTTTGCCGTCGCAGGCTCGATTCAGGAAAGTACCATCAACGTCATCGACTGCGCCACGAACAAGCTCGCCTGGACGGTGACGCTCAACTCCGGCATCCGGCCGATGACCTTTATCCCGAATGCCGACGGATCCACCCGGTACATCGTCACGCAGCTTTCCGAATTTCACGGATTCGCCGTGGTCGATTTCGCCACCCGCCAAGAGATTCAGCGCATCACGCTACCCGACCCGCCAGGGCAGGAAAAAGAGACCCAAGGCATCCAGGGCTCGCCATCGCACGGCTTGGCCATCACCCCGGACGGCAAGATGCTGTGGGTAGCGAGTAAGTGGTACGGATATGTGGCAGCTTACTCGCTCCCCGATTACAAGTTACTCAAGGTAGTGCCGGTGGGGTCGCACCCGGAGTGGCTGACCATTCCGCCGGACGGCAAGAACCTCTATGTAGCGATTGCTGGTGCCGATGCAACCGTGGTGGTGGACAACAAGACGCTGAAGGTGGTGAAGACGATTCCGGTCGGTTCCGTGCCGAAGCGAAATACCAGCGGAATGCTGCGCACGCAATAGTCTTGGGCGGCAGGAAGCCGATAGGATTCGGTTAGCTAAATTCGCCGGACTTCGTTTTTTCCACTAACTCAATCAGTTTTTGGAAGGAATAGCCGCTTTGGAGCAGATCGTAGGGCGGGAAGTTCTGCATGGCCGGGTTGGGGGTGAGGAGAAACTGCGGAAGGTCAGCGGGAGCGATGAGTCCGCCGAGGTGTTCGAGGAGTTCGGCGAGGCGGCGTAGTTTTTCTTCCGCTTCGGGTGGTGGATTCGAGATGCCCCGCTCCCAACGGGAGATGGAGATCCACGAGGCTCCCAGTATGCGGCCTAGCTGTTCCTGAGAGAGGCTGAAGCTTTTGCGGGTTTCTTTGATCGGGGCATGAGTAGCTAGCATTGGATTACTCTATGAGGGTCTTGCGGATTTTTCGGATTTTCTGCGGGTCAATGTTTTCGAGAAACAGCACCATGTTTTTGCCGTCATGGTCCCGAGCAGAGGGAACCAGGATCGCCTGGACGCCCTTTCGGCGGAGTCGTTTGGCGACCGACTGGGGGATCGCGTGGTTGTCGTCAAGCAAGTCATCAGGTTCAATACCAAGGTCTTCGCACTGTTTCGGATCGGTGAGGTCAATAACTCGTTCGAGCTCAACCTCAAACTCGACTTCCACCATATTGTGCAGCGTAATGCCGCCCAAATGATGCATCACTTCGCGACGACAGGTCGCTAAGCTGGTTGACGTGTACGAAGTGTTATTCGCCTCGTCGGGGGTAACGTGGTAGCGGTTGGGCGAGAATCGCGCAACTAGAACGTTCGGCAGGGCACTCGTGTGGACAAGCCGGAATAGGCGCATTTGAAAGTTTGACTCCTAGGGTGAAGTTTCCATGCAAGAGATAATCATCCTTTCAATACTCTCTACGCCGTCTGTTTACTGCTTTTCGCCGACAGAACGAAAAGCAGCAATCACCCTACGCTATGCGCAGATGATGATGCGAAAGAGTTGATCCCATCTTACGGCAACTCTTTGGATATGTCAAATGATATATCCAAAGGTGAGCCATCCGATGGCTGATATAGAGTTCCTACTGGAAGCCGATTGTTTTCTTCTTGATGGGCGCAGGTGCCAGCAGCTTCTCGACGTGCTCGACCAGGACGGCAATCTGGCGGTCATGCTGGCCGACCTTGCGGGCTAGCTCTTCGTTGCTGCCCAAAACCTGGCGGATGCGAACGAAGGTCCGCATGATGCCGAGGTTGATCTGAATCGCCTGCTTGCTCTTGAGGACCGAGGAGAGCATGGCTACTCCTTGTTCCGTGAAGGCCAACGGGGCGTACTTCGCATGTGTACCTCGGCCGGTCTTTAAGGTCACAAATTGTGACCTTAAAGATTCCGCTTCCTCTGGTGTCAGCTGGAACATGAAGTCTTCCGGGAAGCGCTCGATGTTCCGGCGAACGGCCTGGTTGAAGACTTTCGTCTCGACGCCATACAAAGAGGCCAGATCCGCATCAAGCAGCACCTTTTGGGCACGGATGATACGGATGCTGGCTGCGATGCGTTCAAGCGGTACGATTTTCGTCATTAGCTGGCGATTTGGGGGCGGCCGGGCTCGGGCCAGTCGAGGTGGAAGAACTTGCCTCGGGGCTGGTCGGTGCGCTCGTAGGTGTGGGCTCCGAAGAAGTCGCGTTGGGCTTGAAGGAGGTTCGCCGGTAAGGACGCCGACCGGTAGCCGTCGTAGTAAGAGAGCGCCGAACTAAAGGTGGGTATGGGGACGCCGCAGAGCGTGGCTTCGGCGATCACGCGACGCCAGTTGCTTTGCGTGCGCTGGATTTCGCTGTTGAAGAACTCGTCCAGCAGCAGATTGGCCAGCAGGCCGTCACGGCCGAAGGCTTCGGTGATCTTCTGCAGGAAGCGGGCGCGGATGATGCAGCCGCCGCGCCAGATTTGGGCGATTTCACCAAAATTCAGGGTCCACTTATACTCCTTCTGGGCCTCGCGCATCAGCTGGAAGCCTTGGGCGTAGGAGCAGATCTTGGAGCAATAGAGCGCGTCGTGAATGGCGGCGATCATGGCCTTTTTGTCGCCAGTAAAGGTTTGCGACGGGCCAACGAGCTTGGTAGAGGCGTAGACGCGCTCCTCTTTAACGGCCGACAGGCAGCGGGCGAAGACGGCTTCGGCGACGGTGGGGGCGGGGACGCCCATGTCGAGGGCATTGACCGAAGTCCATTTGCCGGTGCCTTTTTGGCCAGCCGTGTCGAGGACGATATCGACGAAGGGTGCACCGGTGACGGGGTCCTTTTGGCGCAGGATGTCGGCGGTGATCTCGACCAGGAACGAATCCAGCAGGCCTTTATTCCATTCGGCGAAGACGTCGCCGATTTCCCCCGGAGCCATGCCAAGCAGGTTCTTCATGATGCTATAGGCTTCGCAAATCATCTGCATATCGCCGTACTCAATGCCGTTGTGCACCATCTTGACGTAGTGCCCGGCACCGTTGGGTCCGATATAAGTCGAGCAGGCAATACCGCCCACAATCGGCTTGCCGGGCGAAGCGCCTTCGAGTGGCTTGCCGGTGACCGCATCCACTTTGGCAGCGATGGCCGTCCAGATGGGCTCGATTTCTTTGTACGCCTCGGCATCGCCACCGGGCATCAGCGAGGGGCCGAAGCGGGCACCCTCTTCGCCGCCAGAGACGCCGGAGCCGATGAAGCGGAATCCCTTGGCGGCCAAATCTTTCTCGCGGCGGATGGTGTCGGTCCACAGGGCGTTGCCGCCGTCGATGACAATGTCGCCGGGGGCCAGATGCGGCAGCAGGCTATCGATCACCGAGTCAGTCGGCGCGCCGGCCTTCACCAGAATGATCATCTTGCGCGGCTGCTTGAGCGATGCGACAAAGCTCTCGATGGTGGGCTCGCCGACGAGTCCGCCGGGTGTGTTGGGGTTTTCGGCGACGAACTTTTCCATGGTCGCCGCGGTGCGGTTGTAGACGGAGATGCGGAAGCCGTGGTCGGCGACGTTCAGGGCGAGGTTCTGGCCCATGACGGCGAGTCCGACGAGTCCGATATCAGAAAGCTGTTCACTCATGTAGCTGGTATTTTCTCACGCCGTAACCGGAAGCGGGTCGCCGCCGTCCGAAGAAATTGAGAGACTCTAAATTATGATGCGTATTTTAGCGGCGCTGTGCTTGTTGACGGGCGGCTTGTTAATGGCCGACAAGAAGAATCCGAATCCGTCGGAGATCGACGAAATCGTCAAGAAATTCGCGGCGAAGGAAAGCGAGTTCGCGGCGGCGCGGCTGGCTTACACTTACCGCCAGACGGCGAAGTTGCAGGAGACCGGCACGCCCGGTGGCCAGTGGGAAGAGGTGTCGGACATCGTTTTCACCGGCGCGGGCAAACGCGAAGAGAAGGTGATTCGCGCGCCCGTGCAGACTTTGCGCAACATCATCATGACCCCCGAGGACTTGCAGGACATGCGCAACACGCAGCCCTTCGTGCTCACCTCGAACGAAGTGGACCTCTACAATGTCCGTTTTTTGGGCCGCGAAAAAGTGGATGAGCTCGACGTTTACGTCTTTGCCGTGAAGCCGAAGAAGCTGGAAGCCGGCAAGCGCTATTTCTCGGGCATGATCTACGTGGACGATCAGGATTTGCAGATCGTGAAGAGCTACGGTCGCGGCGTCGGCATCGCGAAAAACCAGCAATTTCCGAAATTTGAGACTTTTCGCGAGCAGATTGACGGCAAGTATTGGTTCCCCACGTACACCATTTCGAACGACACGTTGAATTTTGATTCGGGTCCGGTGCCGATCAAGATGACGGTGAAGTACGAGAAGTACAAGCGCTTCCAGGCCGAATCGACGATCAAGTTCGGCGACATCGCGGAGCCCAGCACCGCTCCGGCTCCGGTGACTCCGGGTGCCCCCCCACTTTCTTCCACCGACAGCGATTTGCCTCCGCATATGCGGCAGAAGTCGAAAGCTGGTTCGCCCACATCCACGACAACCGTGGCACCCCCGCCCCCACCCGTGTCGAATGGCCCGGAACTCGCGCCCGCCTACTCAAAACCAGTGAAGAAAAAGAAATAACCATGAGAATCCTCGCCCTCACCCTGTTGACTGCCGCCTCGTTACCCGCCCAACTTCCACCGGGCCTCGGCCTCGGATACCTCGGCGAGCTTGAACACATTGGCCGCCAGATCGTGCAATT
>JANLPT010000062.1:0-7245 GCA_031367405.1 Bryobacteraceae bacterium
CGAGTTCGTCAATGATGGTGCGGTTGTAGATGCGCTGGATGGGGACTTCGCGGCCGTCGTGAACATAAAACAATTTGCGGCCGTGTTGTTTGATGGACGTGATGCAGACGGTGCGGATGCCGGTGATGCGCTCGGTGCAGACGAAGTCGCAGCGGGTCTTCTGATGTTTGGGGTCGATCTCCATCAGAATGACATTCTCGGGGTCGTGGCCGCCCAGGATCGCTTCGCGAAGGACGGCGTTGTAAGCCGGACGATCGAGACCGTCGAGCAGGTATTTCAAGTCAGGATCGAGCCCATAGGCGGCCTTGTAGTGCTCGGCCATCAGGGGCTGGAAGCCATAGAGGGAAGGGAAGCCCTGAATCTCCACCAGGCGAGGCTGGATGTTGCCCTGGGCATCGCGGACTAGCCCGTAGTCCACTTGGACGAACATCGGATGCGTGGCTTCGTTCGGGACGCGATAGGCTTCGGGCACGGCGCGATCGCTCACTTGCCTGTAGGCGGGGTTGGTGAGTTGCTCGAGCAGCGCAATGCCGGAGGCGCACATGCGTTCGGCCAAGGCGGTGTCGAAGAAACAGGGCGTTTCGGAGATGCGGAACTCGACGTGGTGGCCGAGGTCGGCGTCAATGGCGGCCAGGAATTGCTGATATTTGGCGGGGGTCCAATGGGCATTAAACCAGCGGCGAAGTTCCTGCGACATGCCCCTGATTGTAGCTTGCGGCGGTTATTGTTACCCTGGATAGTTAGTACCTCCTATGTTCGAATCCCTCTCCGACAAACTCCAACGCGTCTTCAAGAACCTTCGCGGCGAGGGCAAATTAACGCCCGAGAACATGGAGGTGGCGCTCAAAGAGATTCGCATCGCGCTGCTGGAAGCCGATGTTCATTTCCGCGTGGTGAAACAGCTCATCGAAGCCGTCAAGGTGAAGGCGATGGGCCAGGAAGTGATGCAGGCCCTCTCTCCGGGGCAGCAAGTGATCAAGATCGTTCACGAAGAGCTGGTGAAGATTTTGGGCCAGCATCAGGCCAAGTTACGCTTCGCGAATGAGTCGCCGACGGTGATCATGATGGTGGGCTTGCAAGGTTCGGGCAAAACTACCTCGTCGGCGAAGTTGGCGAAGTGGCTGGTGAAGCAAGGCCGTACGCCGCTGCTGGTTTCGGTGGACATTTACCGTCCTGCAGCGCGCGAGCAATTAGCCGTGCTGGCGCGGGAGACGAAGATCCCGATTTGGATTGGTGAGGAAGGCGAGAATCGTCCTTCGGAGTTGGTGAAAGGCGCCAAGATCGAAGCCTCGCGGGCGGGGCGGGACACGATTCTTGTCGATACAGCGGGCCGCCTCCACATTGATGAGGAGTTGATGGTGGAGCTTGACGCATTGAAGGCGCAGCTGAACCCCACCGAGATTCTCTTTGTCGCCGATGCGATGACCGGTCAGGACGCCGTGAAGTCGGCCGAACAGTTCCATCAGCGCTTGGGAATCACCGGCGTGATTCTCACCAAGATGGATGGCGATGCGCGCGGTGGCGCGGCGCTTTCGATTCGCACGGTGACCGGCCAGCCCCTCAAGTTCATTGGCTTGGGCGAAAAGCCGGATGCCTTTGAACCCTTCCATCCGGATCGCGCGGCGCAGCGCATTCTGGGCATGGGCGACGTGATGAGCCTCATCGAAAAGGTCTCGGAGGCGGTGGATCAGAAGCAAGCCGAGAAGATGCAGCAGAAGCTGCTGGACGATGAGTTCACGCTGGAGGATTTCCGCGATCAGCTGAAGCAGATTCGCAAGCTGGGTCCGCTGGAGAATCTTTTGAAGATGATGCCGGGTATGGCCAACATGCCGAAAGAGATGAAGAATGCCAAGGTGGATGAGGGAGAGCTGACGCGCATTGTGGCCATCATTGACTCGATGACGCAAGGCGAGCGCAACAATCCGTTGCTGTTGAATGGCGGCCGGCGCAAGCGCATTGCGATGGGCAGTGGCAGTACGGTGCAGGACGTGAACAACCTGGTGAAGCAGTATCAGGAAATGCGTAAGATGATGAAAAAGCTCACCGGTGGCTTGGCCGGAGGTATGCTGGGCAAGCGGATGGCGAAGATGAAATTGCCATTTCCGACGTCGTTTCCGGGGTTCGGCCGCTAAGCCCGTACGGGGGTAGTGGCGAAATGATCTCGATTAGGCGACAATAAGAAAAAGAAGGAATAACAGTCTACGATGTTGATGATTCGTTTAGCTCGTTTCGGAGCCAAGAAGAAACCCACTTACCGGTTGGTGGTGATTGAGAAAGAGCGCGCCCGCGACTCTCGTGCGGTGGAAGTGGTTGGCCACTACAACCCGTTGTGTAAGCCCGCCGAAGTCGTTATCCGGCATGATCGCATTGCTCATTGGATGAAGAACGGCGCGCAGCCTTCGGATACGGTGGCCCGTCTGATGAAGAAGAATCCGGCTGTGGCTGCAGCCGTCGTTTAGTTAGTTTGATACGCCCCGCTATAGCGCGGATGAATCTCGTTGAAAGATGGCGGTACCCATGGAAAACACTCCCGTAGTGATGAAGCAGTTGGTGGAAGACATCGCGAAAGCGTTGGTCGACCTCCCCGAAGAAGTGAGCGTTCGTGAGCTGAGCGGTGAGCAACTTACCGTCCTCGAACTGAAGGTTGCCCCGACTGACCTCGGCAAGGTGATCGGTAAGCAAGGCCGCACGGCGCGCTCCATCCGCACGTTGATCGGCGCGGCCAGCATGAAGCTCAACCGGCGTTACACGCTCGAAATTCTCGAATAATCCCTCATGCCAGACCGGGTCACTGTTGCTGCGTTGAAGCGGCCCCGGGGCATCAAGGGCGAACTCGCCGCCCTCTCGCTCACCATGCATCCGGAGCGCTTCCAGGAGCTGGAGGACGTGGTGCTGATGCCTTCCGGTCGCGCGCTCACTGTCGAACGCGTTTGGTGGCATGGCGATAAACCCATTTTCAAGTTTGTGGGTGTGGACTCCATGACCGGCGCCGAGCCTCTCGGCGGCCAGGAAGTGACTATTGACCGCGCCGAACGCATTCAGCTACCTGAAGGCGAGTACTTTTTCTCTGATCTGGTGGGCTGCGAACTCTTCGAAAACGGCGAATCTTTGGGCTTGGTGGACGGTTATCTTGAGACCGGGGGGCCGCTATTGCTCGAGTCCGGCAGCCTGATGATTCCCTTTGTGCCGGAGATTTGCCATACCGTCGACGTCGAGAAGAAACGCATTGACGTGACGCTTCCTGAAGGTCTGCGGGACCTGAACGGGTAACGTGCGCTTTCACCTGCTGACCATCTTTCCGGACTTCTTCACTGGGCCGTTCTCGCATGGCGTGGTGGCGCGGGCGCGCGATTCCGGTAAGCTCGACCTGGCTATCCACGACCTGCGCCAATTCACCCATGACCGCCATCGCACCGTGGATGACCGTTGTTTTGGCGGCGGGGCCGGTATGCTGATGAAGCCCGCGCCGATCTTCGAGGCGGTGGAGGCGATTTTTGCCCCCACCCGCGAGGAGCGGCTGGCCAAAGGCCAGCAGGTCGTCTTGCTGACGCCGCAAGGTCCTCTTTTTACCCAGGCGACGGCCCGGCGTTATGCAATTTGCTCCGAGTTGCTGTTGATTTGCGGCCGCTACGAGGGCGTGGACGAACGTGTCGCGGAGCATCTGGCCGATGAGGAATTATCGATTGGCGACTACGTGCTGAGCGGCGGCGAACTGGCAGCGGCGATCGTGATCGATGCGACGGCGCGGCTACTGCCTGGCGTGTTGGGGAATGACGAGTCGGCCGTGGACGAGTCGTTTGAGCAGACGGGGATTTTGGACTTTCCGCAGTGGACGCGTCCGGCAGACTTTCGGGGCTGGACAGTGCCGGAAGTCCTGCAGAACGGGAATCACGCGGACATTCGGCGCTGGCGGGCAGAGGCGGCGCGCGCGAAGACGAGTCGCAATCGCCCGGACTTGCTTAAGTAGAGAATCTTCAGTCATCACTAGATATTCTGACCGTGTGAATATGTTCTTATGGCAAGTCTGTGAGATCCCCTTTACGGTCAGGGTTCGTCAGGTTTAACGAACCCCTCGCCGTCAGGGAGGGGATCCCTTCGGCACGCCGGAAAGCAACAAGTCACCCGGTCAGAGCACTAGCTTGCGCGAGTTGCTCGTGTAGGCCGAGGTACGCTAGCTCAATCGCCTCTTCTGGAGTAGCTTGCGAACAGGGAACGGGGAACTGGGAACGGGGGTGGTTGGGGTGGATTCGCCACTTGGTTTCGACGCGTCCCGAATCTCAATAAACTCGGGCCATTGCTCTAAGAATTTGGCATCTATGCGCCATGCGTCGGCCGCAAGTACTTGCTGGCCCCGCAGAGTGATCTAACACTCTTCGTATACTCCACAAGGCAAGCCTTCTTGAGGTAAGTCCCTCGCCCAACCAAGCCGGTTGTTGAATATACTTTGTTGCCCGCTCGGAAGAAGTTCTGATCGCATGTAGGTCCGATAGTCCAGAATGGCCATTGCCAAACGACATTTGTAAAGGCTGGGCGCACACACGCGCTTCGTCGCGCACAAAAACATAGCCCTTTGGTACAGTTACTCGCTTCGCCTATAACTTATTGCTCCGCGACCACGGAAATGCGTAACTTGGGGGAGGTGCCGGCTGGCGCAGGCTGCACCGTGGTGCGAGTCGGTAAGGGCTCGGGGATGAGTTCGGCGTAGAGTTTGTTCATGGCGGCGAACTCCTTTAAGTCATCCAAAAAGACGTAGCTGGCGACGATGTTAGCTTTGGGTCCGGTGAACTTTTGGAGTAAGCCGGTGAGGCCGATGAGAGTCGTCCGGTAGTCGTCGGAAGTGAATTGGCCGCAATAGATGGTGCCGTCCGATGCAAGACAATTCTGTTGGCGCTGCCGGGGCTTCAGGTGACGAGTGGCGACGCCGTGTAAGCCAATATTGACGCCGAAGGGCAGGGCCGGAACGCGCGTGATCGTGATGGCTAGGTTGTTGCGGTCAGCGATTCGCGCCGCCAACGCCTGACTTACTGCTTCTTCCGGCATGTTGGCGGTGGTGTAGACGTTCAGGGAGATCATGTGGCGCATGTCGAGGCCTGCGGCGGCGAGGACGCGCTTCAAACGGTCGAAGGCCATGGTGACTTGCGCTTCGGGTGCAGCGGGAATCTGGCCCGCGTCAGAATCGCGGCCCAGAATGCCGGAGATGTAGGCGCGATCCTTGATCAGCAGCACCGGGCTCAAGGGGACGGGTGACTTGGACCCGGGTAATTCCACGCCCTGGATGACCGACTTGTCGCGCACAGCGATGGCGTTGATCTCGAATGGCGTAGCCGTGGGCATGGCGGCCACCTGCACGGTGGCGCGGGCGGGCGGCGTGCCGCGGAAGTACTCGCGCCAGACGCGATTCAGGGTGTCGTAATGGGCCAGATCCTGATAGTAGATGTGCGAGAAGACAATGTGATCCATGGTGAGGCCAGCGGCTTCGACGATGGCCTTTACGTTGTCGAGGGTTTGACGTATTTGCGCTTCCGGCGTGGCGGGCAACTGGCCATCGGCGGTGCGGGAGCCTTGGCCGGAGACGTAGAGGCGGTCACCGGCCCAGAGGCCGGGTGAGTAAGGGCCGATGGGCTTGGGCCCGGTGTTCGAAAATACGCGAGCGAAGCGGGGCGTTTGGGCAAATACGCTAAGGCTGAGGAGGACGAGAAGGAGCAACTTCATTCTGGGTACCAGTATGCCGCAGACCGCCCGCGCCAATGAACCGGATCAGCTTGCCCCAGAGCGTTTGGGCGAGTTCGGCGCCATCGGCGGGATTGGCCGGAATTACTTGAAAGTGGAGCCCAGCCATCTCATCGGTGGTCTCAGGACCCCAACCGGCACGCTGGGGTGGCCGCGAAGGATTGCGTGGATTCTGGCCGCTGTTGTCGTAGACGAATTCCATCTCTAAACGCGTGTCAGCGGGCAGACGGATGGGGCGCAGATAGCGATAGTTCTGTTGCCAGTTGAAGTCCCAATCGAGGACTTCGAAAAGGTTCTGGCGGCGTCCATTGGGCAGGACGGCCCAGCCGCGCATTTGGCGGGCGAGGTAGTGCGCGTGAGGAATGATGCCCATTAGATCGACGGCGACGGGCAGAGTGATGGCGTCGCGCACGCGGTAAGAGCTGTCGCCGGGGGCGATGTCGATTTGGCGGCTGGCGAGGGCAACGTCGAAGATGGACTTAGTGGGGGGCGTGGGCGAGAAGTAAAGGGCCAGGCGGGATCGATCATGGGCGGGTGCGCCGGTGACGTGATAGTGGATCTGCAAGACAAGGTCAGTTGATTTGCGCAAGGGCAGCGCGACGCCGGGTGGCATTTCGTACGCGCCATTGCCGGGCGACCAACCGCCGAGGCTGGCGGTGGGGAGAAATCCGGGCAGGCCGAAGCAGCGATAGCCGGGGCCGGGCTGGGCGGCATCCCGTTCGCGCGCCGTGCCCGTGCTATCGAGAAAAAAGAGGGCGTGGTGGACGGTGCGGCGGCTACCCGGTGCAAACTCGAAGGCGCGCACCCACCGCGAGGTGGGCAGGGAAGTGGGAATGACGAAGCACTGGTAGACGTCCTCGCCAACGGCGGCGACGGGGAAGGATTCGGCCATTTCGAGGACGAGGTCCGGCGGCCCCAGTGCCCATTCGGACGGCTTTTCGGGCAGCGACCGGGGCGCAGCCGGTGCGCCTTCGCGCGTCCCGGTAGCAGCCCACGCCTGAAGCGTGGCGATCTCGGCGGTTGTCAACCGGCGTTCCCCGGCCAGTTCGGCACCCGGCAGATGGCTCGCTTTCCAGGGCGGCATGTAGCGGCGGGCGGTGACGGCGGCGATGGTGCGGGCGTGGGCCTTGGCGCTGGCGTACGTGTCGAGGGCAAATGGCGCTACTTGAAAGTCGCGATGGCAGGTGACGCAGTGGCGCGCAAGGATGGGGGCCACATGACGGGCGTAGTCGACCGCAGCCGGCGGCGGTACCTGTAAAACCACGATGTTCGCGGCTAAAAAGAGCGTGATCATCCCATCTCTACTGTGGCATCTATGCGATACTCAGGGCGAGAGAAGAGAAGCATTCGAGTGGCCTTACGGCTCCAAATTCCCCAGGGCGCTTTGTTGGTTCGCCTATTATTGCATCCCGTTGGCAAGGCCCTCCTCGCCTCGGCGGTATTCCTATTTATCGTGGCGCTGGGCGTCTTCACCTATTTCTACGTCCATTACGCGCAGCTGATCGACGAGAAGCT
>JANLPT010000090.1:0-25216 GCA_031367405.1 Bryobacteraceae bacterium
TTAGAAGCTGGCCAAGACAAACGGCCAACGGGAGGATCGCGGAAAATTCTTCGTCTTTCAGAGTATAGCAGGTCCGGGGCGAATAAGTTTCTTGACCCGTGTGGGGCGTTTTTTGCGCTTATGTAGATGAGGGCTGTCTTAGCAGAACCTCGCGCGTCAGCGGCCCGCCGGAGTTCCGCAGCCGCTACCTCTCTCCATCGCTGGCCGCGGGCCGGGCCATCGCGGGCCGCGGGCCGGTGCCGCTGACGCGTCTTCTGAACCCGATCGTCTGCGCTACCTTAAAGATTGTGTCTTCGCCCGGACTGAATCCGCCGGCGAGCAAACTTCGTAGCTAAAGGTAGCGACCATGCTCTTTTTGATTCTCAGTGCGATCTTGGGTCCCGACGAAAGTGCGGGGCTCATTGAACGTTTACGCGCTCGCGATGCGTCGGCACTCAGTGAATTGTATGACCGCTATGGCGGGGTGGTCTACTCGATCATTCTGCGGATCGCTCGCGATACCGGCACGTCCGAGGACCTGACCCAGGAAGTGTTCCTTCGCGTATGGAATCGCATCCCCACGTTCGATATCGAACGGGGCGGCCTTTCTACCTGGATGCTCACGATTGCGCGGCACGCGGCGATTGATTTCCTTCGATCTCGTGGCGGGAGACAAAGAACGATGAACGTCTCGCTGGATGGACTCACGCGGCCGCTATCGGGCGGCAACGCCGAAACGCAGATGCAAATGTCGATGGACGCCACGACCGTGCGGGCCGCGATGGAGAAGCTGGAGCCGAGACAGCGAGAGTTGCTGGAGCTGGCGTACTTTGAAGGCTTGTCGCAGTCGGAAATGGCAGAGAAGTTGGAACTACCATTGGGCACGGTGAAAACCTGGGTGCGGACCGCCCTGAGGCAACTCCGCGAGAATTTACAACTACCTTCGGGGGTGAGCGCATGACGTGCGAAGAACTCCGTGACGAATACGAACTTTACGCGCTTGGCCTTTCAGAAGGGGCCGAGCGAACGGAGCTCGAAAGCCATTTGGAGCGGCGCTGTCCGCAGTGCGGACCCGGTGTCGCCGTGGCGCTTGAGACGGTGGCGGCGATGGCGATGCTGGCGGAGCCGGTTCCGGCCCCGGCCCGCTTGCGGCGGCGGGTGATGGCGGCGGTGGGTGCCGAAATGGGAGCGGGAGTAGCCGAGACACGCGGATGGTTCTCCTGGCCGATGTTAATTCCCGCGGCGTTTGCGCTGGGCGCTTTGCTGCTGTGGGTAGAATCGCGCAGCTCGCTGTCGGACAGGGTGACAGAACTGGCCCAGGCGCGCACGCAGTTGGCCGAGGCGCGAACGAAGATGGAGCAGCAGGCGAGTGAGCTGGGGCAACTGCGCCCGGTACTCGCGTTCCTGAACCAACCCGATACCAAGCTGGTGAACTTTGGCGCGGGTGCTCCGGCACCTCCGAAAGGCAGTATTTTGGTGAATCCCCGGGATGGCGTGCTGCTGATGGCCACCAACCTGCCGGTGCTGCCGGCCGGCCGAATTTATCAGATGTGGCTGATCCCCAAAGGCGGAGCGCCGCAATCAGCGGGACTCTTCCGCGCGCTCGCCAACGGCACAGCGCTGCATGCCCGGCCAGGCGCAGTCGCGGCCGATACGACGGCTGTAGCGGTGAGCGTCGAGCCCGAGGCGGGGTCAACCGCTCCGACGACAACGCCGATTTTCGTGGCCCCGGTGGCGGCGGGCGCATAGGTGAATTGGGCTGGATGAATTCGGCTTTTCTGCCGATGGCTCCCTTGTGGAGACGCTTAGCCCGACCCCGGGTCCCAAGGAACAGAATTGGTTCAAACGAATTTTCTGGCCGCAACTCGAAGATGAGGCGGACGTGCATGACGCGGCTCGCCATGGCTATTACGCCTGTCTTTTGATCTGCTTGTCGACGCTGGTCATGATGGTGCTGGCCGGCTTCCCGATCGGGGCCCTGGTGGACATTTTCTTTTTCCTGATGGCGGGCGTAGGCATCCGGCAGCTTTCGCGTTTGGCCTCGGTCGCCGCTTTCATGATGTTTTTGGTGGAACGGGCGGCCGCCTTAGTCTCCGGCCAAGTGGGCCTCTTTAGTATCTTGGGCCTGTTGATGGCCGCGATTTTGCTGAACTCGGTCCGCGCCGCCTATGCCGCGCGCGAGTTGCGTCCGGCGGGCGACATCGATGCGATTGCGAATCCGCCTATGGTGGCCAGCAGCGATCTGTGGGGCTGGCTCGACACACTTCCCTGGATCCTGTGGCCCAAACTGCGGGTGGCTTTCATGTTTTACCTGGTGGGGCTGATAGCGATGATGCTGGTGGGGGTGGTGGTCCGGCAAGTGGGGCTATTGCAGTAAAAAAAGGCCGACGCGAAGGGTGCGCCGGCCCGGTTGTCAACGTGAACTTTAGGAGGAGTGTTCACGCCTCCTCTTGATGCATGCCGAGGGCCAGGGTAAACGCTCGCTAAGGGACAAAATGGCCGGAACGAATTAGGGTTTGGGGAGCGAGACCGTGATGTGGCGGAATTTGAGGCCGCCGGTGTGGTCGCCTTGAATGTAGAAGGGGCCGGGTTCGGCTTCGTTGGCATCCATGGCACCGCCAGTGATGCCTTCGATCTCCTGCTGATCGATGGTGGTGACGCCGTTGCGGACGACGGTGAGGGTACGGCCCACGAGGGTGATATCAAAGACTTCCCAGGTGCCGGGTTGGCGCGGCAGATCGCCTTTGGGGGTGATGCGCCCGTAGACGGAGCCGATGCGGCGCTCGGGGGGATTGCTGGTGAGAGGCTCGTATTCGAGCTGAATCTCGTAGCGGCCGCGGAGGTAGAAGCCGCTATTGGCATGGTCAGGCCCGTTCGCTTCGAAATGGAGTTTGAAGTCCTGGAAGGTCTGCCTGGTTTTGAGGTTGGCTCCATGATCTTCGTTGAGAAGGACGCCATCTTTGACGACCCAATGACTGGGGGCGGTGCCGAGGGGCTCCCAGCCGGTGAGGTCGTGGCCGTTGAAGAGGGGCTGGGCCGGTGCCCAAGCTTTGGGCAAGGGGCGTTTCAGTTCGGGGGCGCGAAGGCCGGTTAAGGGCGTGATGGCCGTACCGCGGGTTTGCTGGCCGGTGAGTTTGCCGTCGACGGCGTCAAGCTCCCAGATGGGGCGCGCGGCTTTGTCCGTGGGGTTGCCTAAGATGAGAGTGAGGTGGTTGCCAGTGACCTTGGCCTCTTTCACCTGATAGACATTGCCGCCGGTGGGTTGGTGCCGGACTTCCAGTTGTCCATTCTTTTCGGCGATGCCGAGCCAACTGCCGCGATTGCCGCTGGGCAGGGGGATATTGAAATTCCAACGTCCGGCAAAAGGGCTGGCGGCTTCAAGAGCGGCACCGGCGAGGATCAGAAACGCAACGATTCGGTACATGCGAATGATTATGACATCAGCACGAATCGCAGGGGCCAATCGGTGCATTGGCTGATGCCGATGCGCGGCGTGACTAGAATTTCGCCAGCTACGGGAGCGCCTAAAATCCGCAAAGGTCTGCGGGTTAGGTCGGCTCCGTTGAGCGTGCGGTTAATAGCGAGGGCTTGGGTTAATTTACCAGGGCCGTTCGTGAGGCTGGCGCAGGTGGCATGGCTGGCGCGGCGGGTGAAGCTGCGGCGCTCGCGCATGATGTCGAGGCCTGTGAGGGGTTCGAGGGCGCGAATGAGAACGCAGCCCGGCGTGCCGTCAGGCTCGGCGACGACGTTCAGACATTCGTACATGCCGTAGATCAGGTAGACGTAAGCATGACCGGGCGGGCCGAAGATGACGCGGGTGCGGTTGGTGATGCCGCGCGAAGCATGGGCGGCGAGATCGCCGATACCGTGCTCGTTTACACCGAGGTAAGCCTCCACCTCAACGATGCGCCCGCTGGTGGGGCCGTGCACCAGCACTTGGCCTAAAAGATCGCGCGCCACCTGGATGGTGGGGCGGGCGTAAAATGAGCGCGGGAGAGCCTTCATGGGAATCGATACAATATTGAGTATCGAATGCGGCTCTTCACCGGACTCTCGCTCACCTATGAGGTGCGGCGCAATATCGAACTGCTTTACCAGTCGATGCAGCCGCTCGCGCCGATCGAGTGGGCCCCGGCGGGGAATTTGCACGTGACCACGAAATTTATTGGCGAGTGGCCGGCTGAGGGTTTGGACGAGTTGAAGGCCGCGCTGCGGACGGTGCCCAAGCCCGCCGTATTCACGGTCTCAATCGACGGCTTTGGCTGGTTCCCGACGCCGCATCATCCGCGCCATCTTTTTGCGGCGGTGCGCGCGCCGGAGCAATTAGCCCAATTGGCCGAAGGGACCGACGCCGCCTTAGCCGCCAGCGGCGTCACTCGCGATGCCAAGCCCTACCGCCCGCATCTGACATTGGCGCGCATCCAGGATCCGCAAATCGACCTCGCCCCAATCAAGCAATTCATCGCCCAACTGCCATCTACGGATTTCGGGCGCATGAATGTGACCAGCTTCAAACTGTACGAAA
Source organism: Bryobacteraceae bacterium (assembly GCA_031367405.1). Classification (GTDB taxonomy): domain Bacteria; phylum Acidobacteriota; class Terriglobia; order Bryobacterales; family Bryobacteraceae; genus JALHNI01. The sequence goes on from JANLPT010000090.1 coordinate 4,505, forward strand.
GCCGTAACAGCACCTACTCCGTCCTTGAGGACTTCCCCCTATGATTCCGATTCTGACTCTGATCGCCGCCTATCTCATCGGCGGTATTCCCTTCGGTTACCTGCTGGTGCGTTGGCGCACCGGCCAAGATGTCCGGACACAAGGAAGCGGCAACACCGGCGCGACCAACGTCCTGCGGACGACGGGCAAGACGCTCGGGATCATCACGCTCCTGTTGGATATCGGCAAAGGGGCGCTGGCGGTGTGGCTGATGGACCGGGTGACGGATGACGACCCGATGTGGATGTCGCTGGCCGCGCTGGCGGTGATTCTGGGCCACGCCTTTCCGGTCTTTCTCAAATTTCAGGGCGGCAAGGCGGTGGCGAGTTTCGTCGGCGCATTTATGTATCTGACGCCGGCGCCGCTGTTCGCAATTGTCATCCTGTTTGTGGCGGTGCTGAGCGTGACGAAATACGTATCGTTGGCCTCCATGATTGGCGCGTTGTTGTTTCCGCTGGCCTGCTGGCTGCTGGTGCAACCGCCGCCACCGGTGATGGTGGCCGCGATCATCGGCGGCGCGTTTATCATCTGGCGGCATCGCGCGAATTGGGACCGGCTGCGCGCCGGCAGTGAGAATGTACTCTCTTTCGCTAAGCGCGCATGAGCACGCTGAAGGTGGTGGGCGCCGGCAGTTGGGGTACGGCGTTGGCCATCGCGTTGGCACCGCGGTTCGAACGGATCGAGCTGTGGGCGCGCGATCCGGCGCTGGTATCGGCCATGGCTCGCGAGCGGGAAAATTCGCGTTATCTGGCGGGCTTCGCGTTGCCGGCCAACGTCCACCCGACCGACGCTTTGGCGGGTGAGGCAAATTTCATTCTCAATGCGGTGCCGTCGCAGCACACCCGCCACGTCTTTAGCCGTTTGGCGATTCCGGACAACGCGCGGTTGGTCTCGGCGTCCAAAGGCATCGAAAGAGGGTCGCTGCGGCGCGTCTCGCAAGTGATGACGGAGGTGACGGGGCGGCCGGTGGCCGTGCTTTCGGGCCCCTCTTTTGCCCGGGAAGTGGCCGCTGGAGAACCGGCGGCGATGGTGGTGGCGGCCGAGGAACGAGCGCTGGCGGCGTTGGTGCAGGAGGCATTTTCGACGCCACTATTCCGCCTCTACACGAGCGCGGATCCGATGGGCGTCGAATTGGGCGCGGCGCTGAAGAACGTGATTGCGATCGCGGCCGGAGTGGTGCAGGGCCTGGGCCTGGGGAGCAATACGCGCGCGGCCCTGATTGCCCGAGGCTTGTCGGAAATTACGCGTTTGGCCGTGGCGATGGGTGCCGAAGCCAGAACTTTATCCGGACTGGCGGGTTTAGGCGATCTGGTTCTGACCTGCACGGGCGATTTGAGCCGGAATCGGAGGGTCGGCATTGAGCTCGCCCGGGGTCAGGCTTTATCCGATATCCTAAAGAAATTGGCGATGGTGGCCGAAGGAGTCGATACGACGGAGGCTGCCTTAGCGTTGGCCGGCTGTCATGGCGTGGAAATGCCAATTACGGCACAAGTGGCGGTCCTGCTGCGGGGCGAACAGAGCCCGGAGGACGCCATCCGGCAGTTGATGGTTCGTAGTCTGAAGAGCGAATAAAGGCTTGCCCATTCTCGACGAAAATTCGCAACCTTCCCCGGAAACCAGGGTTAACCATGGCATGAGCGCCGCCGCAGCTATTGAACACGATGCGCAGTTGATGCTGCGGGTGCGCGATGGCGATACGGTCTCTTTTGGCCTGCTGCTCGAGCGGCACCGGGTGCCGGTGATTCACTTTGTCTACCGCATGATTCAGAATCAGGCGATCGCGGAGGAATTGGCGCAGGAAGTTTTTTTGCGCGTGTACCGGTCACGGGCGACGTATGAGCCCACGGCTAAATTTACCACTTGGCTGTTTCGCATCACTACCCACTTGGCGCTGAATTGGATTCGCGACCAGAAAAACGAACGCCGGCAGCAGAGCCTGGATTCGGAAGCTCCAGAAGGCACCGCGCCGCTGCAGGTGGCTGACCTGGGCCCGAACGTGGAGCAACGCATGCTGCGGTCGGCGCGGATGGATGAAATTCGCCAGGCCATTTTAGCCTTGCCCGACAAACAGCGCGCCGCCGTGATGATGCATAAGTACGAAGAGATGGATTATAGCCAGATCGCCGGCATTCTGCGATGTTCTGAGTCGGCGGTGAAGTCATTATTGTTCCGGGCTTATGAGTCGTTGCGGAGTAGGTTGGCGCACCTTAACCGGGGCGTGAGTGAGTAAGTTCTAGAAGGAGGATGAATATGATGTGTCCATTGCAAAACCGGGAAAATGCCGAAGTCCTTCTGGATTATTGCGCGCGCGCGCTGCCGGCGGACACGCTGGCGCGGTTCGATGCGCATTTGGCTATTTGTCAGTCCTGCCGGCAGGAGCTTTCTACCCAACAGCAGGTATGGTCGGCGCTGGACGAGTTCGATGCGGCGGAATTGAGTATTTCGTCTGATTTTGACCGGCGGCTGTATGCGCGGATCGATGCCGAACATCGGGATAACTTCTGGGTACGAGTTTGGCGCAGCATTTTCCAGAGCGGCCAGCCTGGCGCTTGGCGTCCGGCATTCTCGATGGCATTGGCGGGAGTGGCGGTGGTGGCGCTGCTGTTGGTGCGTATGCCGGGTCCGTTTGCGGTTTTTAATGAGGTGCCGGTGGCTGAGTCCAGTGTTGCGGGCACCGGTGCGGCGCAGGAAGAGGCATCGCCAGCCGTCAAAACCGCGACGGTGGACAAGCAAGATATCAAGCAAGATATGGAACGCTTGGATACGGCGCTGGAGGATCTGGAAATGTTGCACGTTTTGGGAACGCCCGCCGGGCCCGGTAAATCGAACGAACTGTAATTGTCATGCTGGCGCGATACCTCATCAACGGATTTTTGGCCATCGCCCTGGCGGGCGCGGCTTGGTCGGCTCCGCAAGCGAGGGACGGGGCGCGCATGGGGATCAAAGCGGGCGGCGGGCTACGTGGTGGAATGAAGAGGGGCCCTGGTCTTGGTGGCCCGCTGCCTCCTCCGCCGGTCGTGCTGGACCGCTGGCGCGGGATGAGCGCGGAAGAGCGCCAGCAAATGGTGGACCGGTTGCCGCCGGAACGCCGCGAAGTGTTCCGCCGCCGCATGGAGATGTGGGAGAACATGAAGCCCGAAGAGCGCAAGGGCGTGCGGGATCGCTTCGACCGTTTTCGCGATCTGCCGCCGGCGCAGCAAACTACGGCGCGCCGCGCGTTTCGCCAGTTTAACCAACTGCCGCCCGAACGCCGCCAGGATTTGCGTCAGGAGATGAACTCGCTGCGCAAGCTGACCGAAGAGGAGCGTACGGCACGCTTTAACTCCGAAGAGTTCCGCAACAAGTTCGACGCCCATGAGCGGGGTTTGGTGCAAGACTTAGCGGCGTCGTTGCCCGAGTAGGGGCAGGAATTTTCCTTCGCGGGCAAAACATTTTTGACATAATCGTAGGGCTATGAATAACGACACATTCGGACGCCGCGATTGGCTTCGTCTCACCGCCGCCGGCATGACCGCCGCTTCTTACAGCAAAATCCTCGGGGCGAATGAACGCGTGAATCTGGGCCTGATCGGTGCCGGTGCCCGCGGGCAAGGCGTGATGGGTGCCTTTCAGAAGTCAGGGCGCGTCGACGTGAAAGCCGTGTGCGACGTGTTCGCCGAACGGGTTGACTCGGCGCAGACGAAGGCCCCCGGTGCCAAGGGGTACAGCGAGCACCGTAAGCTTCTCGACTCAAAAGATGTCGACGCCGTGCTGATCGCGACGCCGGACCATTGGCACGCCGGCGTGGCCATCGACGCCCTGAATGCCGGCAAGGACGTTTACGTCGAGAAGCCGCTGACGCTGAAGATTGAAGAAGGTCCGCGCATTGTGAAGGCGGCGCGCGTCAACAATCGCGTCTGCCAAGTGGGGATGCAGCAACGCTCCGGTGCGCATTATTTGGAAGCGAAAGAGAAGTACTTCAAGACGGGCTTGCTGGGCAAGATCACGCTCGCGCGCACTTGGTGGCACGGCAATACCTACCACCTGTTGAAGGCTCCGCCGCGCATGCAGACCCAGCCGTCGAACCTGGATTGGGCGCGCTTCCTGGGCCCGGTGAAATGGCGCGACTACGATCCTCAGCAATATTGGAGCTTCCGGTCATACCTCGATTTTGGCGGCGGCCAAGTGACGGACTTGTTCACGCATTGGATTGACGTGGTGCATATGTTCATGGACCAGGACAATCCCATTGCGGCAGTGGCTTCGGGTGGCATTTATCATTACAAAGACGGGCGGACGGCACCCGACACCATCACCGTGTTCCTGGAATATCCAGCGGAATGGACCGCCACGTTCGAAGCGACGCTGGCCCCTGGCATTACGGGGGCGGCCATCGAGATGTGCGGCACCGAGGGTAAGCTTTGGATTTCGCGGGGCAAGTACGAATACTATCCCAAGGGCAGCGCCAAGCCCACCGAAGTCGTCGAGTATAAGGGCGACGCCACCAACGAGCATGTCGCCAACTTCCTTGATTGCGTGGTATCGCGCAAGCGCCCGAACGGTGACGTGATGATCGGGCACCGGTCGGCGCAAGCGTCGCACCTGGGCAACATCGCCTATACGCAGAAGCGCCGTTTGCGCTTTGATCCGGATCGCGAAGAGATTTTGCCGCTTTAAGCGGCATGAGGACCGGCCGGTCCTACTACGGATGCAGCTTCCCCTCGCCCTTCGCCGCGCCCTGGATGTCGAACTCCAAGGCGCGCCCCTGAATGAACTCGCCAAGGCCTCGGCCTCGATCACGGAACAGTACCGCTCCGGCAAGCCCTCGACGTTAAGTACGTCGATTGAGCGTCTCGCCTACGTGGCCGCGCGCATGCCGGCCACCTATGCGGCAGTGCATGCGGCGCTGTCGCAGGCCGATATCGCACCCCGGACGCTGCTGGATCTGGGGGCCGGGCCGGGCACGGTGAGTTGGGCCGCGCACGCGGTTTTTGGCTCACTGGAATCGGCCCACCTGATCGAGCGCAATGGAGCTTTGGCCCAACTGGGGCAACGGCTCGGCACGCCGATTCCGGCCACCTGGATGGTGGCCGATGTATCGACTCCGCATCACCCAGCCGATCTCGTCGTCTTGTCATATGCGCTGAGCGAGACCAGCTGGCTCACCGTTCTGGAAAGGGCTTGGGCGGCGACGGGCATGATGCTGGCGCTGGTGGAGCCCGGTACGCCGAAGGGGTTCAACCTGATCCGCGAAGCCCGGCAGTGGTTGATCGGCCGGGGAGCGGTAATTGCAGCCCCTTGTCCGCACGGGCGCGCCTGCCCGATGACGAAGGACGACCCGATGACGAAGGCCAATTGGTGCCACTTTGCGGCGCGGGTAGAGCGGACGAGTCTGCACCGGCGGATGAAGGGGGCGGAGTTGGGGTATGAAGACGAGAAGTTCAGCTATGTTCTGGCCGCGCGTGCGGCGGTAGCCACGCCGGAAGGCCGCATTATTCGCCATCCTCGTCAGAAGGCGGGCTATGTTCAATTGGAGCTGTGTACGACTACCGGTCTCGCGACCAAGAATGTGCCGAAGTCAGCCGGTTTGCTGCATCGGGCGGCGCGGAAGGCGGGATGGGGCGGCGGATGGCCGCCAACGGAAAAGGACTAGTCGCTTCAATACAAACCTCTCTCGAATGATCAGGGTGGAGTGGCGGAGATTTCGCGCCGCCACCCTCCCACACCGGACGTGCGGTTTTCCGCATCCGGCAGTTGAACAGCGGCCGATGGCCGCAAGATCCGATGCGAAACAATGCATCGCCCACTTCTCCTCCTCCCGATCAAGTGATAACTTTAATGTAACTATGCGTGCCTGGATTTTCCTCGTGTTTAGCGGCGGCGTTGCTATCGCCGCACCGGTCGCCAACCCGGCCAAAATTAGCTTCCAGCGGCAAATTCGCCCGCTGCTGTCAGAAAATTGCTTCCAATGCCACGGGCCCGACGCGGCCAGCCGCATGGCCGGACTGCGCCTCGACACGCGCGAAGGCGCTTTCGCGCTCAGGAAGCCTGGCCCCGCGCTCGTCGAAGGCCAACCCGAAGCGAGCCGCGTTTGGCTGCGCGTCAGTGAGACCAAGGAAGCCCGTCTCATGCCGCCCCCGTCTTCGCATCGCAAGCTCACCGCGCCGCAAAAGCAGTTACTCAAGGATTGGATTACTCAAGGCGCGGCTTGGGAAGAGCATTGGTCCTTTATTGCGCCGAAGCGTGCCGCGCCGCCTGCGGTGAGTGACTCCGCGAAGTGGGTACGTAATCCCATTGATCAGTTCGTCCTCGCGAAGTTACTCGCCGCCGGCCTCAAGCCTGCGCCCGAAGCCGATCGCCGTTCGCTCATCCGCCGCGTCTCGCTCGATCTTACCGGCCTGCCTCCCACGCCCGCCGCCGTCGATGCCTTCGTCACTGACCGTTCACCCGAAGCCTATGCCAAATTAGTAGACCACTTACTCGCTACGCCGCAGTGGGGCGAACATCGCGGCCGCTATTGGCTCGATGCCGCCCGCTACGCCGACACCCACGGCTTGCACATCGATAACTACCGCGAAATCTGGCCCTATCGCGACTGGGTTATCCGCGCGCTGAATCGCAACTTACCGTTCGACCAATTTACTTTAGAACAACTCGCCGGCGACTTACTCCCTAACCGGACGGTCGATCAACAAATCGCCTCCGGCTTCAACCGCTGTAACATCACCACCAACGAAGGCGGCGCTATCCCTGACGAGGTGGACGCCATCTATCAGAAGGACCGGGTGGAGACCACTTCCACGGTCTTCCTCGGGCTCACCCTCGGCTGCGCCGTCTGTCACGACCATAAGTTCGATCCGCTGGCTCAGAAGGAGTTCTACCAGATGGTGGCGTTCTTTAAGAACACCACCCAAAAGCCCATGGACGGTAACATTTCCGATACGCCGCCGACGATCATCGTGCCCCGTATCGAAGATCGCGACCGGTGGATTCAAGTGCAAGACGAGGAGAAGAAAACTCGCGAAACAATTACCGTGCAGCGCCAGGCGGCGCTCAAGAATTTCGACGCGTGGGTGCATGCCCGGCCCAAGATCACGCAACCGCTTCCCGGTGAAACGCTCACCTACCCTAAGGAACTTGCGGCGGGTGTCGAGTGGTCAGACGGAAATGTGAAGCCTGCTCAAGCGATGCTCTTCAGTGCGCAAGGGAAACTCGAGTTACCCGCGCTGGCCATGAACGCGGACCGCCCCTTCTCGATCGCCGCTTGGATCTACTTACCCGCCGGGGAAGACTCCTTTACTTTGCTCAGCCAGGAAGGTAACGGGCGGGGCTGGACTTTTGAGAGTAGCGGGCGCGTGCTCATCTTCCGCCTAACTGGCGATGGCGACCGAGATCGCATTGAGGCCCGCGCCTCCAATGCCACGCGCCTCACCGCGAGCGCCTGGACGCACGTTGCGGTCACTTACGATGGCGGCCGCGACTATCAAGGCTTCCGGATTTACTTGAATGGCCAACCCGCCACCATGGAGGGTACGGGCGACTCGACCACCCGGCTCATCGGGGATATTAACTCTGGCACTAAGTTACGCCTGGGCTGGAACGGCGCGGGCCGGTATTTTGCCGGTGGTAAGTTACAGGACGTTCTCATCACCGGCCACTTACTAGGCGACGAGGATATTCGTCTGCTGGCCGATTGGCCCATGGTGCAGGCAGCGCTCGGCAAGGAGACCCTTGACCAAACGGAGCGCGAGGCTCTTGGCCGTCAGTACGTTAACCGCGAAAGCCCTTCGTTTCGCGAAGCCAATAGCAAACTAGCCGGCCTCATCGCCGAACGCAATAAGATCCGCCGCGCCGGTGCGATCACCCACGTGATGTACGAAAAGCCGGACACGATGCCGGTCGCTAACATCCTCTTTCGCGGCCAGTACGATCAGCCGCGCGATCAAGTTACTCCCGGAGTGCCCGCTGCTTTGCCGCCCATGGCCGCCAGCATGCCGCGTAATCGTCTTGGGCTCGCCCAATGGCTGATTGACCCGAATAACCCATTGATGTCGCGGGTCACCGTGAATCGTTTCTGGCAGGAGCTATTTGGCAACGGCCTGGTTCGCACCGCCGAGGATTTTGGCAGCCAGGGCGAAGTGCCCTCGCATGCCGAGTTACTCGACTGGATGGCGGTCGAGTTCCGGGAGTCCGGCTGGGACATGAAGAAGTTTTATCGGCTGTTAGTCACCTCGGCCACTTATCGCCAAGCGGCGATCACGACGCCGGAGAAGCTCAGGCTCGACCCGGAGAATCGCCTCCTTTCTCGTGGCGCTCGCTTTCGCATGGATGCCGAAATGGTGCGCGACTACGCGCTGGCCACTAGCGGCTTACTCAATTCTGAAATCGGAGGCCCCAGTGTGAAGCCCTACCAGCCGAAAGGTGTCTGGGAGACCGTCGCCATGACGCAGAGTAATACTCGCTTCTACAAAGAGGACGAGGGTAACAAGCTCTATCGCCGCTCGATGTACACCTTCTGGAAACGCAGCGCGCCGCCGGCCTCAATGGACATCTTCAACGCCCCCAGCCGCGAAAATTGCACGGTCCGGCGAGAGCGCACGAACACGCCGCTGCAAGCCCTGGTGACCATGAACGATCCGCAGTATGTTGAGGCGGCGCGTCACTTAGCCGAGCGCCTGTTGCGCGAATCAACCGCCCCGGTCGACTTTCTCGCCCGCCAAGTGCTAGGCCGCACCTTTGACTTACGCGAGAAGCAGATCATTCAACGGGCCTATGCCGATTATGTAACTCATTACCGGGCGAATCCGGCGGAGGCGAAGAAGCTAATTGCGACGGGTGCTTCGGTGCCCGATGCCAAACTCCCGGCACCCGAGCTCGCCGCCTGGACCATGGTCGCCAACCAAGTGCTTAATCTCGACGAAGTGCTGAATAAGTAGGAGCGAAAATGAATCCGCATGATGAAGCCGTCCACGTCGAAACCCGCCGCCAGTTACTCGGGCGCTCCGCTTATGGAATTGGCGCGCTAGCGCTCAACGCCCTGGGAGCGACGGCGGGTAAGATCACGGGCGGGCTGCCCGATCTGCCGCACTTCGCCCCCAAGGCCAAGCGCATCATTTATCTGCACATGGTGGGCGCGCCACCGCAAATGGACTTACTCGACTACAAACCAAAAATGGCCGAGTGGTTCGACAAAGACTTACCCGAGAGTATCCGCCAAGGTCAACGCCTTACCACGATGACTTCGGGCCAAGCTCGCTTCCCCATCGCGCCATCAGTGTTCAAGTTCGCGCAACACGGTAAAGGCGGTGCCTGGATGTCGGAGCTGATTCCGAACATGGCCAAGATGGCCGATGATTTATCGATCATCCGCACCATGAACACCGAGGCCATCAACCACGAGCCGGCCATTACCTTCATCCAAACCGGCAATCAGATTCCCGGCAAACCCTGCTTCGGCTCCTGGCTCTCCTACGGGCTGGGCAGCATGAATCAGGACCTGCCGACATTCGTCGTCCTGAATGCCATGCACACCAACCCCAAGGCTAACGTGCAAGCGATCTCGGCGCGTTTGTGGAGTTCAGGCTTCCTTTCAGCACAGTACGCGGGTGTGGCGTTGCGCTCGGGGGCTGACCCGGTACTCTACATCAACAACCCCGATGGCGTCGACTCCAAGGTGCGACGGCGGATGCTGAATGCGCTGAGCGAGATGAATCAGCTGCAGCACGACAAGGTGGGTGACCCGGAAACGGTGGCTCGCATTGCCCAGTATGAGATGGCCTTCCGGATGCAGTCTTCGGTACCCGAACTGACTGACTTATCGAAGGAACCGGCCAGCACATTTGCCCTCTACGGAGAGGAAGCCCGCAAGGGCGGTACGTTTGCCAACTCCGCCCTGATGGCGCGCCGGCTGGTGGAGCGGGGTGTCCGTTTCGTGCAGCTCTACATGCGCGGCTGGGACGTCCACGGGGAGTTACCGCAAGTGCTGCCCAGCCAGTGCAAGGACGTCGACCAAGGCACTTACGCTCTGGTACAGGACTTGAAGCAGCGTGGCTTACTCGATGACACCATCGTCATCTGGGGCGGGGAATTCGGCCGCACCATTTACTCGCAAGGCAAGTTGACGAGCACCACTTACGGCCGCGATCACCATCCTCGTGCTTTTAGTTTGTGGGTGGCAGGCGGCGGATTTAAAGGTGGCTATGTCCACGGCGAGACCGATGAATTTAGCTATAACATCGTGCGCGATCCGGTGCATGTGCGCGACTTTCAGGCCACCATCCTGAACCAGTTCGGCATCGACACCGCGCGCTTCGGTTACAAGCACCAAGGCTTAGACCAACGCCTGACGGGCGTCGAGAAGGCGCACGTGATTAAAGACCTGTTAGTTTAGACGACCGGAATCCGAATCGATGGAAGGCGGGGAGAATGCGGATCTTGTTCTTACTGCTGGCCGGGATGCTCATGGGGCAGCCGGGGCCTTCGACTTATTCGGCGAAGGTGGCTCTTTCGCCGCGTCTTCTCGAGTGGCAGCGGGAGATCGAGGCTCAGAGCGGTGGGCAGTTGCTGCCGGTGCGGGTATTTGTGGAGACGCAGGGCGGTGTGCCCACCTATGTGTTGCCTCAGGACGCGCCGCAGCGGCCGGTGCTGGCCCACTATTTTGAAGATGTGAATTTTCGGACGCAGTTTGTGCGGACCCATGCCGTGTCCATTAACTACACGGGAGCCGAAGGCCGCCTGTCCTTCATTGTGTTGAACATGGATCGTTTCAAGGGCGATGAAGAGATCCTGCTTTCGCACGAGTTTGGCCATGCCTGGCTGCATGCGCGGGGATTGCGCGCGCCGGCACTGGCAATGGGGCAAGGGGCAGCGGGGCAGGCGGCATGCCAGGCGCTCCATGTGGGCGACATCGTGCAGCACATCCTGATCCGGGAGGAGCAGACCCGGCGAGGCTTCGACTTCAGGCCGGGTTGGACCCGTGATTTGGAGGCCGCCGCCCAAAACCTTGAGCATCAGGTGCCGGAGACGCAGCCGCCCGCCGATGCCTGCTTGCGGCTGGAGCGATTGGCCTTGATGATCGACGTTGAGTCGGGGCTGACGGATGGGCAATGGGCGCGCCGCCGTCCTTTTCTTGACCGCTTACCCTCGGGAGATCCTGGATTGGCCGATTTGGCTCATCGGCTTAGCCGGATCTTGCGGGGATTCGATCTCGGTGACCAGACGGAGTACTACATGGCTCTCGGTACTGTTATGAGTGCGAGCCACTTGTTATTTCAAGCACCTAACCGTACCCCCTAAATAGGGGAATGTGCTACTCTGAATCGGTCCCACGCCCCTGGCAGGCCGTATTAGACGGCGAAGAAGCGTGGCATTTGTCAACACTTCCATGAACTTTCGCTCGCTGTTTAGCTTTTTTTCGTCTGACCTCGCTATTGACCTTGGCACTGCCAACACGCTCGTTTACGCGGCGGGTAAGGGCATTGTGGTCAATGAGCCCTCCATCGTGGCCATCAACAAGAACACGGGAGAGGTGGAAGCCGTCGGCAAGGAAGCCAAAGAGATGCTGGGGAGAACCCCGGGCAACATCGTGGCGATCCGCCCCATGAAGGACGGCGTGATCGCCGACTTCAAGGTGACCGAGCGGATGCTGAATTACTTCATCCAAAAGGCGCATGGGCGCAAGATGTTGGTGCATCCGCGCATTGTGATTGGCGTACCGAGCGAAATTACGCAGGTAGAAAAGCGGGCCGTGATCGATTCCGCCTATCGGGCCAAGGCGAGCGAAGTGCATTTGGTGGAGCAGGCGATGGTGGCGGCGATTGGCGCTGGGTTGCCTATCACGGAGCCCTCCGGCAATATGGTGGTCGACATCGGCGGCGGCACGACGGACGTGGCGGTGATTTCGCTTTCGGGCATTGTCTATTCGCGCTCAGTGCGGGTGGCGGGCAACGAGATGGACGACGCCATCACGCAGTTTTTGAAGCGTAAGTACAACCTCTTAATTGGCGAACGCACGGCGGAACAGATCAAGTGCCAGATTGGTTCGGCGTTTCCGCTGGATAAGCCTTTGACGATGGAGATCAAGGGGCGCAGTTTGATTGAGGGCATCCCGCGGACGGTGACGATTAACGATGAAGAAATCCGGGGCGCGTTGAGCGAGTGCGTGGCGACGATTATGAACGCCATCCGCGTGGCGCTGGAGAAGACTCCGCCGGAACTTTCGGCCGATATCAGCGACAAGGGCATTGTGCTGACGGGCGGCGGTGGCATGTTGAAGAATCTCGACCGGCGGATCCGGGAAGAGACGGGTCTGCCGGTGTCGATTGCCGAGGATCCGCTGGCTTCGGTGGTGTTGGGCACGGGGCGCATGCTGACGGATTTCAAGCTGTTGCGCCGGATTGCGATCGACCACATTTAAGCTAGCATCCCCTCCCTTACGGCCGGGGTTCGTTAGGGTAGAAGTTTCCATGGAAGCGTTCTTCAATCGCTACCGGCACCTCTCACTGCTCGTCGTAGTGGTGTTCGCCCAGCTGATTCTGCTGGCTTGGCAGATCAAGACGAACCAGGAGGCGCGTGGGGTGCGGGTTTGGGCGGTGACGGCGGTGACACCGCTGGCCCGTTTCGTGGAAGAGATCCGCTTCAAGACCGCACATTTTTTCTCCGACTATGTGATGCTGTCGGGCGTGCAGCAGCAGAATCTGCGGATCGGGCGGGAGTTGGACCGGCTGAAGCTGGAGAACCAGAACCTGCGTAACGATGTGCAAATGGCGGACCGGGTGCGGGCGTTGGCTTCGTTCGTGAAAGAGTCGCCTTTTAAGTATCTGGGTGCGCGGATCATCAACAATGCGCCAGGCACCAATTCAAAGGTGGTCTACATTGACCGGGGCTCCACGTCGGGGGTGCTGCGGGGCATGTGCGTCCTGACGCCGGACGGCATTGTGGGCAAAGTCGTCGCGTCCTACCCGACGGCCGCGCAGGTGATGTTGTTGAATGACCCGACTTTCAGCGGCGCGGTGATCTCGCAAAAGAACCGGACGCGGGGGGTGGTGAAGGGGCTGGGGCACGTGAAGATGCAGCTCGACTACGTGCAAAACGAAGAGAAGCTGGAAGTGGGGGAAATGCTGTATACGTCGGGCGAGGACCGCATCTTTCCGAAGGGGCTGCCCGTGGGCAAGGTGGCCGCTGTGAAAGATGGCCAGCAGCAATATAAGGAAGTGGCCGTGACGCCGTCGGGCTTCCGGGAGGGCTTGGAAGAAGTGCTGGTGCTGATGGAGGGGGGCCATCAGCCGCTGCCCAACGCGACCACGCCGGCCATGAACCAGATGACGCTGCGGCCGGAGCCAACGGGCGATGACGCGGTAGGCAATAAGTTTGAGGTGACGCCCGAGAAGATGAAGACCGAAGCGGACCGGGTGCGCGAACGCTACAAGCAGATTGAGCAGTGGAATGGCGGGCAGTTGGGAACCAGCGGCCGCATTCCGAACTACAACGTGATCCCGGCCGCTCCGAAGGCCGCCGCACCTTCGGAGCCCGAACCGCCGCAGCCTGGGCCGCCAAAGCCCGCCACGCCGCCTAATTGATGGATCTCTAATGGACTTCGCCGAACGCTACGAGCAGAGCCGCCGCAACCGCATTTCGCGCTTCAAGCCGATTGTGCTGGTGTTGGCACCGCTGTTGGCAATTCTGTTTCAGCTGTACGTGCCGCGCTTCGTGACGTTCTTCGCGATGATCAATCTGCCGCTGTTGGTGGTGGTGTATTTTTCGTTGATGCGGCGCATGCCGGTCCTGGGAATTTTGTTTGGCGCGGCGGTGGGTTTGGTGCAGGATTCGCTTTCGAGCCAGCCGTTGGGGGTGTTGGGAATCGTGCAGACGCTGGTGGGCTACTTCGCCGCGTCGATGAGTTTGCGGGTGGATGGGGAGAATCCAGCGGTGCGCCTGTTTGTCGGCTTCTTCTTTTTCCTGTTTCACCAATTCTTCTATTGGGTCTTGGTGCGGGCGCTGCTGGGGGCGGTGATTCCGGTGGAACTGGTGGATAACCTGGTGATGGCGGTTTTGAATTGCGCGGTAGGCCTGCCGCTGTTTGCGCTATTCGATAGACTCAAGATGAAGTAGGCGAGCGTTGACCATATTTCCGAGTCCGAGGAAACCCGAGCATCTGACTGAGCGGCCGCTGTTTGCGGACGACCAGAAGTTTGCGTCTTCGCAGATCACGTTCTTTCACTATTTTATGGCGGCGGTCTTCTTCTTTCTCGCGTCGGGCTATTGGAATATCCAAGTGATGGAGAGTGAGTACTATCAGGAACTGGCGCATAGCAACACGGTGCGTAGCCTGCCCCTGACGGCCGCGCGGGGCCGGATTCTGGATCGCGAAGGGCGGGTGATTGTCGATAGTCTTTCGAGCTATTCGTGTTTGCTTTCGCGCGAGCGGCTGAAGGAAGAGAATCTGCCGCTGATTGCCGAGGGGTTGAAGCTGGATCTGGTGGACTTGCGGGAGCGCCTGAACCGTTTCCGGCGCCAAGCGCGTTATGTGCCGGTGGTGATCAAGGAGAATCTGACGCCCGCCGATGTGGCGTTTGTGGAATCGAACCGGCATCAGGAGATGTTTCCAGAGATCGAGCTGATCCACTCGGTGCGCCGGGTTTATCCGAAGGAGCAATTTCTTTCGCATGTGCTGGGGTATGTGGGGGAAGTGAGCGAAGCGGAACTCGACCGGCCGGAGTATGCGGCCTACAAGCCGGGCGACACGATCGGGAAAGACGGGCTGGAGCGTTTCTACAACGACACGTTGATGGGGAAAGACGGCCAGCGGGTGTCGCTGGTGAATAACCGGGGCAAGGAACTGCAGGTGATGACGGACGACGCGGCGGTGGCGGGCCAGCCGGTGACGTTGACGATCGACCTGGATTTGCAGGCCGTGGCGGAGCTGACTTTGCAGGGGAAGCGCGGCGCGGTGGTGGCGCTGGATCCGCGGACGGGCGAGGTGTTGGCGATGGCGAGCCGGCCGGCTTTCGACCCTAACAAGTTTTCGACGCGCATTTCGAACGCCGAGTGGAAAGCGATTTTAGACGATCCAGAGACGCCGATGTTCAACCGGGCGTTGCAATCGCGGCTGTCGCCGGGTTCGGCGATCAAGCCGCTGGTGGCACTGGCGGCGCTCGAAGAGGGCGTGATCGCGCCGGACTATACGGCGAATTGTCCGGGACATTTCTTTTATGTCGATCACGACTTCAAGTGCCACGCGCGGTCAGGCCATGGGCGGGTGGGCTTGAACTATGCGCTGGCGCAATCGTGCGACGTATTCTTCTATAACGTGGGATTGCTGCTGGGGATCGATCGTTTTTCGAAGTGGGGGGATATGGCTGGGCTGGGCCGGCGCACGGGCATCGATTTGCCGGGCGAATCGACTGGCGACCTGCCGAGCCGCGCGTGGAAGATGCAGAAGCTGCGGCAAGGTTGGTTGCACGGCGATATGATCAACGTCTCCATCGGGCAGGGTTACTTGACGACGACGCCGCTGCAATTAGCGCATGCCATTGGGGGCATCGCGTCGGGCGGGGTGTGGAATCCGCCGCACATTGCCAAAGGCGAGCCTGCCCGGGAGAAACCACGCGTGGCCAAGGTGAATCTCGAAAACGTACAGCGGGTGGTGAGCGGCATGTACGCGGTGGTGAATCGGGGGGGCACGGCGACCGAGGCGTGGCTGCCGGGAATCGAAGTTTGCGGGAAGACGGGGACGTCGCAGCTGATTTCGAACGAGACGATGAAGCGGCGCAAGCTGACGGGGATTGTGAAGGATAACGCGTGGTTTGCGGGGTTTGCACCACGGTCGAATCCGGAAATTGTGGTGGCGGCGTTGATTGAGGGTGGCGAGCATGGAGACAAAGCGTCGATTATTGCGCGGGATGTGATTAAGGCGTATTTTGACAAGAAGGCGCGGGTGCCGGTGCTGGCTCCGGCCGTGACGGCTGCTGCGGGCCAGGTTCAGGTAGGCCAAGCTCAGGTAGGCCGGGCTCAGGGAGTGCCGCGATGATCATTGCGATTGGGCGGCGGACGGGGATGTCGGCGGCGCGGTCAGTGCGGGATTTGGATTGGCCTTTGGTGGTGACGGCGCTGATCATTGCCTTGATGGGCTGTTTGCAGATTTATTCGGCGACCCATGGGACGAAGTTGGAATCGTCGTGGTGGAAGCACATGGTGAATGTGGGAGTGGGGATCGCGCTGATGTTGATTTTCAGCCGGATCAATTACCATACGCTGCTCGGGCAAGTGCCGTATTTGTATGGGATCAGCATATTTCTCTTGTTGGTGACGCTTTTTTTCGGGAAGCGAATTTTGGGGGCCCGGCGTTGGCTGGTGGTGGGCGGACAGAGCGTGCAGGTGTCGGAATTCGTCAAAATTGTGGTGATTCTGCTGGTGGCGTGGTATCTGGTGGAACTGCGGACGAAGCGGTTGGAACTTCCAGACTTGCTGAAATTGACGGGTCTCGTATTGATCCCGTTCCTGCTGGTGCGTAGGCAGCCGGACATGGGCACGGCGCTGACGTTTCTGCCAGCGCTCGCGGCAGGGATTCTGCTAGTGGGGCTACGCTGGCAACATGTGGTGTCGGTGGCGGGCGTTCTATTCGTATTGCTGGCTGTTTTTTGGTTTTTCGATGCGGATGGCTATCAGAAGGACCGCATCTTGACCTTCATCGATCCCGGCCGCGATCCGCAGGGGAAGGGCTATCAGGTGCTGCAATCGCGGATTGCGGTGGGCAACGGCGGCGTATGGGGGCAAGGGGTGACGCGAGGGTCGCAAACTCAGCTCAGGTTTCTGCCCATTGCTCCTACGGATTTTATTTTTTCGACATTCGCCGAAGAACACGGCTTCGTCGGGGTCATAATCGCGCTAGGATTGTATTATCTGCTACTTGTACAGATCGTGCAAAATGGGCAGACGGCCCCTGATCGGGCCGGAACGATTATCTGCATCGGTGTGGGCGCCACGTTGCTCTTTCATCTCCTTGTGAATGTAGGGATGGTGATTAACCGAATGCCGGTAGTTGGGATTCCCCTGCCGCTGATGAGCTACGGGGGGACGAGCACTTTGGCAGTTTTTATTATGTTGGGACTCGTGATGAACGTCCGGTCTCAGCGATTGTTTAGCTAATCAGAATCCACTCTCCTTTCGAGGAGGGAGGGGTTCTTTAACCGATAAGATGGAGCCCGGCTGATACGGATCGCCAAGCCGGAGCGAATCAAGTGCGATTCGGTTCGCCACGATTTTTGCGCGTCGAAGGTAAACGGAGCCTAATTGTTCGCTTCACCTCCCGGCGTTGCCACGCGACCTGTTGATTATCAAGATTATCAATGGAAGCGTGACACGGTGAGTTAGTTTCGAGATGGCCTGACGGCTGCCTTTTTTCTTCCTCATTGTAGAAAGATGTGAACCCCGTCGCCCCTGCCCTCGCTTCGCTGCTGCGCCCTACTGGCTAAGCCGGAGAATTGAAGAGGATTGCCACATGGGCAAAGAGATGGTGGTTTCCGCCGACCGGCACGAAACGCGGGTCGCGCTGATAGAGGACGATCAACTCGTCGAAGTATTTTTTCAGCGAGCGCAAGAGTATTCTTTAGCCGGCAGCATTCATAAAGGCCGCGTAACGCGCGTGCTTCCCGGAATGCAGTCGGCTTTTGTCAATTTGGGCCTCGAACGGGACACGTTTCTGTACGTGTCCGATTTTTTTGAAGAGAACGAGGAGTTTGCGGACGATAAACCGCGGGGCTTTGCGGGTGGTGTCAGTGTGGCGGGTGAGGCGGCTGGTGGGGATCGTCCCGAGCGTTCAGACCGGCCTGAGCGTTCTGACCGGCCTGAGCGTTCTGATCGGCCGGAGCGTTCCGATCGGGGTGATCGGGGTGGCCGCGGGCGCCGTGATGGCCGTTATCAGGGTCGTCCGGCCGGTTTGGCAGCTGCGCCGGCTGGGGGGTTGGGCAACAGTGTCGCCGCCACCGGAGAAGTGGAGGATTTGAGCCTTGAGATTGCGCAATCCGCGCCGCCGTTTTCGATTCCCCCTATTTTGACGGGGCAGCCCATTGTGACGACGCAGGCGGCCAACTCGGCAGCAAGTTTAGCTGATAGCCAGAGCGAAGAGGAGCGTCGCCGGCGCAGACGGCGTGGGCGCGGCCGGAGCGGGTTTCCGGATTCCAAATTCGGCGCACCGGTGACCGATGAGTCAGAAGATTTGACGGCCGGGGATGGCGATGGGGTGGAAGAGCCTTATGTACCGCCGACCGTCGATCTAATATTGATGCCCGGCGAATCTTTGCGCAAATATACGCAATTGAAAGCGGCTCCGCGCGAACAAGTTCCGCCGTCGCGAGGCTCTTCACGCTTTATTGACGAGGCTCCTGTAGCCGCGATAGCGGCCCATCCGCTGCCTGAGCCGGAAGACGCGGACCGGGCGGTGACGGAGGAAATACGCGTCATTGACACGGGTTTGACCGACGAAGAGGCGGCGCTGGATGAAATTCAGGAGTTAGCGGAAGCGGCGTTAGAGCGTGACGCCGAGATGGTGGAGCTCTTACCGCTCCCCTCGCAGCCTCATTTGCATCCTCATCTAAACGCGCCCGCGCCAGACGCAAGCTTGGATTTGGATGACGAAGATGGCGACGATGAGGCGGTGGAGGGTGAAGCGCAAGACGACGCCGAGCCGGTAGTGCCGATGGCCGGCCAATCAGCCCATGTGCGATCGCCGGAGCAGGGCCGTTTTCTGCAGCAGCGGCCGCCGGCCGCTGCGGGTCGGCGTGGGCGGCGGCGGGGACGGCGCGGTCGTGGGGACCGTCCAGGGACGGAGGAGCAGGGCGCGTCCGCAGAGACGTTACCGGCCACGCTGATTGAGGGAGGCCCGGTAGCGGAGCCGGTAGTAACGGCTCCTGTAATTAAGGAGCCGGTAGTGGGTCCGCCGGTGGCTGAACGGGAAATGACGGCTGGCCAAGCGTTGTCCACAGATGTGGATGCGCCGGTGGCCGAAGTACCATCCACGAACGGCGAGACCTTGGCGGGTGAGGTTCGGGTGGAGCGCACGCCACGGACCGATCGTCCGGAACGGACAGGACGCAACGACCGGGGTGGCCGTGGGCGCGGCCGTGGTGATCGCGGTGGCGACCGTGGTGCCGACCGTGGTGCTGACCGTGGCGCTGACCGTGGTGTTGATCGCACCGCGGATCGGGGCGCAGCGGATGCGCGGCCAGTTGAAGGCAGGGTCACTGAAGGCAGGGTTACTGAAGGCAGGGCTGCTGAAGGCCGACCAGATGGGCGGCCAGATGGGCGGCCAACTGAACGCAACGACCGGGGTGGCGACCGCCAGCGGCCGCCCTTGCCCTCCATCAGCGACCTGCTGAAAGAAGGCCAGGAAATCCTAGTTCAAATCGCGAAGGAACCGTTGGGCCAGAAAGGCGCGCGGATTACTTCGCACATTGCGTTGCCGGGCCGCTACTGCGTCTACATGCCGACGGTGAACCATACGGGCGTGTCGCGCAAGATTGAGTCCGATGCCGAGCGGCATCGCTTGAAGCAGATTCTGGTCGCGAATACCGAGGGGATGCCCGGTGGCTTTATCTGCCGCACGGCCGGCGAAGGCCGTACCGAACAAGATATCGCGCAGGACATCACTTACCTGCATAACCTATGGGTGGAGATCAAGCGCAAGGCGGATGCGAAGCCGGCGCCGGCCTTGCTTTATCACGATGTCGAGATTGTGGAACGCATTTTGCGCGACCAGTTGACCGAAGACTTTAAGGCGATCTGGATCGACAACGAAGAGGTATATGAGCAGGTGCTGCGCTTTGTGCAGCGCTTACAGCCGAACCTGGTGAACCGGGTGAAGATGTTCACGCGCCCAGTGCCGATTTTCGATTTCTTCAACATTACGGCCGAGCTGGAGAAGGCGCTGAAGCCGAAGGTTTGGCTGAAGAGCGGCGGCTTCATTGTGATTAACCAGACCGAGGCGCTGGTGGCGATCGATATCAACACGGGTAAGTACGTCGGCAAGACGAACCGGTTGGAAGATACGATTGCCAAAACCAACGTCGAGGCCGTGAAAGAGATCGTGCGGCAAATTCGGCTACGCGATTTGGGCGGCATTATTGTCATCGACTTTATCGACATGGACGAGCGCAAGAATCGCCAAAAGGTGATGCAGGCGTTAGAAGATGCGATGCGGGTGGACAAAGCGCCGTACAAGATTCTGCAGTTCAACGACTTTGGTTTGGTGGCGATTACGCGCAAGCGGGTGAAGCAATCGCTCGAGCGGACGCTGTGCATGCCCTGCCCGCATTGCGAGGGCGCTGGTTATATTAAGAGCGTGCATACGGTGATCGTGGAGATCGTGAGCGAGGCGCGCAAGATGGTGCGGGCGCTGCGCGATAACAAGGACGTCGAGCTGCGCGTGCATCCGGATGTGGCTAAAGAGCTGAAGAGCAGCGGGAATAGTTACCTCGAAGAGATCGAGGAGATTCTGAGTCTGCCGGTGGCGGTGGTGAGCGATGTGACGATCCATCACGAAAAGTTCTCTTTGGCTTAGTTTAGTTTCGCTCGTAAAAGGAGGCCCCGGATCGGCTACGGTCCGGGGCCTTTTGCATTGGGGACCGGTATTGCTAAGATAATGCTATGGGCAATATAGAATTTGCCTGGGACACTCGCAAGTCGCGCTCGAACCTGACC
>JANLPT010000123.1:0-4015 GCA_031367405.1 Bryobacteraceae bacterium
CGGAACGGTCGGCGACGACCAGCACAGGGTTGGCCGCGTCGCGCGTGTCGCACCAGATGCCGTGCGGACAGGCCAATTGCCCGTCGCCGCTGCCTGTGCCCCCAAACGTGCTTTGATATTCGCCCTTGGCGTTATACCGATGGATGTAATTCGAGCCGTAGCCGTCGGCGACATAAAACGAACCGTCTGTCGGATGGAAAGCGATATTGGTCGGCGAGTACTGATCCTGTGCCCGCTTCGTGACCTTGACCATCTTCCCCGACTTATCCTTCTGCTCCACTTCACGGTCCTGATAGCAGGCGTCACCCTTGGCGTTCTTCGCTTCTTTCGGATAATCGAGCTTGAACAGCACCTTTCCGTCGAGATCGGTCTTGAGAACCTGGCGCTGCCCGGTCGTCGCGAGATACAGGAACTCGCCATCGGCTTCCTTGCGAAGCTGCATGCCGTGCGCGCCAGGCCGATATTCCGTGCCCCATGATTTGATGAACTTGCCATCGGGATCGAAAACTGCGACCGAGTCCGGCTCGCCGCCCCCATGATGCACGAAGATTCGGCCATCGGCCGTTTCTACAACCGAGTGCGTATTGCCAAACTTGTAGGTCGCGGGCAACTTCGCCCAGTTGTCAACGACTTCATAAAGGTGGGCGTCTTTGCCGGTGACCAGCTTTTTCGAGCCGGCTTTGTCGTCGGCATGTACGAAGAATGACGGTGCAGCGCCAACAGCCGCCGTGGCAGCCAGCACTTGCTTTAAAAACGATCGGCGGGAGGCAGTCATGGTTCCTACTCCAAAGGGGGAAATGATGGGATCGTCACGTTGAGATACTCGCAAAAGCCACGAATGTTGGGAAGGGAGGGAAGAAGTGCTAAGTACTGAGGGATTGCGATCCGCCAGGAAACAGGAGAACGCCCGCGTCCGCAACCCCTCAGCACCTAGCACCCAGCACTCAGCACTTCTTCTTCTGCACCCAGCACTTCTTCCTCTCTCATTCCGCTTTCCGCACGCTGAACTCAAGCTTCCATTGCTGGCTGCTGGTCGTGCTTACGCACCAGAGTTCGAACACGCCTAATTCGCTGATGTGCGACCGGAACCGCACCGGCACATAATCTTCTTCAACACTCTCGGGCTTAGGCAGATTTGCTTCCAGCGAGTCGGATTCTTCCAACTCGCCTTCAG
The DNA here is from genome assembly GCA_031367405.1 of Bryobacteraceae bacterium. Taxonomy (GTDB): domain Bacteria; phylum Acidobacteriota; class Terriglobia; order Bryobacterales; family Bryobacteraceae; genus JALHNI01. Next base: position 1,175 of record JANLPT010000123.1, read on the forward strand.
TCCACCGATCGACCAACAGGCCCGCAACATCCTGCTTGCGCGCTGATGCCGAGAAGAAACGGAAGGTGGCAGGCTCGCCCACGACCAGGCCGATCTCGTCGCACGGAACGTCGATTTCCGTACCCTCTTCCATGCCGAACGGAAGAACACACAGCGCCCGCAGCGGACGCGGCGCACCGGGAATGGCAAGGCCCGCGGTTTCGATGCCGACATAATAGCTCCGAGCCGTGCCGCCTCGAATCCGCACCCCTCTGCCTTGCTTTGCGAAACCGTAATATGCCGCACCGCGTGCGACGGCGTAGTCGAGATCGTCATTACCCGCCAGCACCTGCGGGGCCGCCGCGTCGCCAAACCAACTCGTGATGGTTTCTGTTAACCGCGCACGAAACGCCGGTGCTTTGAAGACGCCGCCGTTGAAGAGCAAATGGGTCGGCCGAATCGCCTGTCCATTTTCTCCCTGCTGGGTGAGAAACCCTGCGAGATGCCGCGTGACCGCGGTATCCGTTTCAAAGGGCAAGCCAATTTGCCGAAATCCAGATGTGCGATCACGGCGGGGCCGATCCGTTATGGAGCAACGGGGAAAGAAGCCATCCACCAGAAGTTCGCGGACCGCGTCGCGTTCAAGGTCAACCGAGACCGCGCCACCAATGACCTTGCGACCGCGGCCCAGCACCGAAACGGCCTGCTTCGCCGGGCCAGAATCGGCTAGAAGTGATTCTTTGGCGGAGCGGCAGGAATGCCAGAGCGCGACGGATTGCCACGGATCCAGCGTGACGTTCTTGGCGGCAAAAGCAGTTGTCGCGTGATAGGCGAGCGCCAAATCCATGTTGTCGCCGCCGACCAGCGTATGGTTGCCGACCGCGATTCGGCGGAGTTCCAACTGGCCGTTTTCTTCTGTGACGCCGATGAGGGTGAAATCCGTCGTGCCGCCGCCTATATCCGTAACCAGAAGGGTGTCGCCCACTTTCAGGATTCGCCGCCACTGCTCGCCCCGATTGTCCAGCCAGGCGTAGAGCGCGGCCTGCGGTTCCTCCAGAAGAATGGTCTCTTCGGGAAGGCCGGCCTGCATCGCCGCTTCACGGGTGAGGTCGCGGGCGGCGGCATCGAAAGAGGCCGGCACCGTTAAGACCACTTTTTGCTTCATCAGAGGTGCTTCCGGGTGCGCGGAGGCCCAGGACGCCGCGAGATGTTCCAGATATCGGCGGGATGCCTCGACGGGAGAAAGCTTTGGAGCATCCGCCGGCGCGTTCCATGGGAGTAGGGGCTGTCGCCGATCGACCTTGCTGTAAGTCAGCCAGCTCTTCGCCCCCACGATTGTGCGCATTGGCACATCCGCGGACTGCTTTCGCGCCAGCTCGCCGACGGCAAAGTCGCGGTTCTTCGCCCAGGGAACATCAAGTGATTCGGCGGTCCTGTCGGCTTCGGTTCCGAGGTAGACAAATGAAGGCAACAGCGGCTTAGCCTCAAGGGTCGACGCCGCCACGACTTGCGGAATGGCAAGCAGTTCCACCTTCGGATTTTCCACGCCGAGGAGTGCGTAGGCGAGAGCACTGTTGGTCGTGCCGAGGTCAATCCCAATCGAGTAGGTCGCTGGCATAGGAAAGTAGATAGCCGAACGCGCGCTGAGTTTGTAGTGCGCTTTCCTGGCGGGTGTAGCGCGCCGTCGTGGTGTAGCTGCGCTTTTGGAAGGGACGGAACTGCCGTACGGCAGATCTGGAGTTCAAGCCGGGCCAGCGTTTGCCGCAACGTGGGGTGACGTCCTCCCCCCTCTCTCCCGTACTCGGGGGAGAGGGACGGGGTGAGGGGCGGCAGGCAAAGAAGGCTGGGTAAGCATCAGATTTTCGTGGGGGATGGCTCGCGGATTTTATTTCCACGCATCGTTTTGAATTCGCAAATCGCCACGCCTCCACGCATCCCTCCGTCTCAGCCCCTCACCCAGGGCCAAATCATTTGGCCTCTAAAAATAACGGTGTGCCCCATATTTGCGCTTTTTGATGGGATCGGTTAGACCCACTTCGTTCGCGAAGGCCTCGCGGTTTTTTAAATCCTGTTTTCTCGCCGAGGTCTTGCATGGATGCACAGCCGACCGCTCTGATTGCGCGTATGTTTAATGACATTGAGGGTTCCGACGACCCGCGGGCCGCCAATGCCCGGCACTATCTGACCGATATCCTGGTCATCGCCCTGCTGGCGGTAATGTGCGGGCTGGATGACTACCCGGGGATCGTCGAGTATGGCCGGGACGAACACGACTGGCTCAAGACGTTCCTGCGTATCCCGCACGGGATTCCCTCGATCAGCACGTTTCGGCGGGTATTCGCGGCGCTCAAGCCGCCGGTGCTGGTGAAGCTCATGCAACGCTGGAGCGGCGAGTTGAGCGGCGTGCTGGCCGGCAAGCAAATCGCCATCGACGGCAAGGCGCTGCGGCGCAGCTTCGAGCACGCCTGGGACAAAAGCGGCCTGCACCTGGTCACGGCCTGGTGCGTGGAAGAGAATCTGGTGCTGGCCCAGCAGGCCGTGGAGGAGAAAAGTAACGAGATCACCGCCGTGCCGGAACTGCTGAAAATGCTGGATATCAAGGGCGCGGTGGTGACGGTGGATGCGCTCAACACGCAGACGGAGATTGCCAGCCAGATCGTCAAGGGCGGCGGCGACTACGTGATGGCCGTGAAAGACAATCACCCCACGCTGTGTGACGCGATCCAGCGAAACCTGAACGAGATGATTCTGGAGCAATTCGCGGGCGTGGAGCACGTGTACCACGAATCGACCCAGGGCGGCCACGGACGCATCGACACCCGAAAGGTCTGGGCGACCGATCAGATCGACTGGCTGGGCCGA
>JANLPT010000125.1:0-22040 GCA_031367405.1 Bryobacteraceae bacterium
TGCCGAAGCTGCCCGATCCAGCCGCAGTCACCGGTGCCGAAGTTACTGTCAAAAAGAAACGTTTGCAGCAGGCGCTAGTGTGTGTCGGCGTGCCCGCGCTGCCCATCGCCCATCCGCGCCGTTACGCCTGGTTTGTGCTGAACACACTGATGGGCGCCGGCATGAGCTCGCGCCTCTTCCAGAGCATTCGCGAGCGTCAAGGGCTGGCTTACTCGGTTTATTCCGAGCTGAGTCTCTATCGCGATACCGGCTGCTTCGGCGTCTATGCCGGCACGGCCGCCGCTACCGTGAACCAGGTGATCGCCTCCGTCATTGAGGAGTTCCGCCAATTGAAAGCTGACGGCATTCCGGCCGAAGAGCTTCGCCGCGCCAAGGATCACATGAAGGGCTCGCTGATGCTGAGCCTGGAGTCGACAGGGTCGCGCATGTCCAATCTCGCGCGGCAGTACATGTACTTTGACCGTTTCCACACGCTCGACGACATGGTCCGCATGACGGAAGCGGTCACTGAAGAAGAAGTGCTCGCCGTGGCCCGCGAATCTTTCCGGCCCGAAAACCTGGCCGTCACCGTGCTCGGCCCACTCGACGGCATAATTGCCGAACGCCAACTGTTGGCCTCCTGATATCTTGAAGGTGTTGGTTCGCTGTTTTATCTTCGCCGCCTTGTCTGCTGCCGGACTTCTGGCCCTGGACGTCAACACCCTCACGCCTGAAGGACACGTCTCAGATTTTGCCCGCGTGCTGGACGCCGGCACCAAAGCGCAAATCGAAAATTATTGCCGCCGGGTGCAGGAAGCCACCAAGGCCGAAATCGCCATCGTCACCATTCAGAAACTGGACGACGAACCCATCGCCGACGTCGCCAATGCCCTCTATCGCAAGTGGGGCATCGGCAGCAAAGCGACCAACGAAGGCGTGCTCTTCCTCATCTCGATGGAGGATCGCAAGACGCGTCTGGAAGTCGGCTACGGCCTCGAGTCAGTAATTCCGGACGGCTTCCTCGGCGGCATTCTGCGCGAGATTCGCCAGCCCATGCGCGAGCGCCGCTACGGCGAAGCCCTCAGCGGCGTGGCACAGATTTTGGGCTCCCGCATCGCGCAGGCCAAGGGCGTCACCATCCCGAACCTCTTGGCACGGCGGCGGCAAGCCCAGCCGGACGGCCTGCCCTGGGGCCTCATCATCTTCGGCATCGTCGTCGCCTTCTTCCTGCTGAGTTCCATGGGCGGCGGACGTGGCGGACGCGGCGGACTCGGCACATTCCTGCCGTTTCCCATATTTTTCCCAGGCGGCGGTGGCGGGTCCGGCGGCGGCGGCTTTGGCGGCTACGATTCCGGCGGCTCCGGCGGTGGCTTTGGCGGAGGAGACTCCGGTGGCGGCGGCGCTTCCGGCGATTGGTAAATTACTATGGACAAGCTCTTACAAGACTTAGTAGAACGGCTGCGCAAGGCCTTCGGGCCCGGCCTCGAATCCGTAGTTCTCTACGGCTCGGCCGCTACGGGTGAACTCCACGTTCACTACTCCGACTTAAATGTCCTGTGCGTGCTCACCGCGATCACGCCCACTGAACTCGCCGCCGCCGAGCCCATCTTCAAATGGTGGCGCGACAAGGGCAATCCCTCGCCCCTCTTGCTCACCAAAGCCGAACTCGGCACCTCCGTCGATTGCTTTCCGGTGGAATTTCACGATATTAAAGCCCAGCATCGCCTGCTGCACGGCGCTGACCTCGTCACGAGCCTCGTCATCGACGACCGCTACTATCGCGCCCAAGTGGAATACCAACTGCGCTCCAAGCTGCTCCGGTTGCGCCAGAAAGCCGGCGGCGTCCTCAGCGACCGGCGTCTGCTGCTGCACCTGATGGCCGACTCGGTCTCCACCTTTTTCGTGCTCGCCCGCCACGCCCTCATCCTCTCGGGCCAATCGCCCGCCTGGCCCAAACGCGACGTCATCGAAGCCGCCCGCACCGCTTTCGGCCTCGATCCCGCACCCTTTTTGGCGCTGCTGGATCTAAGAGAGGGGAAGCGTAAGGAACGCGAAATCGACCCCCACCCCATCTTTGCCGCATACCTCGCTGCCATCGACCGTCTCGTGCTGGTGGTCGATCAAATTAGCCCCCGTCTCGACGAAAGTTAGTTACCATTAACGGTTTGGAGAAAAAATTATGAAGATCGGTTTGATCATTGTCGGTGTACTCGTCCTTCTGGCCGTGGTCCTTGGTGGCCAGGCCGTCGGAGTCCGTAACGACCTCGTCACGCAGCGAGAGTCCATCAAAGGCGCTTGGGCGCAGGTCGACAACTCCCTGCAACGCCGGGCAGACCTCATCCCTAACCTGGTGAGCACCGTCAAAGGCTTCGCCAAGCAGGAAGAGACCGTTTTCGGCCAGATCGCCTCCGCCCGCGCGGCCATGGCTGGTGCCCGCACCCCGCAGGAGCGCATCAACGCCAATGACCAAATTGGCTCGGCCCTCGGCCGCCTGCTGGTCGTCAGCGAAAATTATCCGCAGCTCAAAAGCAACGAAAACTTCCTGCGCCTGCAAGACGAACTCAGCGGCACCGAGAATCGCATTGCCGTCGAACGCCGCAAATACAACGAGGTCGTGCAGAAGTACAACACCTCCATCGCGCTTTTCCCGGCCAATCTGTTCGCCGGTATCTTCGGCTTCTCGCGCGAAGACGCTTATTTCAAGACTGAACCGGCCAAGCGGGCCGTCCCTGAAGTGAAATTTTAAATACCTAAACACATGCCGCAAACTTTTCCGAATTACATCAATGGCGAATGGGTCACCGGACCCACCTTCGAAAACATCAATCCCGCCAACACCAAAGAGGTGGTTGGCCTCTTTGTGAAAGGTACGGCCGCCGACGTCGCCCGTGCCGCCGATGCCGCCCAAGCTGCGCTCGCCGGTTGGTCGAACCTGGCCGCGCCCGCTCGCGGGGCTTTCCTCTTTAAGGCCGCTGACCTGCTGGATCAGCGCTTCGACTCCATCGCCGCCGAGATGACGCGCGAAGAGGGCAAGACGCTGCCCGAGGCTAAAGGCGAGGTCCGCCGGGCCATCAATATCCTGCGTTACTTTGGCGGCGAAGGCTCGCGTCAGCCGGGCTTTCTCGTCCCCTCCGAACGCGACCGCGTCCATATGTTCACCATTCGCAAGGCCATCGGCGTGGTCGGTTTGGTGACGCCCTGGAACTTCCCCATCGCCATTCCCGTCTGGAAGCTCGCGCCCGCCCTCATCGCCGGCAACACCGTCATCATGAAGCCCGCCTCGGCCTCGCCGCTCTCGGCTTGGCGCGTGATGGAAGCCTTCCACGATGCCGGATTGCCCAAAGGCGTCTTCAACTTTGTCTGCGGCTCCGGCGGCGAACTGGGCGCGGCCCTCATCAACGCCGCCCCCGTCAAAGCCATCTCCTTCACCGGCTCCGTCGAAGTTGGGCAATGGGTGCATGCCGAAGCTTCCAAGCGCCGCCTGCGCATCCAGCTCGAAATGGGCGGCAAGAATCCGACCATCGTCTGTGCCGATGCTGACTTCAACTCGGCGGTGGAAAACGTAGTCAATGCCTCGTTCTTCTCCACCGGCCAGAAGTGTACGGCCACGTCGCGCGCCATTGTCGAAGAGGCTATCTACGACAAGTTCGTCGCCGCCGTCGTCGAACGTACCAGGAAGCTGAAAGTCGGCGACGGCATGCAAGCCGGCATCGACATCGGCCCGGCGATTGACCAGGGTCAGCTCGACGTCAACCTCAACTACATTGCCATCGCCACCAAAGAGTGCGGCGCACCCCTGTGCGGCGGCAAGCGCCTCACCGGCCCCGGCTACGACGATGGCTTCTTCCTTGAGCCCACCGTCTTCGCCGGTGTCACCCAGGACATGCGCATCGCCCAGGAAGAAGTCTTCGGCCCCGTCCTCGCCATCATGAAGGCCAAGGACTTCCCCGACGCCCTGCGCATCGCCAACAACACGCCCTTCGGCCTCTCCGCCTCCGTGCAGACCACCAATCTCTCGCGCGCCTTTGAAGCTATCTACGGCATGGAGGCGGGCTTGTTAACCGTCAACCTGCCCAGTGCTGGCGTCGAATACCAGCTCCCCTTCGGCGGCAGCAAGGACTCGAGCTTTGGCCCTAAAGAACAGGGCCCGGCCGCGCTCGAGTTCTACTCCGACTTCAAAACCGTTTATCTGAAATACTAAAGTCATCGATTTTCACCCGTCCCCCGCTCCCCGGGGGCCCATGTAAAGGAAATAGGTCACAGGCTCATGAAGCTAGGGCAAATCTTGCGCGACAACGCGATCATCGCCGCCGTTTTTGAAAACGGCAAATGCCGTCCCATCCCGGATTACACGCTATACGATCTCGTCATTCGCGCCGACGTCGAAAAGACCGATCTCGCCACACTGGGCACCCGCCTGGCCACCTCTCATTGGGAAGAGTCCGAGCCGCTCATGCCGATCATTCCCAAAGAAGTCTGGGCTTGCGGCTGCACCTATGAGATGAGCGCCTCCTTCCGCGATGGCGAGCACGACGCCCGCGAAGGCTTCTACCATTACGTTTATCAGCCGGAACATCGCCCCGAGGTCTTCTTCAAAGGCACGGCGCGCGTCTGCGTCGGCCCTAACCGGAACATCGGCATTCGTGCCGACTCGAAGTTTACCGCTCCGGAGCCCGAGCTGGCCGTCCTGCTGGGCACCAAGGGCAAGGTCTACGGCTACTCCATCGCCAACGACGTATCCGCCTGGGATATTGAGCGCGAAAATCCGCTCTACCTGCCGCAATCCAAAACCTATAACGGCTGCTGTTCGCTCGGCCCCGTCTGGGTGACGCCCGACGAAATCAAAGATCCCTACTCGCTCGAAATGACGTGTACCATCCGGCGCGGCGACAGGGTCACATTTCAAGGCGCCACCAACACCAGCAAGCTGGGCCGTAAGATCGAGACACTGGTGGAATACCTCTACCGTTCGAACAATGTTCCCAGTGGATCGGTCCTGCTCACCGGCACGGGCATTATTGTTACAGAAGAATCTGCGTTGGCACCCGGCGACGTTTGTGAAATCTCTGTGCCACAGATCGGCACACTGTCCAACCCGGCCGTCTCCGTCTAGCGGCGTTCAGCGCACTAAATCCAATCCCATCAACTACTTAAATCGCCAAAGCCGGCTCTTATCGGGCGGCCCCGGCCCGTGTGCGGGGCCACTCACCCCACTTGCGGGGAGCGTAAGTTTCCACAAGTGAGCGAAACCGGCTCATAGCTACCTACGTCGGACTCAGTGTATGATGAGCTCTTACGGTACCGGCACCCTCCAGTTCCCCCTCACCGGTGGTCTGGCCACCGGTGCCTCCGTCCTGATCAATCCTGTGGAACAACGCCAAAACGAAGAGGCCCTACTCGTTCGCCGTGCTCAAGCCGGCGATCAAATGGCGTTCCGTGACATCGTCGAACGATTCCAGGCGAAGGTTTTCTCCATCATCTACGGCATTCTCCGCAATCGCAACGATGCCGAGGATATTGCCCAACAGGTCTTTGCCAAGGTTTATTTTTCCTTACCCAACTTCGACTTCCGTAGTTCGCTGCTCACCTGGATCTACAAGATCACCGTGAACGAATGCTACGATTACCTCCGCAAAAAGAAAGTTCGTAAGTTGGTGTATGAAAGCGACTTCAGCGAAGAAGAGTCGCAACGCATCCAGAATTCCGAAGCCTCCACTGATTCTGAACCGCTGATTGACGAACGGCTCGCCCAGCGCGACCTCGTCATGAAGTTATTGGAGAAGGTGAGCGAAGAAGATCGCAATCTCATTCTGCTCAAGGAAGTGGAAGGTCATTCGGTCGAGGAACTTGCCGAGATGACCGGTATGAACGAGAACACCATCAAGGTGAAGCTCTTCCGGGCTCGCCAAAAGCTGGTAAAAGCCGCTGGCCGGCTGTTGAAACGTGGTGGTACTGGTACTAGCGGACTAGCCGCGTCGGGGGCGGAGTAGTTGATGCCCCCCAAAAATGCCTTAACCGCTTTTGCCCATAGAGTTTACAGGTGTGGCCCTCAAAAGGGCCTAGAATATAGGGTAATTCATGAGGTCCCGGTCGATCTCAGCCGATTGAATAAACAAATGCCAGGGGAGTCATACGATGCATAACATCATCGAGAACGAACTCGAAAACTATCTGGTGGCGAAGCCACTCACGGCCGCTTTCCACGCCCACTTGGGTGAATGCGCCGATTGCCGCGAAAACTTATCGCTTTTCTCAGAAGCTTCCCGCTTGGTGCGAACCCTGCAGGTTGAACCCTCCGAAGCCGCGTCGCTCGAGCTTTCGCCGGGCTTCTATGCCCGCGTCTTGAACCAGATTGAGTCTGAGGAAAAGCCCTCCATTTGGGATATTTTCCTCCAGCCTTTCGGCCGCAAGCTCGTCTTCGCGTCGCTGGCTCTTTTTGCCGTGATGTCGGCGGCGATTCTATGGCCCGCTGGCCCCGATCCGCAAGTGGTCGTCGCCGCGCCCGAAGTATTTTTCTCCACCGAAACCTCTCCAAAGGCCATGCTGGTGGACCATCGCGTGGGCAATGAAGAGAACCGCGGTGCCGTTCTCGGGCAACTCACCACCTTAGATCAGTAGCTTTTAGAGGCTTTTATCATGACTCCGCATCCAGATCGTATCTCTTGGCAGAACCCCCGGGTCCTGATCACTCTGTTCACCGTCTTCCTGATGGGTGCCGCCTTTGGCGGCGTCCTGGTGAAGTTCGGCCTCCGGGATGTCATTTCCCGCGGTGCCGCCAGCTGGCGCCCTAACGACAAAGTCGTTCTCTTTCAAAAGTTTAAAACCGAGCTGAATCTTACCCCGCAACAGGCCGAACAAGTGGAGATCGTCCTCGACGATTTCACCATGTACATCCAAAGCCTCCAGGCGCAGATGGAAGAGACGCGCGGTGGTTGCCGCGAACGGATCCTCAAGATCTTAACCCCTGAGCAACAGGAGAAGTTCAAAACCATCCTGGGCGATAGCTTAAAACAAATACGCTGATTTTTCTCTTGCGGCGGCCCCTGCTTTGGCGTACTCTCGAATTGTTGATTTTGTTCGTGGATTGATTTAGAGAGCGGTCTCCTACCGGCTCTCTGCTACTTGCACCCACGTTAAAAAGTGCTAAAGGCGAGCGCCAAGATCCAAAACGATCACCCGGAGCCTCGCAAGCTGCCGGGTTTTTTGTTTTTTTGACGCCAATGCCGGAAAGGTATGGTCATCATGACCAACGATTACGATGCTCTGCGCCAGGCCCTCGGTGGCACCCTGGAGCCCAAGACCCTTGGTGAACTTGTCAGCGTGCGCCTCACCGTCGAGCCCCGCATGTTAGAAAGCGCGCTTGAGGCGCTCGCCTTGGCTGACTTCCCCATCAATCCCCAGCTCACTCACCAGCGGCTCACCCTGATCGAGTTTCCCGCCTACCGCGGCCAATTGCCCCAACTCGAAAACTTACTCAAAGACCTGGAAGTGGAGCTGACGGCCCGTAACATGCTCGACGAAATTCGCGCCCCCCTGCTCATCCCCCAGTAAAGACGAGTAATAATTTCTGACACAATAAAAACAGTATGCGACGCCTCGTCGTTCTCTTTCTCGCGCTCAGTCTGTCGGCCGCACAAATCAAGCTGTATCTGAAAGACGGTACGCATCAGGTCGTGCGCGAATACGCTGTCAAAGGCGATCGCGTCCGTTACTATTCCATCGAGCGGCAGGACTGGGAGGAGCTTCCCCAGGACCTCGTCGACTTCGCTCGCACCGAAGGCGAGGTCACCAAGAAAGCAGCCGTCCGCGACGAGGAAGACAAATTGATTGCCGCCGAGGACAAGGTGGAACGCGAGGAGCGCGCCCGCATAGCCCGCATTCCGGCCGATCCCGGCGTTTACTTCGAAGTGGCCGACGAGATGAAGGCTCTCAAAGTAGCCGAGTCCAAGTTCGTCACCAACCGCCGGCGCTCGATTCTGAAAGTGATGAGTCCGCTGCCCATCGTCAACGGCAAGGCGACTGTCGAAATCGATGGTGAGAAATCCGCCTTCGTCATCAAAGGCAAGCGCCCCGAATTCTACTTCCGTCTTTCGGACGACGAGTCCTTCAATTTTTTCAAACTCACCCCGGGCAAGATTACCCGCGTGGTGGAGAAGGTAACCATAGCGGCGGTCGTGAATGAAAAAATCGAGGAACCCATCGTCATCGAAGCCTTCCGGCAACAACTAGCCGGCCGCCTCTACAAGATGTGGCCCACCGCCGACCTGGAGCCCGGAGAATATGCGCTGGTCCAGTACACAGAAGGCAAAATGAACCTACAAATCTGGGACTTCCGCATCGAACCCTAGGCCCACAACCCTAACGAACCCCGACCGTAAGGAAGGGGATGTTACCGTGGCGCTAAACGCTTCGACCGTGTGAAAGGTTCTTCTGAACCGCCTCAAAGACGAAACGCCCCGCTCGATGGCAATTTCGGTCTGGCGTCAATAGAAGATAGTGTTCTTGCGGTCCGATGTGCTCCGGGAAGTGCTTAAGCTAGCACTGATGAGGGACGTTACCGGCCGTAAAAGGTGCTCACATCAGCCCGGCACTAACTAACCGCCAATTCATCCGACTTCCGGTTCAAATCCTCCGCCAAAATGATGGCATCGGCCAGATCCTTCATCGGACGGCGTAAGCGCCGGCTTTCGTTGCGCAAACGAAGGTAAGCTTCTTCTTCTGTCAGCCCGTAGCGATACTGCAGAATGCCCTTGGCGCGCTCCACCACCTTGCGCGTCTCCAACTGCCGCTTCATGTCGAGCGCTTCTTCCTGCAAACGCAGATTCTCATCCTTCAGCATCGACCGCGCGATTGCGCCACCCATCTGCTCGCCGATAAACGTCAAGAGTGCTACCTCTTCGGCCGTATGGTCCCGCCGGCTACGATGATGCACGTTCACGACGCCGATCAAATCGCCCTCCGCAATCAGCGGAATCGATAGAAACGCTTCGTAGGTGTCTTCAATCAAGCCCGGGAAACGCTTGAACCGTTTGTCAGCCGCCGCATTCTCAGAGAGCGCGACCACCGATTTATGCTCCGCCACCCAACCCGTCACGCCCTCACCCATCTTCATACTGAGGATATTCAGGTCAGCGGCATGCGGGACGTTCGAAGCCCGTAAAACGATCTCCCCGGAAGCCGTCTCGACAAGGTACACCAAACAAGCGTCGCACTCTGTCGTCTGAACAGTGAGACCAACAATCTCACCAAGCATTTCATCGAGACTCAAATCCGAGGCGACAATGCTGCTAATGCGATGTAAAATCGCGATCTGTTGAATTGGAGGTTCCATTACAAAGGCTGCCATTACCTAGCCTATGAAGGAACGGCGGCGCGGTCAAATCCAAAATTTCTATCCAGCCGCTGGCCCAAAGGCGGGTTTCATCCCAACCGCCACCGATTGAGCCAGATACAGTCACCTTTAGAGACTATCCGCGAACGACTTCCTTGACCGGGCAAACCACGCATAGCCCCCAAAAAACACCACCACCGCCACCAGATAGAGCTTTCCTAAGGCCCCCCACTCCGGTTCCAACCCCTCCAGCAACACCCGCCGGTATTGGTGAACCAGCACAAATAGCGGATTCTTTCCCAACCACGGCAATGCCGCCGCAGGTAGCGCGCGGGCGTCGTAGCAAATCGGCGTCAGAAAGAACCACAGGTTCAACGCGAAACTCATCAGATGGGCCAGGTCCCGCAGAAACACGCCCAACGCCGCCAGCGCCCATGCCAGCCCCGCCGTGAACAGCACTTGCGGCAGGATGATCAGCGGCAACGCCAGCGCGCTCGACGGCACCTTGTGACGCAGCAACAGCAAGAGCCCCAAAAACAGCCCCATCGCCACCGAACTGGTCACCAATCCCACCGCCGTCTGATTCAGCGGCAGCACCTCCACCGGAAACACCAGCTTCTTAATCAGATTGCGATTTTCGTGCAGCACCACCGGTGCCCGCGCCAAGCTTTCCGAGATGGCCAGCCACGGCAGCATGCCCGCCAGAAAGTAGAGGACGAAGCCCTCGGTGGAGGGGTCACCCGCAAATCTTGACCGCAGCACCAAGCCAAAAACAAAGTAGTAAGTCAGCATCAGCAACAAAGGATTGATGATGGTCCAGAGTAAGTCCCCGAACGAGCCGCGGTAACGGGCGAGTAACTCGCGGCGTACCAGACTGCGGATCAATCCCCGGTGCCTGACAATGGCCATCACGGGCTCGGTGAGCACGCGCCCCAGGCGGGAGGGCCATCCCTCTAACGCGATCCGCCGCAGCGTCCGCACCACCAACCGCTCCACCGTAACGCGGCCACTTTCCACTAAGCCTTCCAACAGAATAAATGGCCGCCCCCGCTCATACCACCAACCGCGTTCCGCATCCCGTAAAGACAGGTAGACGTGATAGCGGCCCGCCGCTTCCGGCAGCCGGACTTTCAAATCGGCCTGCGCTGTCGCCGCCATCCACTCGCCCTCGGCCACCCAACGGCCATTCTCCGCGTCAAAAACCTGCCAGCCAATCTGGCTTCCCGCTGGTGCCGTCAGGCGGCACTGCACGCGGATCTCACGCCCCGTCACCTCGGCGCGCAGACTCTCATAGGCCGCCATCAGAAGATGCGCCGCCGCAAGCGTTCCACCGTAAATTTCGCTGTGTCGGCCACCGCCATCACCGCCATCACGCCCGCCTGCACCGGGTCGGACACCACCAAGTCCGCCGCGTCCGGCACGCTGCCGGCCATGTTCAAGCTGATCACCAGCAAGCCCGCCTCCCGCACCTCGCGGACCGCCTTTTCGATGTCGCCCCCCATCAGCGCCCCCGCCAGCACCAGCGCCTTGGCGCGTGGCAAACGCGCCACTGCCCGCACGGCGTCCGCCAGCGCCTGCTCACCCACCAACGGGATCGTGTCAATCGAAATGTGCTCGCCGCGAATGTTGTGCCGGTCGGCTTCGGAAATCGCCCCGATCGCCACTTGCCCCACCTGCGCGCCACCCCCCATAATAATAATCCGCTTGCCGAATATCTTTTTCAAGCTATTGACGAATTCGACGTTCTGCACCACGTCGAGCGCGCGTAACTCCCGCTCTAACTCCGTCGCGTCGCCGGGTAAGTCAATCTCAAAGTAAATGCGCGTCGACTGCGCCGGCGATTCCATAATGGCCACCGAAGTAATATCCCCATCCAGGCGCGCAATGACGCCGGTAAGTTGGTAAAGCATTCCCGGCCCCGGGTCGACGCTAATCACCACCCCGATTTTTTCCGTCTGCGCACCTTCATGCCGTTCCAGATCCGCCATATGACTTACTCCGCCTCGTAATGCTTCAGAATCGATTCCCACTCGCCCTTGGCTTGCAGAATCAATTCGATCGTTTCGCGCACCGCTCCTGACCCGCCCACCGCCGTAGTCACAAAGTCCGCTGCCCGCTTCACTTCCGGCCGCGCATTCCCCACCGCCACGCCAAAGCCCACCCGCTTCATAATCACAATATCCGTCAAGTCGTCGCCGATGTAGCCCACATCCTCGGACGCGATGTTGGCATCGCGCAGGATCGTCTCCAAAATCGGAATCTTTTCGGTATGGCCTTGATACACGAAAGTCATCTTCGCCTGGCGCGCCCGCTCGCTGGTCGCTTCGCTCTGCCGCCCGCTGATCACGCCCGTCTTGATCCCCAGCTTGGCGCACCACTGCAATGCAATGCCGTCCTGCGAGTCAAAACCCTTGCTTTCGGCCATTCTCATCGCGCCGTCGGGCGCATAAACCGGCAAATGATACAGCCGTCCATCGGTCAATACGCCATCCACGTCCATCAACAACAACTTCACGCGTGCGGCTTTCGCCTTAATTTCCAGGTTCAAACATGCTCTCCGGGCTTACAATATGGCTTGCTCGAAAAAATTGAGCGAGTTCTCACTCGTTATAACATGTTGAGCCCCGGTGACCGCGTCGGCGTCGCTGTTTCCGGCGGCCCGGACTCAGTCTGCCTGCTCAACGTCCTCCGCCATTTCGCCCCCTTGCGCGGCGTCACCCTCTCCGTCGTTCACCTCAACCATCAACTCCGAGGCTCAGCCTCCGATGAGGATGCCCGCTTTGTCGCCGCTCTCGCCCAAGCCCACGGCTTACCCTTCCACTGCGCCACGCAAAGCGTCGGCCCCTCCGAGGACGACGCCCGGCAGGCCCGGCTCGCCTACTTCGCTTCGCTCCGCGAAACCGGTTTAGTCGACCGCATCGCCACCGGCCACACCCTTGACGATCAGGCGGAAACCGTACTTTTTCGTCTATTGCGCGGCGCGAGCCCTTCTGGCCTGGAAGGAATTTTACCCGCCACCCGCGAAGGCCTCATCCGCCCTCTCCTCGACGTCTCCCGCACCGAAGTCTGCGCCTACCTTCGCGACAATGGCTTCGTTTGGCGGATTGACTCTTCGAACGCCGACCCCCGCTTCGCCCGCAACCGCATCCGGCACTATTTACTGCCCTCCCTCATCCGCGACTGGAACCCGTCTCTTCCCGCACAACTCGCCCGCCTGGCCAATATCGCCCGCGACGAGGATCGCTTCCTCAGCGCGCTCGTGCCGCCACCTTTCACCGACGGCCACGCCGTCCTCATCCCCACTACCCCGATCGACAACGCCCTGCGCCGCCGCCAAGTCCGCTGGGCCGTGGAACATTTGGGCGGCAAACAACTCGACTTCCGCCACGTCGAAGCCATGGTGGCCCTCTTCGCCCCCCAACTTGGCTCCGGCCGTCTGCAAACCCCCGGTATCGACGTCATGCGCAGCTTCGATTGGGTTCGTTTCGTACGCCTCGCCGCCGCCGGTAACCGCAACTGGAGCCAGCCTTTACCGGTCCCTGGCTTTGTTTCGTTGCCCAGCGGCGGTATCACCGCCAGCCTTGGTACTATAGAAGGAGATTGCTTCGATTGCGAAGCCACCGGACCCGGTTTAACGGTCCGGAATTGGCACCCTGGAGATGCCTATCTCCCCACGGGAACTTTGAAACAACGCTTCGAAGCTGAGCGAATCCCCTTATGGGAACGGCGAAACTGGCCGATCATCACTACGGGTTCAGAGATTGTCTGGTCGAAGTCGTTCGGCGTAGCCGACCGTTTTCGTGTCGCCGCTGGAGGCCGTAGTTGCCGTATCCAGTTGAGCGAACGTCAGTTAGTGCCCTTGTCGGGACGGGAGTAAGACTCCGGTGGCAACACGGAAGGGAATCCTACGTAAATAATGTGCCATCCTGAATCGGACGATAGACTTTTTACGTCAGTATCATTAGGAAGAGCGCTTTGGAGCGCCCCCAGGGAGAGTGCATGAGTTCCACCGTTAAGACAGCCGTGTTCTGGGTTGTCCTGATTTGCGTCGCGGTCCTTTTGTGGGCCGTCGTCAAGCAAACCAAGACTCCGAAGGAGCAGGCCCTCACTTTCAGCCAGTTCATTCACGAGGTTGAACAGGATCGCGTCAAGAGCGTCGCCATCACCGGCAATGAACTCCGCGGCACCTACAGCAAGGACAACGGCATCATCCGCACCCTGATTCCGGTGAACTACCCGGACGTCTTCAACATTCTTCGTCAATACAAGGTGGATGTCGAGATTAAGGATTCGAGCTCGCTCAACTTCGTCTCTGTCCTCATCCAAGCCATTCCGTTCATTCTGCTGCTGGCTTTCTGGATCTTCATGATGCGCCAGATGCAGTCCGGCGGCAATAAGGCGCTGAGCTTCGGCAAAAGCCGCGCCCGCCTGCACTCCTCGCAGCAGAAGAAAGTCACTTTTAAGGACGTCGCGGGCGTCGACGAAGCCAAGGAAGAATTGCAGGAGATCATTGAGTTTCTCCGTGAGCCCCAAAAGTTCCAAAAGCTGGGCGGCCGCATTCCGAAGGGCGTGTTGCTCGTCGGTTCGCCGGGCACCGGTAAGACGCTGCTCGCCCGCGCCATCGCGGGCGAGGCCAGCGTCCCGTTTTTCTCGATCTCCGGTTCGGACTTTGTCGAAATGTTTGTCGGCGTCGGTGCCAGCCGCGTCCGCGACCTTTTCGAGCAAGGCAAAAAGAACGCCCCCTGCATCGTCTTCATCGACGAAATCGACGCCGTCGGCCGTCATCGCGGCGCTGGCTTGGGCGGCGGTCACGACGAACGTGAACAGACCCTGAATCAGCTGCTGGTGGAAATGGATGGCTTCGAATCGAACGAAGGAGTCATCCTCGTCGCGGCCACCAACCGGCCCGACGTCCTTGACCCCGCCTTGCTGCGCCCCGGCCGCTTCGACCGCCGCGTGATCGTCGACCGCCCTGACTTGCGGGGCCGCGAGCAGATCCTCAAGGTTCACACCAAAAAGACTCCCCTCGGCGACGACGTCGAACTCAGCGTCATTGCCCGCGGCACCCCCGGTTTTGCTGGTGCCGACCTCGCCAATCTGGTAAATGAGGCCGCCCTGCTGGCGGCGCGCCAGAACCGCAAAGTGATCACCATGGCCGACTTCGAATTGGCCAAAGATAAGGTGATGATGGGCGTCGAACGCAAGTCTCGCGTCATCAGCGAAGAAGAACGCAAACACACCGCTTACCACGAAGCCGGCCATGCCGTGGTCGCCTCTTTGGTAGCTCACGCTGACCCGCTGCATAAGGTCTCGATCATCCCGCGCGGGATGGCCTTGGGCGTCACAATGCAGTTGCCCACCCAGGACAAGGTGGATTTCACCAAGCTCCAAGCCGAAGCCCGGCTGACGGTGTTGATGGGCGGTCGCGTCGCCGACGAAACTTTCATGAGCATGAAGAGCGCCGGCGCTTCGAACGACATTGAACAAGCCACCAACCTCGCCCGCCGCATGGTGTGCGAATGGGGCATGAGCGAGATGGGTCCGGTGAGCTACGGCAAGCGCGAAGAACAGATCTTCCTTGGCCGTGAGATTGCCCAGCATCGCGACTACTCTGAAACCACCGCCATCAGCATTGACCAACAGGTTCGCAGCCTCATCGAAGATGGCTATACGCGCGCCAAAAAGATCATCGACGATCATCGCGATGCCACCGTACTCATCGCCGAAGCCTTACTCGAACGCGAAGTGCTCGACGGCAACGAAGTGCGCATCCTGATTGACGGCGGCACGCTGCCGGTCTTTAAGCCCGTCACGCCGGTGAATAACTCGAGTGATCAGGGCCAGCAGGTGCAGCAAGTCATCCGGCCGGCCAACAGCATCACGCCGCCCCCCATGGCCGGTCCGCAGCCCGCGTAATCCATGGTGCGCGCGTACAGCGTCTACCTGTTCGACATCGACGGTACGCTCACCGATTCGGCCCCCGACATCTGTGGGGCCATCCAAAGCGCGCTGGACTTGCGTGGCATTCACGACGTCTCCGTGCCGCTTCTCCGTAGCTTCATCGGCCGTCACTTGATCGATTGCTTCAGCCACGTGAACCCTGCATTCACCGCCGCCGATCTCGACGGCTTGGTCCTCGCTTACCGCCGGATCTACGCCTCGCGTCAGCACGAAAGCACGGTACTCTACCCCGGAGTTTCGAGGACGCTAGCCGCCCTGGGCGGGCGCAAGTCCACCGCGACCACCAAAGGCACGCCGACCGCGCGCATCGTTCTCGAAAAGTTCGGGTTGCTCCAACATTTTGAGCACGTGCAAGGCACCGACGGCTTTCCGCACAAGCCCTCCCCCGACGTCATTCAGCGTGCTCTGGCCCGCTTGGGCGCTTCCCCGGCGGATTGCCTGTTCGTCGGTGACGCCACCGCCGACATTGAAGCCGGCCATGCCGCCGGCGTCGACGTCTGCGCGGTCACTTACGGCTACGGCGACCCCACCGCCCTCGCCGCGCTCAAACCCCGCCACATCATCTCGTCGATCACCGAATTACTGCCTTAGTTAGCCGGGCCTTCCGTCCTTGGCATTGCTGCGCCTATCGCGTCAAATCATCTACTCTAAATGAATATGCGCGTCTGCTTTGTGCTTCTCTTCGCTGCTCTGGCAGCCTTTCCTCAACCCAAGTTCGAGATGTGGCCCGGTGCCGTCTACGACCCCGCCGTCCCCACCTTCCAAAAGGTCCTCGCCTTCGCGCCCGGCGAGCGCATCGCCGCCCCTGACGAACTGGTGCGCTATTTCGAGGCCCTCGCCGCCGCCCAGCCCAACCGCATCAAAGTCTTCGACTATGCCCGTTCCTGGGAGAAGCGACGGCTGATTTACGCCGCCATCGGTTCGGAAGCGAACATCCGCCGCCTCACCGAAATTCAAACCAGCATGAAGCGTCTCGCCGATCCGCGCAAGACCTCCGCCGCCGAAGCCCAAAAACTGATCGCTGGCTTGCCGGCCGTCATCATGCTCTCGCATGGCGTCCACGGCAATGAAATCTCCAGCTGCGACGCCGCCATGATGACCGCCTACCACCTGCTCGCCGCGCGCAACGACTCCACCGTCGCCGCCATCTTGAAAGACGTCGTCGTCCTGATTGACCCTTCCCAGAATCCCGATGGCCGCAATCGCTTCGTCCAAAATTTCACCATCGCCGAAGGCCTCGAACCTGACGGTTCCCCCATCTCCGCCGAACGCAACGAGCCTTGGCCCGGCGGCCGCACCAATCACTATTACTTCGACATGAACCGCGACTGGTTCGCCCTCACCCAGCCCGAAACCATTGGCCGCATCAAGATGCTGCAGGAGTGGTTCCCGCTGGTCTTCGTCGACTTGCACGAGATGGGCACTGACTCCAGCTACTTCTTCGCGCCGGGCGCGGCACCCTTCAATCCGCACCTCACCAGAAATCAACTTGAATCGCAAGCCCGCTTTGGCGCAAGCAACGCCAAGTACTTCGACAAATTCGGCTTCACTTACTTCACGCGCGAAACCTACGACGAGTTTTATCCCGGCTATGGCGCCAGTTGGCCGTGGTTCTACGGCGGCGTCTCCATGACTTACGAAAACGCCTCCGTGCGCGGTCTGAAAGCCATGCGCGGCGACGAAACATTATACGAATACAACGTTTCCGTGCAGAAACACTTCGTCGCCTCCATCGCCACGTGCGAAACTGCCGCGCGTGACCGCCAGCGCTTGCTGGATGGCTTCTACGCCTATCGCCAAAGCGCCATCGACGAGGGCACTAAAGAGCCGATCAAGGAGTACATTCTCTCCCGCCGCGGCGACGTTTCATCGGTCGATAAGCTGGCCGCTAACCTCGCCTCCCAGGGCGTCGAAGTGAAACGGTCCACCGCGCCCTTTACGAACGGCGGCAAGGACTTCCCTGTGGGCAGCTACGTCATCTCCATCGCCCAACCCGCCAAGCGCTTCATCCGCACCTTGCTTGACCCCAACACGCCTCTCGAAGACGGCTTCCTGCGCGAACAAGAACGCCGCCGCAAGCGCAAACTGCGTGACCAAATCTACGACGTCACCGGATGGAGCCTGCCCCAGATGTTCAACATCGAAGCCGTGGTTGCCACCCAGATCTCCACCATCATCTCCACGGGTGCTTTTGAGATGGTAAAGCCAGGCGAACTGCCCGCCGCCAAAGCGCCCGCCCGCGCCGCAGTCGCCTACGTCATCCCCTGGGGCACCAACGCCGCCGGCCGCTTTCTCACCGGCGCGTTACGCGCGAACCTGCACGTGCTTTCGAACGACAAGAGTTTCACGCAGGCCGGGCGCAAGTTGCCCAGCGGCACGCTGATCGTCATGGTGAAACAGAATGACTCGAGCGTCCACGATACCGTGGCCAAGCTTGTCGCGAGCACCGGTGCCGAGGTGATCGCCGCTGACTCCAGTGCGGTCGACGATGGCCCCGACTTTGGCAGCAACAACGTCGTGGCCCTGCGCCGTCCCGCCGTGGCCATCCTGTGGGATACGCCCACGCAAGCCAGTTCCGCCGGCCACGCCAGGTTCGTGCTCGAGCGCCAGTATGGTTATCCCGTCACGGCCATCCGCAGCCGTTCTTTCGCCATCGCCGACCTCAGCAAGTTTCAAGTGCTGCTGGTGCCCGACGGCGGTGCCTACGCCGCTGAGTTGGGCGCGGGAGGCATTGCTCGCCTCAAGGATTGGGTGAGCGCCGGCGGCACCGTCGTCGCGCTCGGAGCCGGTGCCACGGGCTTTCTCGCCGATACCCGCACCGGCTTGCTCTCGCTCGCCCAGGAGAATCTGGTAAAGCCACCCGGCGTTCCTGAAGCCAAGCCCGCCGTAGCCGCTTCCGCTGGCCCTTCCACCGCTCCGGCTGACTCCCGCGTGCCGGGCAAGCTGATCGCCAAACAAGAAGAGTTCGATCGCGCCATTCAAGCCGACACCGAGCAGCCTGACGACGTGGCGGGTGTCATCCTGCGCGCCACCGTCGACCAGGAGCAGTGGATCTCCGCCGGCCTTCCCGCCACCGTCTACGCCGTCGTCAGCGGCCGCGCCATTTACTCGCCCATCAAGCTGGATAAGGGCATCAACGCCGCCGTCTTTGCCGCGCCCGATCAGCTTCTGGCCAGCGGCTACCTTTGGGAAGAAAACCGCAAGCAGCTCGCTTACAAACCTTTGGTCGTCTCCGCGCGCTCCGGCCGCGGGGTCGTCGTCGCCTTCACCACCGATCCTAATTACCGCGCCTACGTCGACGGCCTGAACCTTTTCTTACTCAATGCCGTCTTTCGCGGACCCGCCCACGCCCGCGGCGGTCCGGCGGCTGCCGAATAAAATCGCCCAAAGACGCTTGACAAAAGAGGTCCAAAAAGACTGGAATATTAAACACCCCCCGAACTTAAACGTTGAGGAAGAGAGAAAGAGGAGTTATGGCCGCGAAATTTGAATTAAAGCTGACCGCCAAGAAGAACTGGATGTTTAATCTGAAGGCTGGCAATGGCGAGATCATTCTTACCAGTGAGCAGTACGCCGCTCGCGAAGGTGCCGCCAATGGCATCGAAAGCGTACGCCAGAACTCCGCCGACGTGGCGAGCTTCGACGTCCGCACCGCTAAGAATGGTGAGCAATACTTCGTGCTCCAGGCGAAGAATAAGGAGATCATCGGCAAGAGCGAAATGTATAAGTCGCCTTCGTCGGTGAAGCGCGGCATCGCCTCCGTCATGCGCAACGCCCCCACCGCCCGTGTCGTGGAATTGAAAGCTTAGATAATTTTAATATCTACCCCGTGCCCATCTTGCGGCACGGGGTTTATTGTGTTTGCCCGCGCGGAGTTAGTTCCCCGTAACCAATTTGCCCATTGAGACCTTCCGCCGGCCGCGCGACATCGCCCCCGCCGAACCACACGCGGACCTTGCCGCCAATCACGAGCACTGACGCGTCGCAAACCACCTTGGCATTCCAGGCCTGGCCGCCCGTAATTACCGGCGAAGGCGCTTTCTGCCAGGCAATCCCATCACGCGAGTAAGCCAGCCCCATGCGCCGGTTCTCGGCCTGGTCGCGGCCCGTATACAGCATCCAGTAACCGTCTTGCCGCCACACGGCGGGTTCGCCCAAGCCGCGTTCATCGAAGCGGCCCATCTCCCCTAACTCCAATACTGGGTTGGCGCGTAACTTAGTCCAGGTGACGCCGTCGGATGATCGCGCCACACCCAAGCGTTGGCGTCGCGCACGGTCCTGCCCTAAGTAATAAAGATAGTAAGTGCCATCGACGATCACGACATCCGGGTCGCCGATACTCACTTCATCCCAAGCGCCCCGCGGACCTAACCCCAGCACCGGCGCCGGCTCTTTCCGCCACGTCCGCCCATCGCCTGACCGCGCCAAGCCAATCCGCGTCTGCCCCATCGCTCCTGCTTGATACCAATACTTATATTCACCGTTCACCAGGCGCGCGCTGCCGTTCGCCGCGATGTAACTGCCTTCCCAAGTCTGCGCGTCAGGCGACAGCACCTTGCCTTGTTTGGTCCAAGCCAGGCCATCGGTGGAGGTGGCCAGCCCGGTGTGCCAAGTGCGGCCATCGAAGCCCGAATAGAAATTGAAAAGCCGGCCATCCCGCCCGGCAATCACTGCTGGATTCAAGGCGTCGACCGCATCCCACCCCGCCGAACGCACGATCACTGGCTTCGGCTCCGCGCGCCAAGTGTAAGTCCGCTCGCTGCCGCTGTTGCTGAATGGCAGCGCAAAGTCGGCATACCGTCCGCAGCCGCACAATACCAACCATGCGGCCCCCCATCGTAAATGCCTCACGCCGGTACGCGCACCTTGATCCCTGCGCCCCGTTCCGGCTTCGATTCCACAATCAGATCGCCGCCCAAGGTCCGCACCCGGCGCCGGATGCTCATCGGCCCCAGGCCCAGCGTCTCCAACTCGTCCAGGCTAAACGCGCCCGCAAACGGGAAGCCCGTCCCATCGTCTTCGACAGAAATTTCGAGCCAAGGTCCGACGCGCTCCACGGATACATTCACCCGGGAGGCCCGCGAATGTTTCTGAACATTCGTCAACGCTTCCCGCACAATCTGCAGTAACTCAATGGAAGACTCGGGCTCCCCTGTCTCCTTGATTTCCGCACAAAGCACCGACGTCGAAATGCCGCTGTCTTTCTTGAACTCGTCTACCAGCCGGCGGACGGCGGCCGGAAAGTTACCCTCCATCTGGATGGGGCGCATGCCGCGCAGCCACGTGCGTAAGTCAGTTACTTGCCCCTTCAATAACTCCTGAATATCGTGTAACTCGCGCGGGGCCGTCTCCGGCTTGCGCTCCATAATTTTATTCAGAAATTCGAGCCGCATTTGCAGGCTGATATAGGATTGCAGGGGCCCATCGTGAAAATCGTTCGCGATGCGTTGGCGCTCACTCTCGCGGGCGCGCTGCGCTTCGGATTGGAAGAGCTCACTCTCGCGCGACGCGCCCGAGAGCCGCTCCACTAAGGAGCGCTTTTCCAGCGCCAGCGCGCACGCCAGAATCCCCGCCAGAGCCAGCATTGGCATCAGGCTCTGCGTCTGCAATGGCTTAGTAAATAGAAAGAAGGCCATCGAGATCACCACCACCAGCCACACTTCGCGCCAACCATGCAGCAGCGCGGCGGCAATCAGCAGATACACGTAAAACAGGGAACTGAACCACAAGTTTTGGTCGGCGGTGACAACGGCTGAAATGAGAAAGATAAAAGTATCGAGTAACAACGCGGGCCACGGCCGTCCAATCGCTTCGAGGCTTCGCCAGAAAAGCGCTACGCCGCTATAAACCGCAAAAATTCCCAGTAACACCGTCACCGGGGCGTTCGCCGGCCAACGGGAAATCGCCAGCACAAAGCTCGTTCCCGCCAGCATCGTCCGCACCGCGCATAGCAGGCGGATCCAACGGTTCGAGAGATAGAAGCCTTCGACTCTCACTTAGCGCTTGTACAGATACAGAGTGTGGCTGCGGCCTTCGCCATCGTCTTCGATGTGCATCACCTTATCGGGATTCCAGCCCGAAAACTCAAAGTCATGCGCGACAATCCGCGTACCCGGTTTCAATTGTTTCTCCAACATCGGCCGGACCTTATCGTTCGAAACCGGCAGCAGGTACACGGTAATCACGTTGGCGGCCGAGTAGTCCTGCGCCATGATGTCGCCCAGAATGATGCGCGCTTTCTTCTCGAGGCCCAGCGCCTTGATCCGCTCGCTGCTTTGCCGCTGCAGATCGGCATCAAACTCGATACCCGTCGCATCGGCATCGAACTTTTTCGCCGCCATAATGACGATGCGGCCATCGCCGGAACCAAGGTCGAACATTTTCTCCCCGGGCTTGGTCCCGACCATCTTCAGCATCTCCTCCACCACCGTTTCCGGTGTCGGATAGTAAGGTGCCAGCTTCTCGGTCTTTTTCGCGGGTTCCTGCGCGGCCGCCAACAGGCTGGCGAGCAGAAGGCATGCGGTGGTGCGGATCATGCTGCTCAGTTTAACGCGTCCAGCGCCAGCGCGTGAGTGCAACGCTCGGCTGGTGGCGATTTGGCGATGGAGTTAGCCCTAGAGAGTCCCCGCATCTGGGGCGGCTGGGTCCCCGCAAAAGAGTTGAGAACTTTGGCGGGCGAAATCCACTTATTTGTATGAGAACCATTTCTTTTTCTAGCGGGGTGACCGATGCGGGAACCTCGTGATTTTCGGCCGCAGCAGCTTTACGG